>NZ_KV787811.1:0-1958 GCF_001807145.1 Enterobacter sp. HMSC16D10
GTGTCAACACCAACTGAAAACTGACCCACTTTACCCCTGAATCACCAAAGTAATACTGACCCACCTGGATCATTCGGGTTTGGAATTTTTCCTGACCACTCCCGCCTTCCTCTTGTCCTTCAAGCGGTAGCTTTCGCCGCTCAGGGTCAGGATATGGGCATGGTGCAGCAGCCGATCCAGCATCGCGGCTGTCAGGGTGGTATCGCCGGCAAACGCGTCGGCCCACTGGCTGAACGGCAGGTTCGAGGTCAGGATCATCGCCCCTTTCTCATAGCGCTTCGCCACCACCTGAAAGAACAGGTTCGCTTCCTCGCGTCCGAAAGGCAGGTAGCCGATCTCATCGATCACCAGCAGCCGTGGACCGAGGATGGCGCGGTTGAAGTATTCCTTCAGCCGCCCTTGTCGCTGCGCCGTGCTCAGTTGCAGCATCAGGTCGGCTGCCGTGATGAAGCGTGTCTTGACCCCGGCTTGCGCGGCCTTGTAACCCAAGGCGATGGCGAGGTGGGTCTTGCCGATGCCAGAGGGTCCGATCAGCACCACGTTCTCGGCCCGTTCGACAAACGCCAGACTGCCCAGCTCCTGCACCAGTGCCTTGGGCACGCCGGGGTTGAAGCTGAAGTCATAGTCCTCCAGGGTCTTGATGCCCGGGAAGCAAGCCATCCGCGTCAGCAGTTCGCGGCTGCGCTGCTGGCGACACCCCGCTTCATGCCGCAACAGGTGTTCCAGGAAGTCGGTGAAGCTGAAGTCCTCGCGCACCGCCTGCTGCGCCAGGACGGGGTAATGCGTTGCCACCCGTTCGAGTTTGAGTTGCTGGCACAGGGCGTCGATCCGCTCATGCTGGAGGTTCATCGGCAGGCCTCCCCAATTGCGTCATAGACAGACAGTGGGTGCTGGAGAGATTCCAGTGGTACCGGGCGGAGACTGTTATCCAGCAGGGGGGCCTCGTCGCGCCGCACACGGGATGGCAAGGGTTGCAGGTGTTCCCGCTCCTGCCGCCAACGGTCGATGGGGCGCTCGTTCAGGGTGGCGTGGACCCGCACATTCGCCTCGTCTGCCAACCAGTCACGGACGCGTCGGTTGGCAGCAGCACAATCGAGCAGCAGCCCCGTGCCCTTCATCCGGGTCAGCAACGGGTTGTAGAAGCTCTCGCGGAAGTAGCGATTGAAGCGCTCGACCTTGCCTTTGGTCTGGGCCCGATACGGGCGACACAGCCGGATCCGGAACCCCAGGTCATCGGCCAGTTGAAGCAAGCCGGGGTGAAAACGGTGCTTGCCGTCACCGTAGGCATCGCGTTCCAGCACCACGGTCTTCATGTTGTCGAACAACACCTCGCGGGGCACACCGCCCAGATAGTCAAAAGCCAGCAACAGGGAGTCCCGCACGGACTCGAAGGATTCGTCCGGTACGAAGGTGACAAACGTCATGCGGCTGTATCCCAGCGTGGCGACGAAGGCCGACATGGGGGATCTGGCCCGGCGCAAGACCACGAAATCAGCCTGCAACTGCCGTCCGGGCTCGGTCTCGAAACGGACGGCCGGACCTGCTTCGCGGCGGGCGGGCTTGAGCGTGGCGAGGAAGGCGCGCAATAACGAGAGACCGCCGCCATACCCTTGAGCGCGGATTTCCCGATTCAGGACGGTGGCAGGCAGCCAGATGGGGTGGGCCTGCTCGACCCGTTGCCGCAGATAAGATTCAAATGGCCCCAGTTTGGTGGGGCGTGGTTCACGGGGCTGGTATCGCGCTACCGACGGATCGCGGAGGTAGCGGCGCACGGTATTGCGCGAGACCCCCAACGTGCGGGCGATGTGCCGGATGGAGTGGCCCTGTCGGGCAAGAACTCTGATTTCCACGGTTTGCTCCTGGGTCAACATCGACGGCCTCGAAAAGGCCGCCAAACTAGCCCAGGTGGATCAGTTTTACTTCGCTGGGGTGGGTCAGTTTTACACTGCTGCTAACAC
>NZ_KV787812.1:0-4921 GCF_001807145.1 Enterobacter sp. HMSC16D10
TTGGGTGAAAAGGGCGTTTATTCTTCCTATACGTTGTCGGCAGCGGGCCAAAAAGGAATACGTCCATGCCCATCGAGGTGAAACCGGCTGTGAGCGCGGGTTCAAGCATATAGCCCGACAGGCGCGTATCCTTGCCGATCACGACACGATGGCGGTGGTCACCGCGACGAAAGACACGGCCAGCCGCCATGCCGACGCGCAAGGCGGTTTCCGCCGTCATCGCGCCTTCGTTGGCTTTGCCACGAATACCGTCTGTGCCGAAATATTTGCGCACCATAAGGTCGATTATCCTGTCGTCGGGTCGCCCTCAAAGGGGACATGCCTGCTGAACCGCGAATATAGAGAAATATCCCGAATGTGCAGTTAACGAATTCTTGCGGTTTCTTTCAGCGCCGCCAATACCGCCAGCCCGTCGCGCAAGGGGCGCGGCTCGTGTGTGCGGATGAAGTCAGCTCCACCTGCGGCGGCGGCAAGCTCTGCAGCGAGTGTCGCGGCCCCGACATCCCCCGGACCACGGCCTGTGAGCGCGCGCAGAAAGGATTTGCGCGAAACAGACAGAAGCACCGGCAAATCGAAGCGCAGCCGCAATTCATCGAACCGCGCCAGCACCGAGAGCGAGGTTTCGGGAGCAGCCCCCAGAAAAAACCCCATGCCGGGATCAAGGACAAGGCGGTTGCGTTTGATACCGGCACCCGTCAGCGCCGCGATGCGCGCGTCAAAGAACGCCGCAATGTGATCCATGATGTCGCCAGCGGGTGCCTCGCGCCGATCTGCCTGCCCGTCTTGCACCGAATGCATAACGACGAGTTTGGCAGATGATTTCGCCAATTGCGGATAGAACGCAGCGTCTGGAAAACCGCGAATATCATTGAGATAGGCCACACCACGCGACAAGGCATAGGCTTGCGTCGCGGGTTGATAACTGTCGAGCGAGACGGGAATGCCACCTGCCTTGAGCGCGTCCAGCACCGGCGCGATACGCGCGATTTCTGTGTCGGACGAAACAGGCGCGGCGTCGGGATTGCTGGATGCCGGACCGAGGTCGATCACATCTGCCCCCTCGGCCATCAGCTTACGCGCCTGCGCAATGGCTGCGTCTGGCGCCAGATACCGGCCTCCATCGGAGAAACTGTCCGAGGTTATGTTGACGATGCCGAAAATGATGAGCGATTTATTCATGGGGGCTTCTATAATAATAATAATCGAGCATGAGTCTCATACGGATGCTCGGGTCGAAAGGGAATCCCCAGGCGAGTAACCTGTTTGCGGTGATCCATTAGCTGCAGGAGCAGAATAGCATACATCTGGAAGCAAAGCCAGGAAAGCGGCCTATGGAGCTGTGCGGCAGCGCTCAGTAGGCAATTTTTCAAAATATTGTTAAGCCTTTTCTGAGCATGGTATTTTTCATGGTATTACCAATTAGCAGGAAAATAAGCCATTGAATATAAAAGATAAAAATGTCTTGTTTACAATAGAGTGGGATAAATGGACGCTAAAGAACTGAACCACATGATAGCTGAGGCCTACAGCCGGGATTTGCAAAAGCCTGAGCTGGTATCGTTCAAAGAGGTGAGTCGCTGGGGGCGTAAGTACGGTTTCCCCGTCGTATGCACTCTGGCCGATGAAAGTGAAGAAAAGCAGATCCACTGGGCTGCCAGTTTGCTCATTCAAGTAGCCGGTACTTGGCCGCGAGAAGATATGCCGGAATTGCTCACACCGGAACGGGGCTCCGCGCTGTTCAACGATGCGATGCAGTTATTGGCGAATGGGCTTGGAGCAGCAAATCAATTGCGCTGACAGCACAAACCTTGTCAATAAGCGGCCTTCATGGCCGTTTTTTTGTTTAAAGTTTGTTTTAACAGAACCATAATTAGATATTGCAGTATCATTTTATGATCGCTACAATCTTTCACATGTGAAAGTTTGGGGGTGGTCTTGATCACCTGCGAGAAACCAAAATAGAGGTGGGTATGGCAAAAGTAATCAGCTTCGCCAACCAGAAAGGCGGAGTGGGTAAGAGTACCCTCTGTATCCAGCAGGCCTTTTATCTGGCGTTACAGAAGAAAAAGAAAGTGCTGGTCTTGGATATGGATGGTCAGGGGAACACGTCCTCTCGACTGGCCCCCAGACGAGAGCTTGAGGATGGTGACTACGAGCCCATCCTCACAGGAACCAAAACCGCAGAGCTGTTCGCTTACGAGCTGGACGGCATTGAGGTCATGCACTGCCCTTGCGGTGCAGACCTCATTCATACGCCGAAAAACGACCCGGATCTGTTTGAGATGGAGGCTGTGCCTCTTGACCAGGCCATGAATCCGGCTCGCCATTTGGCTGAGCTGTTTGAGAACTACGACTACGTGCTGATTGATTGTCCGCCTAGCCTCGGCAGAAAGCTGGTGGCAGCGTTGGTGATGTCTACCCATGTGGCATGTCCAGTAAAGCTCTCTGGCTTCGCTGTGGACGGCGTAGAAGGTCTCCTGAACACGATTATTGGTGTGCGCGAGGCGTACAACCAAGATTTGGAGATCCTGGGCATCGTGATCAACGACATGGACCGCTCTGTCAATCACGACAAAGCCCTCAAGTCGCTGGAGAACACAGTTCCGGATCTGTTGTTTGAGAACAAAATTATGCACCGGCCTCCGCTCGATACGGCGACGACTGATGGCATCCCTGTCTGGGAGCTTCGCTATGGACATGTCGCGGCCAAAGAAGTTGAGGCGGTGTTGGAAGAACTATTAGAGAAGGTGGGCTAAGCGATGGCATTGAACAATTTAAAAGGCCTGTCCGAACTTGCTAAAGCCGCCAAAGGCAAGAAAGGCAAAGAGGTTCTTACCGTACCTGTTGACGACGTTGTATCCAAGGTCCAGGTTCGTAAGCGCTTCCGTAACATTGAAGAGCTGGCGGCAACCTTGCTGACCGAAGGGCAGCAGTCTCCGATCATCGTGTTCCCGAAGAACGAAGAAGGCAAGTTCGTCATCCAAAAAGGGGAGCGGCGTTGGAGAGCGTGTAAACACGCTGGTATCGAGACCATTGACTTGGTGGTGAATGATAAGGTCCAGAACAACTTGGACGAGACTGCTGGTGAGCTGATCGAAAACATCCAGCGGGATGACTTGACTCCGGTAGAGATTGCCGAGGCGTTAAACCTGTTTATTGAAGAAGGTTGGAAGCAAAAGGATATTGCTGATCGGCTCGGTAAGAATATCACTTTCGTATCTACGCATCTGTCGTTGCTCAAGCTACCTGACTGTGTGCGTGAGTTATACGATAATGAAGTATGTTCTGATACAGAGACCTTGAATAACCTTCGTCTCTTGTTCGATCTGAATGAAGAAAGATGTCGCGCCGTCTGCGCGGTGGCTATGTCTGACGGGATTACTCGTAAACAAAGCCGTGAGCTGCTGAATGATGCCAAACGTATCAAAGACGAAATGGAAAAAGGCCCACTGACTGGCTCCCACCAGAATGATGAGCTTGGCGCTGGCAACACCGACGAGCAATCCCTCAACTCGGGTGGGGATGGTACGTCGGAACAAACCGGGAATGACGACCTGAACCTTGCCCAGGAGGAACTGGAAGGGGGTAAAAATTCCAATGGTCAGGACGATGATGACGAAGACCCTTTGCGTGATGAAGAGGGTGAGCACAAAGATCCTGTCAAGCAGCCAGATAACAGCGGCAAGGACAAAGATGAAGAAGGCGGTGATGCTCTTCCTCCTCTGCCGAAGGACAAGGAATGGAAGAACGTCCGGGCTGACAGTTTGATTTTTGCTGTCAACGTTAACCTGGATGGCGAGACCAAACGTGGAGTCATCATGACCGACCGTGTTGCTCTGGTTCCGTCTACTGTCTGGGTTAAAACGCTCGATGGCGAAGGCAAGGAAAAGCATGTTCATGTGCCTGTGTCAGACATTGAACTCCTGAGTGTCGAAGGCTAATAAAGGAGGCCCAGCCAGAGAGGTTGGGCCTGTCAAGAACAGGTGAATATGAAGATCTCACAGGACATGAAAAGAAAATTTGCTTTGGTGAATGCCCTGTCTAAAACGGAGAAGCCAAGTCTCCAAGACCTTCACAAGGCAACAAATATTCCTGAATCAACGATCAAGAGACAGTTGTCTGCCCTGCGTGATGAGTTCGGAATGAATATCTTGTTCGTCAGGGAGTCTACCGGCGAACGAGGTGCCACCGGCTACTACATGCTGACAGACTGGGGGATCTTAGACAGGTCTTCGTTCTTGAACCGGTACGGAAAACTGTAAGGTGCCATAGAGCAGCGCATTGAATGCAAAACCCGCCAATCGGCGGGTTTTTTTATGCTGCCACGGTAGCGGCGGTTGCTGGAGGTTTTTCGGCGTAGTAGGCGATGTTCTTGGTTCGTCTGCTAAGGGTGTCTATGCCGACGATACTCAGCGTTTTGGGAGTGGTATTGCGGGACTCGAAATAATGGAATAGCTGGATCATGCAGCACTTCACCATCAACGGATCGATGTCTTCCAGGTAGATTGAGGCTTCTCTCAATGCTTCGGGACCGTGGTTCTCGATCAGGTTTTCCATCCAGTGAATGGCGTTGATGCCAGAACCACAGCAGGGCTCATAAAAGTCTGCCGAAGACTGTGAGCCAACAATGAGTGACATCAAGCGGCCAATCTCTGGAGGAGTGGGGAAGTAATTGGTGCCCTTCTTGTGGAAGCCAGACATGCTTAGGACGTAACCCAAAACATCGCTGGTGGGGTCGCGCTTAATGGCGGCAGACAGGACGTGAGAGAGCTCGAAGGCGACCGGCTGAAGTTCTTCCGGGATCTCCTCCTTGGCTGGGTATAGGCCAGTCTGCAAGTATGCCCACTGGTCAATAAAGGCCTCAACAAACCGAGATGTGCCCATTCTGTGTTAGCAGCAGTGTAAAACTGACCCACCCCAG
>NZ_KV787813.1:0-3990 GCF_001807145.1 Enterobacter sp. HMSC16D10
CCATTGGCGTTTTTGCCAAGGCGGCCGGGGTCAATGTGGAGACCATCCGGTTCTACCAGCGCAAGGGCCTGCTGCCGGAGCCAGACAAGCCCTATGGCAGCATTCGCCGCTATGGCGAGGCGGATGTAACACGAGTGCGGTTCGTGAAATCGGCCCAGCGGCTGGGCTTTAGCCTGGACGAAATCGCCGAGCTACTGCGGCTGGAGGATGGCACCCATTGCGAGGAAGCCAGCGGCCTGGCCGAGCACAAGCTCAAGGATGTGCGCGAGAAGATGGCCGACTTGGCACGCATGGAGGCCGTGCTGTCTGAACTGGTGTGCGCCTGCCATGCGCGGAAAGGGAACGTTTCCTGCCCGCTGATTGCGTCACTGCAAGACGGAACGAAGCTCGCTGCATCGGCGCGGGGGAGTCACGGGGTGACTACGCCTTAGCGTGCTTTATTTTCCGAATTCTGAGACGACCCCCAGAAGGGGTAACTTTCCATGCGTTGGAAAGCTGGCGAACTGCGAAGACTGCGAGCTCCATTCGGTCGTCATCATTGATGAAATTCTGGAGCTGGTTTCCTCGCTCACTAAGGATGATCGCAACACCGGCCTTGCCGTTGTTGTAAACCGCAAAGCTCTTATTCTTCGCGTCGCCGTGATAGGAACCCTCAGCCTTGCTACGCAAACCAAAGAGAACGCTGCAAAACGCCGTCAGTTCGCCGCGAGTGAGCTGCACCGTGATCTTGCTTTTCCAGTCTGGGCTGGACCCCGATGCCCTGATCGGCGCAATCTCGATGCTGACCGTAGGATATTCACCTCTGGTTAGCGTGTGTTGCACATTCAGGCCGGTGCGTTTCGCGGGGTCCTTCTGCCAGTCTGAGAAAAATTTGAGACTTTCGCCGTAGGATTGTTCTGTCATTCCAAATTACCTTTGCTTTGAAGCTCCTGGAGCTGGACCACGAGGTCACGTTGGACTTTGGCTATCTCTGTCACCAAGTCGGCGGTGGCAATAGCGTCGGTCGCTGCTGAATGGGCTCGACCTTTCCAGCTCACACCTGCCTCGCAGGTGGCATCCGCAAGTGAGATTGTGCCGTGCCGGTTGGTTGAGCCAAAGGCATCAGCCGCCAGCTTCATCGCGCACAGACAGTTCTGCTCTTGCCACCAAGAGAGTTGGTCTCCAAATGCACTGGCTGTTTGCCTCAACATCCTACTGTCGAAACTGGAGTTAAATATCACCAGATGACGGCCCGACAAAAGCCGGGCGAGAGCTGGCGCAACTTGAGTCCACGTAGGCTCATTCGACAGCTCAGTCTCGGTGATGCCATGAACACCCATTGCCTGAGGGTCTATTTCCACGGTTGGCCGTAATCTGGTGCAGAGGAGAACCGCGCCTCTGATGTCAGTAACAGCCAGCTCGATCACCTGGTCTCTTTCACCAAGTCCGGTCGTCTCGGTATCGAGAACCAGAGGTTCCAGAGCGACCCACCTTTGTGCCATGACAGAGGCCTTTGCCAGGTTGCTACGCATTCTTGCCTTGACCGAAAGGATGGATTGCGCCCTTATTTGCTTTTGTGATGCCGGTGAACAACCCCTTCTCCGCATTGGTTGGCAATCTGCTATCCGGTACACTCCAAATTGGCCACCATACCCGTTTTTGTAGAACGAAACTGGCTCTACTCCTGGCTTAGGCTTCATCCGAAATTCGTCCCTGAGCCGTCCTTTTGAAAAGCACCTATCGGCTTTCATGGCTTCGGCTCTGGCAAGTTCGAGTTCTTCATCATTCATGCTGTTAATCCGCTATATCGAGGCGTTGGCTCGCTCTCTTCAAACGCTCATCGCCGCGTCTGTCATATTTCTGGGTAGTTGCAATGCTTGAGTGGCCCATTGCGTCCTTCACGGTCACAATATCCTCACCGTTATCCAGCATCGAGGAGGCAAAGGTGCGTCGCAGGTCATGGGGCGCAAACATCTCCAGACCGGCTTCAACTCTTCTGGTCTCCAAGATGTGGTAGATGGCCTGATCCGACATCCGCTCTCCAGTCACATCATCAAACCGCCTGATCCTCGGGAATAAAGGCCCTTCATGCGTTCCTCGAACCTCTTCAACCCACTTATCCAGTCTTTTCCATGCGCCACCAGGCACATACGCCATTCTCTCTTTGTTGCCCTTGCCAAGAACCTTGAGAGCGCGGTCCTTGTAGATCATGCTTCCCATGTCCAGCGCAACGATTTCCGAGCGGCGCAAGCCACACCCGAGGAGCACCCCGAGAATGGCCGCATCCCGAAGCCCTTTGGCGCTTGAATCACTTTCACATGTGAAAAAGAGGCTGCGAATCTCATGGCGTTCAAGTGCCCGCCCTTTAGGAAGTCGAGATCCACGTACTGAACGGACTTGCTTAATGTGCTGGAAGCTATCCGTATCAATTTGCTTCATCGTCCAGGCTTCAAGAGCCACCCCTTTGAGCGCTGACAGGTAGGTGTTGATCGTTGCCGGAGCCTTCCCTGCATCCCCCAGCATTTCCAGCACCGCCAATATGTGGTGCCGCCTCATTGAGCTCCATGCACAGTCACGAAGGTTCTGAAACCCGATCATCTTGGCGACAATGTTGAGGAATGAGCTCATGGTCTGCCTGCTTCGCTTTGACCCGAGGCTCACCAGATAGGCGACGGCGGGGTTGTCCTGGATGTTCCGGAGCGAGCTCGATGACGGCAACAGTTCACCGCGAATGCTTTGTTCTGCCGGAACATTTACTTTCGCATGTGAAACTAGCTCTTCCTTGTCATTGTTTGTGTCGTGCAAAGTTACCTCCTAAGCCCGACCGCAACGAGAAGAAAATCCCATATTTTGAGGTGAAGAGGTAGTTCCTCCTCCATATGTTGCGTTTCGTAGCTTTGCATCAGTGGTTCAAACTTGGTTGGATTGCACAGCAATTCGTAAACTGTTCGGTTGGGCTTGGTGATCGGCTTATTCGGAGTGAATCCATGTTTGTTCTGGAGGTACAGCGCTACCGCGCCACTTCTGGATTCTCCGTAATAGCAATGAACGAAGATCTGATCGATACCGCTACCAACCAATCCATCCAGGAAGGTGGACAGCTTTTCAGCCTGGGATGAGTCAATGTAAGAGGCGTAATTCATCCGGAACGCTGCCTTCATCGTGTGGATGGTGTTCTCAGAATAGCCGCCGTCATAGAAGCTATCGCGGTACAACTGCCCCCACTGTCCGAGAGCGGCAGGGGACTTGTCTGGGTCAGTTATGGAGATCATGGCCGCACCGGGAACCGGCTCCAGTCTTTCGGCCTCCGCTTGACTAATGAAAAAGACTTTTTTGCTAAGCATGTCCCATCATCCCCTTACAAGGATGTGTTGCGAGTAGCTCACGCGCCTGACTTTGCCCCTCTTGAGTATCTACAGGAGCGGTCGTATACACACCTCCATGCCGCAAGTCCACAATACTGGTCCGACAGCAAGAACCTACGTTCTGAACTTTATTGTCCGAATCCAAACCAGCAAAAGTATGGCACGGTCCAGGGAATGGTTTCCTGCAAATAGAGCAGCGCTCAAAGTTCTTATCGAGGATTCTCTTTAAAACTTTCTCAAATTTGTTTTTGTTTAACATCGAGTTCTCCACACAAAGTTACTGGCCGAGCATCCCAGCCAAGGTGGTCTGCTGGCCTTCGCTACAAGGTGCAAATCCGGCAAAAGCACCGGCATTAACCTTGAGCTCATCAAAGCGTCCATCGGTGTCCCGGTAGTACACCTTACGTTTTCCAATTCCACCTTCGAGGTTTGCGGCCAACCAGGCGATCACTGCATCAGCATCGTTCGTAACTGATGCTCCCTGATCCAGATCGATAAGTACCAGGTGGGTGTCCGTCTGGAGTGCCACTTCAAAGGTCGCTCTTACATCAAAAATCACTGGTCGCGCTCCTTGTAAAAAGTGGGCATTCAGCACCACCTATCCTATTCCAAAAACTCTACTTTTTCAAAGATACATTTTAATAAG
>NZ_KV787814.1:0-703 GCF_001807145.1 Enterobacter sp. HMSC16D10
GCGTACATTTCCGCTCCATTGGGCTTCAAACCCCGACTATGACAAACTCATGCTTCCAGTTCGTCAGACACGGCAAAGCGCCGCTAAAAGGCAACAGCCTATGCGGTAGCGTGTTCATGCAGGGGAATAGGTCGAGAGGTCTTGAAGTATGCGCCTAACTGCGGCTACACTGAGATCACTGATTTGGTGACGTTGTTCCCCTAGAACACGCTACCTGGCTAATCAGTCCTGAGAAAACTGGTTAGCCCGTCAAAGCCCGCGCCTGAGAACGCGGGTTTTTTCGTTTAGGGAAAGAAGATACGCTGCACATCCCCGCCACGTCAATCAACCATAACGATCAGGCTATGATGCTAATGTCGAGCTTAACGCCCAACCAGAAGAATGCCAGCCACTAAAAAGACGAAAAAAGCGCAATATAGACCGATGGCAGGCTTAGTTTCATGCTCCCCAGCAACAACAGTGACTAGCGAGACTAAGCTGACAAACAACAGCAAAAAGCCAATTGCAGTGTTATGGGCATATACAAAATCCATCATAATATTCCTTTTTCAAATAAGAGCTGTGTTTGAGGTTAAAAGCCAAAGCAGGTTAGCAACAAAATCCGTAATCGGCACGCCATAAAATCAGGTAAGCGTTAAGTGAGCGCCGTATTGACGGTTATTTATCGGTGGGGGTTGAAGGCCAACCGGACGAGAACGTACGC
>NZ_KV787815.1:0-2608 GCF_001807145.1 Enterobacter sp. HMSC16D10
CTTATTAAAATGTATCTTTGAAAAAGTAGACTTTCTGCGGTACGCTCTGACAGTAAGTTTGCCCCCGATTTTTTACGCAGCGCGCCGGACGGAGCCCGACATGATCCTGATTCCCGATGACGAACCGGAGCTGAGTCTGCCCGCAGCCAGTGAGGAATTCCTGCCGGCGCTGTCAGGTGAGAATGCCCCGGTCAGCCCGGCCCGGGCCTACCTGCTTTCACTCAATTCCCACCGCAGCCGGCAGACCATGGCCTCGTTCCTGAACATCGTCGCCGTTATGCTCGGAGCTGCCTCCCTGGAGTCCTGCAGCTGGGGCAGCCTGCGGCGCCATCACGTGATGGCCGTGACCGAACTGCTGCGCGACACCGGCCGGGCCACCGCCACCGTCAACACCTATCTTTCGGCACTCAAGGGCGTGGCGAAGGAAGCCTGGATGCTCAGGCTGATGGACGTGGAGAGCTTCCAGCACATCCGGGCGGTCCGTAACCTGCGCGGCAGCCGTCTTCCGCGCGGCCGGGCCCTGCCGCCGGAGGAGATCCGGGCGCTGTTCGGTGCTTGCGAGGCCGATGACTCCAGCATTGGGGTGCGCGATGCGGCGATGCTGGGTGTCATTCTCGGCTGCGGCCTGCGACGCTCGGAGGCCGTGGGGCTCGATTTGTGTGACATTGTCACAGATGAGCGGGCGCTCAGGGTACTGGGTAAGGGGAACAAGGAAAGGCTGGCCTATATGCCGGCGGGCACCTGGCAGCGGCTCAGAAAGTGGATCGATGACGTGCGGGGAGAAAAAGACGGGCCGCTGTTCACCCGTATCCGCCGCTTTGACACCCTGACGAACGACCGGCTTACCGACCAGACGGTGTACCATGTCCTGCAGGTGCGCCAGCGCCTGGCTGGGATTGCAAAATGCGCACCGCACGATTTAAGGCGAACCTTTGCGACCTCCATGCTGGATAACGGCGAGGACTTAATCACTGTAAAGGATGCCATGGGGCATGCCAGCGTCACCACCACCCAGCAGTACGATCGCCGCGGCGAAGCGCGCCTGCGCACGGCTCGTGACCGTCTGGATCTGATATGAACTTAATAACATACCAAGATGATAAGTTAACAAGATAGTGTGCAAAGATGCTCGCAGGCTGCGCGATTTTCTCGAATGGTTCAACAGTGGAACTTCCGTTAAAGTAGGTCTGCCGGTTATCCTGCTTCCCCTTCTGAACCGGGGTGGTTTGGATATGCGGGATGGCCGGTCCTTTTCGTTCTTTCGCCGGGTACCATATGTGATTTTGAGGGTTATGAAGCGTGAAAATCTTCTGCAACTTCAGAAAAGTAGCTGAGTAACCGGGTATCTCTCGCTGGCATACGTTCATGAGCCGGTTTTATCAGCCCCATCAGCAGAAAGCGGCCGCTATCCCACATGTGTTCTGTGTAAATGAGATAATGATCTGAGGTACGGTTGTAATTCTCTTGTCTGGCACTCCAGGTGAGCTGGAAATGCAGATTAACGTGAATATGCTGGACGTTAGCATCGACAGCGAATGGCGGGAAATCAAAGGGGGCGTCCCTTCCAAGGAGATTCGACGGTGCGCCAGTTGATTTATACGTGATGAACTCTGCCTGTAGCTGACTCTCCAGCTCAGGGTAAACGGCAAACGTGGGCTGGAAAAACGAATCCCACGTGACATGACTGTACTCAGCCGTTAACGCCATTTGGCCGCAGCCCTGTCGCCTGAATCCAGCAGGTGATTCATGGCCGAGAGGTTGATTCCAGAGTCACGCACTTCTGTCGTTCGCGTGATTTGATCAATCAGACTAAGGTAGTTTTTGGTCGCAAGACTGACCATCTTAATGGCCTTAAAGAACGCAAACTCAACAGAATTCCTGTCATACGACTGAATGATGTTTTTTTCCGGCAACATCAGAACAAAGGACTCTGCGATACCTGCGACATGGATAGTATGATTTCTGATGTCGCTGGCGACTTTGATAGCGCCGGAGAAATCGCTGTCTGCATACCGGGCCAGCTCAATGCGACTTGAGCGTAATTCTTCAGCTACGTCATTGAGAGCAACAGTGAGCTCGCTGATATCGGTTTTGTTGACTCTGGAGCCCATTTCGTAAACCCGTTCAACAATCGTAGGCTGACACGCAACCGCTTTGGGTTGCGGCTGGAAACTGGCAAGAACCAGTGCCACTGCGGCCTGCAAGTGCTGGATTTTAAATTTCACGACGACGGACTCCATAATCATCATCTCTCGACGAGGCGCTGCATTTTACTACTGAACTTAACTATATGCTAAAAAAAGTTGGTTGCATATGTGGCTGGCACAGCAAACAGGAAATTGAAATCCTCTATCTGGCCGTGGCTTTCAGGATTGCTGCCTGGAGTCTTTCAGCGGTTACGGCTTCCGGGAAAACCGTGATGGTGTCAGGAGTCGCTCCGCTAACGGGCATGACGATGATCCCCGGCGTTCCGGTGAGTCCCAGCGCCTCAGCCAGGTTACTGTTTTTCTCCAGGGATGCGGTATGGTCGCCAGGAGCTGGGGTGGTCAGTCCCGCCTTTGACGCTGCTCCGTGAATATCCTCCGCCGTCAGTTTGCCTTCATTATGG
>NZ_KV787816.1:0-20783 GCF_001807145.1 Enterobacter sp. HMSC16D10
CCGTTTTTAGCGTATCGCCGGTGTTTGCCGGGAAACCCCAGTTCAGACGAATACCCCAGTTGATGGCCGTAGCCATAAAGCCCACTGGCTTGGGCGGATTGCCCACTTTGCCGGTCAACATCTTCTCTTTTGAATATCCCCACCCGGAAGAAATTTCAGCGGCATTGATTGCACGCACGCGCACCAGGTAGCGCCCGGCATAAATCCCGGGGACGTCGAATGACGAGGTGGAGCTGCGCGGCACGTTTACCCAGTTCCCGTCGTTGCGGCGCCATTGCGCTTCATAGGCGATAGCGTTCTGCGCCTGGTCCCAGCTCACTCGCATCGTTTCGACGCTGATATTTTGCTGCACCACAGAAAACGAGCTGATCATGATGTTGACTGGCGGCGACTGATTACCTGGAGGGATGACACTTACCGGCCGCTGATCTATAACGGCACCTGTATCGATACGGGCATATTTATCCGGATCGTGATTTGCCCCCGTGATGGTATATGTCCCGTCATTGTTATCGGTGACACTAATTACCCTGTACTGCTGCGCATAGAGTTCATCAGATTCAATAACCCATACAGCCTCGGCCTGTGGAAGCTCGCTAAAGGCGGTTGTCACGGTAACCATTCCACCTGTCAGGGACTGAATCGTCCGGGATTGGGTAATACCCGACGGCAGGTTTACCATTATCCTGTCGCCGACCTTAGCACTTGGTACCCGGTCAAGTTTGAGTACACGACCATTAACCGCAGATAATCGACCGCCTAAATCTCGGCCAGAGAGATTTCGGTCAGCGACAGCAATTATGTAGCCAGGCTGAGGGATATTGCCGTCCAGACCAACGTCAAAGGTGACAACCCTGTCTTTATTGTTGGTCAGGATCCCCCAGCGCCCTTTTCTGTTAGCCTCAGACTGCCGGGTGCAACCGATGGCGGTGATCTCAAGCTGGTTGAAACCATAGCGCGCCACCAGCACCTGTTCGAAGACTGGCTCGATTGCATCAGCATAGCCATTTGCCGGATCAGACCAGGAAACAAGAGCGTTCGTGTAGCGACTTTTGGTTGTACTGCTGGAATATACGAATTTGCCGTCGACTACGTTAGCGTGCGTGTAGCTAAAATCGACATCTCTGGGCATGTCTGCAAGGGCAACAATCTGGTCGTCTCCCCAGTAGGTCATGCCTCGAAAAATGGCGGCAAAATCTCGCAGGACGGTGTAAGCGTCATTTCGATCCTGAATGTATACGTTGCAGGTGTAACGAGGTTCAGTTCCGCTGCCGCCCTTACCATCCGGTACCGATTGATCACAATATTGAGCGACCTGATAAAGCGTCCATTTGTCGATATTAGCTGCCGTTAGCCGATTACCAAGGCCGAACCGGTCAGTGACCACCAGATCGTAAAATATCCACGCAGGGTTATCCGTCCATGCCCACTTAAATGCGCCCGTCCAGGTGCCGCTGTACGTTCGTGTCTCGGGTTCATAGTTATCGGGCACACGAATAACACGCCCGCGAGGCTCGCAGGATATTTGCGGTATTGAGCCATTGAACTGGCTCGAATCAAATTCGATGTACAATAGCGCAGTGTTCGGATATCGCAGTTTGGCGTCGATTACTTCTGTGAAGCTTTGCAGCGTCATCGTGTCGCCTATCTTCGCGCTATTGGCATCGGCTGTAATTTTGCGCAGCCTGATGGTCCAGGTGCTGCCCGCCTGAGGTAAATCAATACGGTGGCTGCGTTCATAACCAGAGGTGGTTTTCCCGGTCACGCTGGTATTTAGCACCGTCTGCCAGGTGCCGCCATCTGTCTGCAGGTCAATTGCGTAGTTGACCGAATAGCCAACCAGATCGCCATCATCCTCCTGTTTGAAGAGAGAAGGCCATTTTAGACGCAGGCGAACAGCTGAAAGCTGCGTATTGGTGAACGTGCGCGTCCACGCTGTAGAGCTGGAAACTTCGGAACCTAAATTAATTTCATTTTCGGTACCCGGGATCCCTTGAATATATTTTTGCGCCTGAGTTCCAGAACGAAACTCCCACGCCACACCGCTGAAGTTCTGCGAACCATCTGCGTTCTCAAGTGCGGTGCCATCGAGATAAATATCGCGCGCAGTAAGTCCACCAGCAAACTCCCCCTCTCCCAGCGCGAGAAGGATTTTTGCCTTGGCTACTGACTGCAGATCGTCTGGCTGTTCTGTAGGAGTTCTTGAGCTTGAACTGCCGCCCTTGCGGCCTTTAACAGCGGTTGCTATAGCCATATTGCGCCCATAAAAAAAGCCACCCGGAGGTGGCTTATTGAAATGTGTTTAATCTAATAGAATTCAACTTTCGTATTCGCTGTCATTAGTACTGGCTTCGGCACAGGATTCCCTGCGCTCTGCATTGTTACTTTACATATTTCAGGAACAAGCTTTTCGCTATAATGACAAGTATTCGTTGCTGTATAACCTTCCGAGTAAACTGATGTGTTTATAATTTTATAATCAAGAGGCTTCCTGTCTTTATCAACATAAGATATTTCGTTTTTAGAGAGGACCTTACCAGAACCATAAAACTCAGAACGTATCAAATTAGAATTATCATCATAAAAATGCTCAGATATTTTCTTACCCAAATAATAGGTGTCTTTAATTAAGCCATTCGAGTAAAGACTATATCGCAACTCGTCACCATTTTCATTTTGAGTCAAAATATTACATTTTTCATCGAGCTGTATAGAGAAAGGCTTACCATCTCTTTGGCCAACAAGACTTCCATTACTATTTTTTAGATTTGTTTCATGACCAGACGAAACGTTATCAAGATCTAAGCTTTCGACACAACCATTCTTAGCTAGTCTGATGGAGATTTTATAAGTGACCTTACCATTTTCTTCAACATCAGTATCTAATGATTTGACAGCTCCTTTAACTGGATTGAAATCAAACATAGTAGATAAATTATAGAGGAGAGGTATGTAATGGTTATCAGCTAAAGCCATGCCTGAAAATAAGGAAGTACAAAGGAAAAGAGTAGATATTTTTTTCATTTTTGAATCTAAGCTCAAGTTACCCCAAGTTAAGTAAGCCCATTACAGCATGCTTACTGCTGATCTTCAACATAGATACCGGCGGAGATGATCGCGCCACCTATACGGCGCCGTCCGTACAAGAGCGGCACCGGATTGCCCTGAGCTGTCGTATTTGTTACTCCACCAAAGGCATAACTGGCCTTATTGTCTGCCGATTGCTTGCTGGCAAGTCCCGTTGTCTGCGGAGAGAGCATTTGTACGACACCACCAAGGGCCATCGCTGCGCCAAATTGCATTAGAGGAACGCCAACTGCACCACCGCCAAAGTATGACGCCACAGCACCAACAGCGACCAAAGCCACGCCTAAGATAGTCTGGAATACTCCACCACGTTTACTCCCGAGGATAACCGGCGCAATACGGATGTCAGCTGAACTCTGATCCATAGAGAGCTCATCATCGTTCAGGTTACGCTTACCGCTGAAAACAGCGTAGGTTAGGCCGCGCTGCTTGCTGGTATTCAAAAACCGCTCGAAGCCTGGCACGATAACGCACAATGCACGGATGGCTTCTTTTGGTGATGTTACAGAAAGTTGGAATTCGCGGCCAAACGTAGTACCCAAAACACCATATAGGCGAACAGTACGGACGGATTCGCACATTATCCCTCCTGCATGATTAGGCTTTTATGCCTGACAATTTTCATGGTTCTCTCCATCCAGTAACCTCCATATGGCACACGTTGACTGAGGTGACCATAAAGATGATGGAGAAGCATGTTCCCCTCCAGCAAGATCCCTGAATGGTTCCACTTATTCGATTCCACCTGCATGATGATCAAATCGCCCGGCATTGGTGATCCACTGAATTCTCGGAACCCACATTCATACCAGCAATCCTGATAGAAATTATCCGGATAGGAGCCCTCCCACCACGGATAATCAACACGGTAATCCTGAAGTTCGACATCATGCTCCTGCCGGAAATAGCTCATCACCAGCCCCCAACAGTCGTAGTGTCCGAGCACAAACGGGCGCCCGACCAACGGCAATTCCCCCCGAGGAGTTATGGTACGAAAGTCTCCTTCAGGCCAACTGACAATATGCCAGGGCAGCAACGTTGCATCGCATTGAGCCTTGTCCAGTTCGCTTGGTTGGGTCGTCGCGTCGGGGTGGCTATGTACGATTCCCGTTATCGTGCCCCAATCCTCAGCAGCAGCGTAATCCTCTGGCGCAAGGTGAAACTGTTCCGTTGGTTCGGCAGCCAGATTACTGCATGGGAAATAGCGTTCCACCCGGCTTTTCTGCGCTATCACACCACAGCATTCGCGGGGATATTCTTTCGCTGCATGCGCCAGGATGGCCTGAATTGTTTTCTGACGCATGTTAACTCCTGATCAAAGATGTCCCAGGAAAACCACCGAAAGGAAGTTCATTGTGTTCACCAAACCGAAGCTTGCAGGCGGTGAGCGTGCCGTTGCATTCATCCAATGAGGGATCGCTAACCGGATTGTTGTTTTTGTCGAAGTAAAGTGTGCCAGCATAATCGCACCCATCACCGGTGCGGTACCTATTCCGGATGCACCATGTGCAAAGGGAATGCAGCTGTCTGGTCGGGATCATCAATCCCTGTAGATCCATCGGGCTGGTAAGAACAAACTCGATACTTTCACCGGGAAGCTCGCTATTTTTACCGTCGATATAGAAAACCCGCTTCCTCACCTGCAAGGGATCTGCTGTGGGATTTCCATCCGGGAAATTGCGCGCATCCAGGTAATGCGCAAAAGTGTCATGAATCGTAACTTTGGCCTGCAGCATATCGTCATAGGCCAGACAGAGCGCAGTGATAGAGCTGTCAATGTTGGCAACGGTGAGAGTCGGCTGGGCGCTACTGCCATCGGTTGAAGCTTCCAGTCCCTCTAGCTTATATGGCCAGGCACCAAACTCTTCGCCCTGCCACCAGATACTCTTCGCCTTTAACTTTGATCCGTCGCCACCAGCAGCCGCAATCTCTTCTTCAGTATGCGGGAGGTTATAAGCGTGAAAGCGCAGAACATCGTCCAGACCAAACGCAGAACCGTCTACCTCAAGAAGACGTATTTTTTCACCCGGTTCGAGGCGTTGATAATCTTCAGTAATCATGGGGCGTATGCCTGTTTGAAGGTTGCTTTTATGGTTATCACTTTGCTGGATAGCGGCTGGGCTTTAATGGAATCAGCTTCAATCCGGTATAAACCGGTTTCGCCAACAGGAGACGTCCAGATAAAGGATTTTGTGATGTGCTTGCGGCAAAAACTCAGCACATCGAGCATCTCTGCCTTTTTTCCCGTTAAGGTCATCGGCCATGACTGTTTTTCAGGATTGATGCCTTCACCGGCGATCTGTTCAAAGCCGTCTCCAAAGGAAGCAGAGCGCGTTACGTAAGTAAACTCCCCTTCCATGCCCGCCTGAATCTGGGTTCGCCAGATAAATGTTTCAATCGCCAACTTTCCTCCGGGTATAAAAAAACCCGCCGAAGCGGGTCAATTGCTTAACAAAAATGATGTGTTCTTAAATGGAGTAACGTTGAAGTGCTGTCTGGCCATAAAATCAATAAGGTAACATCGCGCGGATTTCAGCATACCATTCGTTGACAGCGGGGATATCCCTTAAGAGCCAGAATCCTACGCCAATTAGCAAGAAGCTCGCTCCAAACTCAAAGATAATGCTGAACCAGTATTCAAAGGGCCTGGCATCCTTATGAATGTACTCCTTTCGACTCGTTCCCTTGAATGTTTTGGTATAGATTCCCTTGCGCAGGTAGCCGAAAGACTGAACCAATGTTATAGGACCAATCAAAAAACAAGCACATACGGTAAACCAATATGAAAATCCCATCGCCCTTCATCCATTCATTGCATTAACACTATTATCGCATAGAAAGAATGCTAAATACCTACGATTGAAGGGTTAGTTATCACAAAGAACAGTAGTGGGATTCGTTTAATATTAATCTTTTGAAATGTTGTCGACGAACCGTGCGTTTTTGTGATTTGATAAAGAAACTCAAAAAAAGTCGAAGCGGTCACCCCTTCACATATCTAGCATAATGCGGGTTATGGAAAGATACCTGTCTCAGGCAGTTAAAAATACCCCACTATAAATTTAGGTTAGAGCAACCCAATATTCGCGATTGAAGTCCTATGAACAGACTGACGACACTATATATTAAAGCGCGGGCCGGGCTGTCTCCCTATGAAAAGACACCTGAAGCATCATTGATTAAAATGGCTAAGAAATGTGGCCGCAATGAAATAGCCGCCATTAACATCAGGCTCAAACAGTTCCGCTCTGAACTAGCGATGGTTGAAGAGTGGGATGGAGATCAGCAGGATATGATATGGGATGCAATTGACGAGCATTGTAAGTTATTACAACTGATCACCGACAAACAGCCCACCTGAGTAGGCTGTTTGTCGTGCTAATCGTTAGAGCCATGGAACGGTATTTCGAAGGACTGACTAAGCTTCATCGCGTTCCTTTTATTGCATTCCATAAAGGCGTCCCCGGCCGCTGCGCCTGCTCAGATATTACGTTAACTATTGCCGGCTTGAGCTGTTTGATGATATCCACATTATTTGCTGGAGCCGACCTTGTCGTTGGTTGCTCACGTCCCTGAATCACAACACCACCGACATTAACATTTATAGCGGAACTACCTCCCTGTAACCCGAACATCGGTGCGTTTCCGACGTAGCCGCCGTTTGCATACCCCTGAGCTCTACGCATAAGCGCATAGAGATTGCCAACACCAAGTGCACTGGTCGCTTCCTTCGTAAATACAAACTCACCACCATGAACTACGCCTTTCGGTTGGTATTTACCGCCATCACCGGTGTAACCGCCGCTATCGAATCCCGGCACCAGACCACCACCAGAGAAACCCAAGAACGCACCGATACCCGTTCCACCAAACGCTGACTTCATTCCATTAACCAAAGCCAGTTGCGTCAGCATCTGGGCGATGCCCTTGAGGAAAGTAGAAAGGAAGTCTGAGAAGTTAGATTTACCTGTAGTAAAAAAGTCGGTGAGCGTGCTGGCCATCCCGGTGAACGCATTGCTGGTAATCGTCTGCACCTGCGAGTAAACATTAGTAGCGCTGTCCTCAAATTCAGCCCAACCCTTTTTCACGCCGGTCAACCAGTCGCCACGCAACCTGTCCTCTGCATCATAGTAATCATTCGCCGCCTTAAGCTGCTTCTGATAGCCCTCGTCGTCAAGCGTGCCGCCGGAGTTGAACCAGCCAGAGGAAAGCTGGCTCTTTGCCAGCTCACGTTGAGCCTGACGGTCACTCATCCCGGCACCGTTCACTAATGCAGCCTGCTTCTCTGCCATCTGTGTGACGTATTTCTGCGAGGTATCCATTCGCTTGTTCAGCTGTTCCTGTGCGGTAATCTGATCACCTAACAGGGCTTTCTGCCGTGCCAACTGAAGCACCTGGTCTTTACTCGCCAGCAGGGATTGATCCTGCTTTGTCAGAGAGCGAGATCGGGAGGCCTCCTCCAGCACCTGAAATTTCGCTTCAGTCGTCCACAGATCTTTGCGCTGCTGGCTGATAGTGTCGTTCAGCCCTTTATGCTGCTGCAGCGCGCGTAACTGAGACTGAAGCGCCAGCAACTCGGCCTGGGCAGCATCCGTGCTGCGATCGCCAGCCGATAAAGTGCCCTGCTTTCCGGTTTGCGTCTTTTTACCAAAAGAAGCGACTTCTTCCCGATCCTTCTGGGTGGTTGCGGTACTTATCTTTCTGGTCGTATCGAGGTATTTACCTGAACTGATATCAGCGGCATCCCAGTCTTTTTTCAGCTGAGAGACGCTGTCGCCATAAGCGCCGGCCATTTGTTCGTTGTAGTCCTGCCATCCCTGCAAAGTATCTGTTTTCGCCCAGTCGGGAACGAGGTTAATCGCGGCAGCGATAGAGGATGAAATGATCTGGTTCAGCTTCTGGAAAACGATCGCAACGCTGTAATAAATTGCGTTGAATTCCTTCAGAGTGTTTGATGCCAGCTCAGCTACCCACTGACCGATACTCTGCATGGCCTCAGACGCCCAGCCTTTGATATCCAGCCACAGGCGACCAAACGGTGTCAGCGAGTCATAAGCCTGCTCTCCGCGCTCAGCCATTGTGTCGCCAAACAAATCCATGGCCTGTGTAACTGCAGCAGTCTGGTCCTTCTGCTTCACCAGCTCATCAATGTGCTTAAGCTGCGAAACAGTCAGGAAGTTGTATTGTTCGTTTAGACTCTGAAGGGCTTTAACCGGATCCTTTTCAACATCCTGATATGCCTTGGTGATGTCCTGCGCTGAAACAATACCGGTTTGAACTGCAAGTGCCGTAGAGCCCGCCGCTTTTTCGAGCTGCTTCTGTGTGAGCGAACCCATGCTAATCAGTTCAGTCATCAGACTCTGAACGGTTCCTACAGTAGCGCCAGTAGAGGCAGCAATAGACTGGGAGGAAGCCATGATCTGGAGCGCTGACGTGCCGGCAATGTTGCCAGTTCTGATAATAGCCTTGTTGATTTCGTCGTAGGCGGTGAAATAGTCCGCTCCCGCTTTGGCCGCAATCAGTACAGCGCCAGCCAGGCCACCAATGGCCACTCGGGCAGGAGTCACCATCGACAACATCGCTTTCAGAGCATTGCCTACACCGCCAAACGAATCGCGCAGCTGGCCGCCCTGCTGAATGGCTACCATATAAACCGGCATACCGGACGCCAATGAAGTTACGATGTCGGTCATTTGCATTGGTAGATAACGCATCGCGTTGCGATATTGGCCCGCGCTGATGGCCCCAGACTTCCATGCTTCTTCCTGCTCTTTCAGTCGGGCGATCATCGGTGCAGCACGATCGGACACGCCAAGTTGGGCAGCTTTTAGCTCTAACAGTTCTGAGCGCGTTTTTCCGATTGCTGTGACCTGCTCTTCCAGCGAATCGATAAAGGTTTTGCCCGCCGCAGCTGCACGCTGTGCTGCCTGTGCCTGTTCAATGCGAGCCCGCCCCTCTGCGGTCTCAGACTCCATGACCTGCGCCAGTTTAGCTCGGGTCGTCTCAAGCACGCTGTTGTAGCGAGTAAAGTCTTCATCCCCTACAAGCCCTTTACCGCGAAACTTCGCCAGGCTCTCCTGGATCGTGTCCAGTTCATCCAGCGCCTTGTTTACGGGGCTGATTTTATTCAGTAGGTTCTGCAGTTCCTGCCGCTGTTGCTTGAGGCTTTCGCTGTTTTTCTTCTGGTTATCGATACCGGTGCGGAACGTACTATTCAGGTCATCCGCTTTACCTGCCGCGGCGGACGCGGTCTCCTGAAAGCGATCCAATGCCTGGTTACCACGCTCCAGCTCACTGGTATTTACACGCAGGGAAATCGTGGCGATATCGGACATAACCATCTCCGTGCATAGCTAATAATCTAATGATGCATTGAATTTGAAAAGAAATTAACTAATTATTAAAGCACCAGCGGCCCCAAAATTAGGAGTGAAAGTGATTAAAAAAGCTCTAGCCTTGTGTGCACTTGTACCTTCTGTATCTTTCGCTTCAGTAAATCTGGAGTCAAATATGCGTGAAGCAATGGCATCTGCAGATTGTCTGGCATATCTGACCATAATTTATGAGAACACACATAAAGCTGATGGACCTGCAACCAAAAAGCATGCAGAACGTTATGTTTTATCAATGAAAAAAGTACTTTCTGATCCTGATGGGAAAAAACACCTCAAGGAAGGATTATATTCACGCTCAGGTATAGATTTTGATAATGACTTCTATGCTGGAGTTATTTTCTCGGGTACTGTTTCAGATATAAGGCAGTCAATTAAAGACTCCATCCCTTTGGATAAGTCTTCCTCCCTTCCTTACCAAACACTCAAGGAAAAATGGTCAGAAGAAGCGAAGCAACGATACAAGAACGCTAATTGTGACTTGCTCAAATGATTCTAGATTGAGCGAGCAGTAGGTTCGCTTAAATTGACAAATACCCTACTCTGATCGTTTATGGATAACGCACAAAGCTGCGTTCTCCATTACCCGGATGTCCGACAACGCGGTTGCCTCGTCGTCAACGTTGTGCAGACGCATCACCCAGGGCAAAACGTTATAGTCGAGCCCGGACACGCCGCCCATTCCCGTTCTCCATTGCGTACTGACAGCCTGAAACACCAGGAATGAAGGCCATACATCTGGCAAGACGTCGATGTATTGATCGTCATAGTCATCCGGCGTAAGCCCGTAAGGCGCCAGGTCTGCCGCTGTGGGTTCAGGCGTATAGAACGCAGAGGCAACCGCTATCAGTTTTTTTCGCGCTGCCCCATCAGCTCGCGGTAGTAGGTTTCCGGGATTGCCTTCATTGCCGCCGGATAGTTTTCCAGCAGCACCGACAGGTTTTCCGCGTTGAATGCATCGGGAAGTGCCCAGCCTGAAATGATTTCCATCAGAAAATCAGTGGCGGTTTTGCCTTCGAGTTTTTCCAGGTCAGCCAGTTCTTTGAGTGGCTTGTGATTGAATGTGAACGTCAGCACGCCATCCTCATCGCCGGCTCGGGGGATCGAGACATTGGCCTTAAATGTTGGTTTGGGCTGAAGAGTGAATTTGGTCGCCATCGATACCTCTTAACGGAAAAAAGCCTCCACAATGGGAGGCATGGAATAGTGAAAGTTCTTACGACTAGGCGGCAGCGTCAGTCACCTTGTAGAACGTCATCGCCGGTGACTGCAGGTTCAGCACCACACTTACTGTCTCTACCTCGTTAACCGCAGTAGTTGGCGTATCGTCAAAGGACGCCGTGGCCGCCCAGTAACGGTTCTCCTTCGCCTTCGGCACGTACATGTAAGCCGCAACCGTCTCTTCGTCTTCGTCCAGTTGGCGCAGCAACGGATATACCGGGAGAGTTGAGTCGTGAGCAATCGAGTAAGTCTGAGAGACAGCGGATTTATAGGTATTCAGGTTACGTTGGCGATCATCGCTGAGGAACTGAATCTGCGTGGTGTTCTGATCACCACCAGATTTCGATACCTCAGTGATTTGTGGCAGCTCGGTCCATTCAAGCACCTTGCGGATCGAGCCGGTACCGCCACCAGCGGCATATTTGTTTTTGTTGGTGGTATTGATATTGCGAAGAGTTACGGCGCTTTCGGCAATCGCATCAATTTTTGCAATGACGTTATCAACACCGGACCAGTTGCAGTTCACATGAACAATATCACCCACCTTGAGTGCGTCCGCTTCACTCACGGTGATCACCATATTTTCGGCGTTCGTCGCCCCGGTGAAAGTAATGGCTGGGCCATAACCCGATGCCAGATAGACGTGAGCGCCGTTAGGCAATGCAAAGCCCATATTGGTTACTCCTTTAGAAACGGGAAAACCGGCAAAGAGCCGGTCAGGTTTAGAAGCTTGCAAGGATTAGCTGGAGATATCAGCTCGATAATTGAGACTAACGGGAACGGTATAAGAGACAGATGTAGTGATCCCGCGGAAAACACCAGGCGTTTGATCTATCCAGCATGTAAAACCCCTGCCTTCAATCTCCTGCCCCTCGGGGAACAATTCAGCCACGCGGTCAGCCAGAGCCACGACATCGGTACGGCCTGTGCCGGCTGGGGCAACAACGTTAATCTGGTAAACACCTGAATAAATGCGGCAGCGCAATCCAAGGTCCAGCGTACGCGGCGTGGCGGGCATGTCATGGACTGCAAGAAAGAGCCCATCAGACGGAGGTGTAAAAGGCACGTTTTCCCAGGCAACCGGGATACCTTCAGCATCAGCCCACTCGCCGAGCCTGGCGGCCAGCGCCGCCGCGATATCGGGAATCATTTAGTCACCTCCCTTACTGCTTCCTCAAAAAATCGCTGAAACTCAGCAGCAGTAATGCGTACCATCCCTCCCGGAGCCTGGGAAGAGTGCCCCATCTCCAGTCGATACGCGTAAGGGACGTTGTTGCAGAAATAAATATCCTTCATCCCGACTTTGAACAGCGACAGTGTGTAATTGCCGGCGGCTTTTGTCAGATTTCCGGTTTTATCGACACGGCCCGTTTCATCTGTGGTCGGTGCATCAAAAGACACCTGCCAGTTGCCCCGAAACCGTCCACCCGTATATCCGGGCGGCGCTTTGATATCCATCCCATCCACCAGTCGAGCCTTCTTCTTAAGTCGTCCGGTTTTAGTCAGGTTTGCAGGGTCCGATTTTTGCGCTTCGTTATGGTCGTATACCGCCTGATTGTAAGAAGCTGCCGTCTGGTTGATGCCCCAGAGCTCGGGGTTGCCGACAGGTGACATCATCACCAGTTGATTAAGAATCCGAATGCCGACAGCACGTACGACCGCTTCCTGATTCGCTTTGGCTTTGTCCACGAACGCGTTGATGGCAGCCGTAAACGCCTTATTATCGCTCATGCTATGTCCTCAACTGAGATTTGTAGCAGAGCACTACCGCACCCGGTTTCACGGGGTTAGGTTTAACTACGCGGTGGCTTACGCCGTCCACGACGATCAGATCGCCGGTTTTAATTTCCTTCTCAGCGGTGAAGACAATCCGAATATCGCCGTTTTCAATGACGGTTCCATCAATTTCGGCTGGCGCGTAATCCGTCTTCACTCCTGTGGCGGTGAACTGGATATCATCGCAACGATGCTCCACACCACCGATGACGATTAACGTGCCCTTACGCGTGACGTTGTATGCAATGCCGTTCTGCTTGAGTATACGAGTCGTTGTCGCCTGCATTCGCTGATAGTTGATGGCCATTACGCGCGCTCCGCGAAAGCATTGATTGCATATCCACGCCCACCAGCCAAGTCGCCGAGAATAGCCATTACCGCCGGGTAGGATGGTGTGAACACCTCACCATCGGCAACCGCATAGGTCATGGTTACGGCGCCTTCGACACGTTCGGTTTTAACCGCGGCCTCACGAACGCTTGAAAGCAAATCGCCATCAATTGCCTCGATAGCCAGCATACATTGTGCGGTGATAACCTGCCGCGGCACCTGGTCGGGAGGGAAGTCGTGTCCATCCAGAACGACATTCACGCGTGGCCATGCCAGTGGCTGTCGAGGGTCTGCTTTGGAACCTACCCAATCTAGCCCTTCCAGATAGTCCATCCCCTTAATCAGTAACGGCGCGAGCTTTTCAGGCAGCTCAATCCCTCTCAGCGCGGCAAATGACGCCAGTTCATCTTCGCTGGCGTAACTGTTAACGTCAGCGGCGGTGATATCAGTATTAATCATCTGAGCATCCGTTGAATGGGGCTTACGCCCCATCGGTTAGCCTGCAGCAGGTGCGGTGAAGGTGATTTCCTCACTCGATTTAGCAATACCATCAACAGTACCAGTGACCGTGAAAGTACCAGCCGTATCGGAGGTAAGCTTGACCGTCGCCCCACCAGCAGAGCCGGTTTGAGAACTGGCAGTGCTGAGCGTGCCGCCGCTTGAATTCCAGGCAACGGTTTTGCCGGAAACACCTGCGCCGTTTAGCATGTACTTCAGGGAAATGGTGACCGCATCGGTGCTGTCAGCGGTTGCGGAGGTTTTATCCGCTGACAGCGTTACTCCCCCGCTGCGGATCCCAGCTTAATCAGCACGCCAGCCGTAGATTTGTTACTGGTGAAGTGCTTCTTCCAGTTACCTGCAGTGCCGATTTTGGTCAGGTCCGGGTTGTCACCTTTGGAGGTATCCCAGCTGTAACCCAGCAGGTCGACATTCACCACGCCTTCAGCACGGTACCCGATCGCCAGGTTTTCCTGATCGTTGATGTCGTAGGAACGGAACCCCGGAGCCTGAGACTCAGTAACAGTCACCGCCCCGGTCACCAGCCCGAGAATCGCATCCGCGTCCATGGTGTCGGTCACCAGCACAGGCTTACCCAGCGTGCCCGGCTGCCCGCCGTAAACCACCACACCCGCTTCTTCATAGATTTTGTTGGCAATCGCCTCATCCACGATGTCGAAGTAAGTGGCGGAGTGCATAACGAAGAGCACGACACGGTTGAACTTATCGCCGTACTTACGCAGGCCGCGCGTCAGGGTCTTCTTGCCGTCTGTTTCGATATCGGCGGTGACCACCATATCCGCGTTGGCGCCAATAGCAGCCGTCAGCGCCTTCAGGCCGTATTTCACGTAGCCTTCCAGCGTCGCGTCAGCCACATCAGTGCCGATCACTTCGGAGAACTCGTCAACCGAGCGGCCGCGGCGTTTGAACGCTTCTTCAGTAGTTTCGTATGGACCGTATTTCCACGGCGCTTTGACGGATACGGCTTCACCGGCGCCAATCTTCTTACCCGTCACCTTTTCGGTGGAGTTAACGTCACGCGATTCGATTGAGCCGCCCACCTTGTAGAAGGCACGCTTGCGGAAGTCGCCTTCAATCAGTTCGTTATCCAGCAGGATCGCGCCGTTGGAGGACGCGTTGAAAATTGCCAGGTTGTCCTGGCGACGCTCGAGGAAAGCGGTCTGCGCCAGATCGTCATAAATGATCAGGTCACTATTAACAGTGGTAGACATGGGTTAATCCCTTATTTCGGAAGTTTGAGGAAGGCCTGCTGGCCATGCTTGCGGATGTAGTCCGCTTTGTCGCTGGCGCTCATTTCGGAACGTTTCAGGCTGCCAACGCCGTTTGGTTTGTGTCCGCCCGCGCCGGTGCCTTCTGCGCGTGGGAACAGATGCGGAGCCGTCTCCTTAAGAGACTCCGCCCACTCAAGCGGGCTTAGTGGGGTTTTGCCGTCTTTACCGAACAGAACATCGCCATTTGCATCAACTGCTACGGCCTCGCCTTCGTCGTTGAGCTGGAATGTGCCTTTGGCACGCAGAATCAGATCGTCGGATGCTTCCGGCAGCGCGCCAGCTTTTGAGGCTGCTGCACGGATTGCATCGCCCAGAACTCGATCCCGGAATTTGTTGGAGAACGCTTCGGCTTTGTCCGCGCGTTCATTTGCGGCTTTAATCTGCTTATCAACGTCAGCACGCAGACGCTCGGTGCGCTTATCGAGCACCTCATCGATTTTTCCGGCGGCAATCAGCTTTGCCTCTTCGTCGTCGGAAAAACGCTGCAGGATCCCGCGCACGGCATCAGGATCGATACCATCGAAGCGTGACAGGGTTTCTTTTTGCTGCTTAATGATTCCCAGCAGCTCAGAGTTTTTCGATTTCAAGCCCGTGACTTCACTGGTCACACGCTCATCAATCAGCTTCTGGATTTCAGGAGTGATTTCGATACCGCCGCCACCGCCGCCCTCACCGCCGCTTTCAGGTGCGTAATATTTCAGAAGCATGTTTCGAATTAACATAATTTCCCCTTGGGATTTTGCCGGGCCTCGCCCATAAAAAAGCCCCAGCGGATGCCAGGGCGTGGAGTAAGATGTGATTGTTAGTTGTCTATGCCTGAGAGCTGCTTCAGCCGTTCCAGGCTGATCCATTCGCCTTTGTCAGTGAACATATCAGCCAGGTTGATTTCACCGGCTCGGAACAGACGTCCACGCTCGGCACCCAGAACCTGATCCTGGCGTTGTGCTGACTGGCGCGCGAGCCATTCCAGATACGAGGTTTTCGCCGGTACCTGGCCATCCATGCTTGCACGAGTACCTTCGTCCATTTCGTCGATATCGATGCCGAGTTCGCGCCACGACTTGAGGATCAGGGTTTCGGTAGAACGGCAGCAGAAATGAATCTTCCCAGGTCCCTGTAGGTAAGGCACCTTATGCCCGACCGGTTTGTTATTCAGGGTGTAACGCAGCAGGTCACGAATAATGCAGTCATGACTTGTTTTATTGTCCAGCGTAGAAAGCCACTGTTTGCCTTTCACGATATCGCTGTTGGCGCTGGTGAAACTGTTGCGCGCTGTGGCAGCCAGATGATTCACAGCTGTTTTAGCGATGCTGGCGGCGTTTGCCCTGCTCATCTGCAGCGCGCCGTCGCGATAGTCTTTGTTGGCGTGGCCACGAACACTGCGGGCTATAGTTTCTACAGTGTCGCCGGCAAGATAACCCCTGCGGACGGCGTTCACGATACGCGCCAGCCTGTCTGATTCCAGATTATCCGCCCACTCACTCAGCAGTCGACCCTGAAAGGGTTGCGCCATCGCCGCGGCATACACCATGTCGGCTGTAATGCCCTGCAGCGGATATCGCGCTAGCACCTGAGATGGCAGAAGGGAATCGAACAGGCTCAGCTGATAACTGGCTTCGTTCTTTGCCAGCGCCACCAGTTCACTCTCGAGCCCTGCCTGCATGGTGGCTACGGCCTGATGGTTAAGCTCACGCACGCTGCCCAGTAAACTCTGCAGACGGCTAACGGTGAAGCTCTCAGGAGGCAATCTGTCCAGCGCATCCAGTAGGCGTGCCGACAGGTCAGCATCCGTCTCGTTAAGCAAGTTCACCATCCGGTTTGCCACGCAGGTGGCGTAGCGGCTTAACCAGACGGAATGTGCGATCGATTCATCACGCAGGCTTTCGTTAATGGTGGGCATATCAGCCTCCCGTCAACGTTGGTGCCTGATTGCGAAGCGCATCAATAACCTCGTCCGGGCTGTCTGCCGGGTCAATGAGATCAAGTTTCTGCAGCGCGCGAATCATATCGCTATCGCGCAGCGCACCGGACTGCCAGGCATTGACGATTGCCGTCACCATGCCCGATTCAGCAACCTTCGCGATGAATTCCTGGTTGATCGTGTAGCTCGTCGATTCGCCCTTGATGCCGAGATATTTCGCACACCAGCCAAGCGCCAGCGTATAGGCCTCAGAAACGTTTGAAACACAGATACCGAGCACTGATGTTGATGATGTTTGCTCCCCGCTCGCCTGGGTTGCCGTCTTCGCCGTGGCGTTCTGCTCAATCAGCCGGGCGCCCAGCTGCACCATGTAATCGCGCTTACTGTCCATGGCCTCTTTAGCCAGCATGTTCGGCTGCGCCTGGGCATAGCCAAACGAGCCCTCCTTGGGAAGCAAAAGCGGTGATCGGGAACCAATTTTCACGCCCTTCTTCTCGAGGTGGTCGCGCCAGTTGGTATCGAGCCCAGTCATGTACGGCTGCACCTGGCCACAGAACCACACGCTGTCCTCATAGTCAGCACTGTTTCGGTAATGACCGTGGTTTATCTCCACCAGTGCAGCCAGCGGTGAATCATCAATAGTGGGATCGTTGTTCTGAGCGCCGACGAAGGTAAACGGAATTTCATCCCAGAAGTCCTTTCCTTTAGGCTTCGGATGATATTCGCTGTCAACGGTGTAGGTTCCGCTTGCAGTGCCACCAGCCCGGCGCCATACGCGGCATATGAACCGCCCTTCTTCCAGCGCCAGCTCGCGGTACTGGATTTCATCCTTGTAAGCGTAACCATCCGGCTCTTCTACGCATTCTCGCAGTACCACCAGCACCAGCTGATCGCGCCCGTTAATTCGCTTTGTTCGCCAGTTGATAATGTTCTCTGCCGAATAGCGGAGGATGATTGCTTCGTCGGATTCTTCAGCGTAATCGACGTAAATGCCCTCTCGCGCAACCTCCAGCACGTTCTCCGCCACCAGCTGTGACTGCTGATAGATGCTGGTACCGGCCCCATCAGCATTGTCCAACAGGTATTTCAGCTTTTCAGGACCATTAAACGTGGGGTCCTTGCGATACGCCATCCCAAGCATGCCGATCTTCGTATTACCGGCAATCGCATAGAACACCGCGCGGTTCAGGTAGTCCTCATTGCGCTTGCGATTGCGTGTGGATTTATCGGTTGGGTCGAGATAAGGCAGATACTTATTACCCGCCGCTTTTACGGCCTCAGCTCCTTTGCAGAAGTCCCTGTATTTCCGCCAGGCAGCAGAAGCCGCCCGGTGCTCAGGTCGAACCCAGGTGATGTCGTCGTTTGCCATATCAGAAAGTGGTGTCCATGGTGATTGAGTATGCCGGTTTCACGATCGGGTAATCCTTCACGATGAAGTACCCACCAGCATCATTGGGGTGATCGTTATCTGCTGATTTATCCGGTTCTCCATTGGCCGCCCAGATTTGCTGTTCGAGGCTTTCGGTATAAACCGGGCAGTTCTGGACGTTCACCAGATAGCGGCGTTCGCCGTTGGCGTTACAGAACATGGCGTTCATCGAGTTGATACGGTCCTTAACCGGCGGGTTGGCATCATCAACAATGACGCTGAATCCGGCATCGTTGAGCTGAGCAATATCGGTCTTGCTGGCGTTCTGCGATTTGCGTGAGTCACCAGAGGCATCCGGATAGATGTAAATCTCCCGGCTCTTAACGTAGCGTCCATCCTCGTAGCGCCAGAACTCTTCCTGGATGCGCTTAATCATCGCCGGAGTATCGTAGACCTTCACGAGTTCACGAACCGCACGCGGCAGCCCATTACGCTTTACGTGAACAATCGCGGCCATTTTTCCCACGTTGAAGTCCATACCAATAAATAGCGGATCCCCGTCCTGAATCTCGTCAGAACAGTTATTCAGCTTACGGTTGAACGTGTGGTAAATGGTCCCGCTGTTGAGGTTAGTGAACTTCCCTCGCAGGTATGCCTGAATCAGTTCGTCAGGGTAAGAACTCAGCAGCGACGGGATGTAATCAGGCGGTAGATTCTTCGCATTGTCGAACGTGCTGGCCTGAATCAGTCCGTATAGAGCCGCAAGCTCTGGCTTTTCACGCACCGCCTTCACGAATTGCTGGTAGACGAACTTGAAACCTTCCGGTGTGGTCGTTACATCGATGCCATTACGTAGCCCATCAACCTTGTAACGCATACGAGCGATGATTTTTCGCCAGGCCTGCTGCGCTTTAGCAGCCGACATGACGTCCAGCTCATCCACCATCGCGTTACCGATTTTGAATCCGACTATTGAGCCGGGTTTCTCCATCGAACGGCAGATGGTTGTCCCGCGGTATCGTCGCCCCTCGTAGAAGTGAACCTCTTTGTTACCCTCATTGATTTTGACGTTCAAGCCCCAGTCAAAGGCCACCTCTTCAATCGTCGGGTAGAAGATGTCACGGATCTGCGGGTACGTCGGCGCGAAATAACCCTGGTTGATTTTAGGGTGCTCCCACATCCCCTTACAGATGCCGCCACACCCCACCCACGTCTTACCGGAACCGAATCCGGCAACATAGGCTTTGAATTTGTGCTGCATCGCGAGGAAACGCGCCTGAGGAATGTTAAGTGTTGGGCTGATCCCCATCGTCTGCCCTCGCATCCACTACGTTGATATTGATCTGCACTGGGGTAGGTTCATCGTCCTCACCATCACCGGCCAGCTCTTTACGGAGTTTCTCGACCTCAAGCTGCCGGCGTTCGATTTCAATCTGCTGCAGGCGCTGGGCGAACTCGCTATCGGCCAGGCCAAGGCGCTTCATTACCGCTTCGAACATTTTTTCGCGGCTGATGGCTGTGATTTCAACGCCGTTCTTGCCGACCTTCACGCCGGAGTAAGCGAGCCGTGAGACTGGAGGGAGTTTCCGGGTGTCCGGGAGGTAAGGCTGGCCAATGCCGTCGCCATTGCAGCGTGGGCATTCTGGATTTGGTTCTCGGTTATGGTCATAGCCGTAACCGCCGGAATCTTCGGGTTCTCGCCTGTCACGCTCAACAGCCTCGAGTCTTTTCTCTTCAAACTCAACTGCATCCCGCCACTGGTAGTGATGACCGAACCCCCAGCAGTAACGACACGCGCCGCGGCGATACTGCGACAGCTGATTGGCATCGAAGGTAGCGAGCTGCCACATCTGCTCAAGCACTTCATCGGCACTGCCAAGCGTGCGCGCAATTGACGCTTTTTGCTGCTGCGCAATAGCCTGCGCAACTGAAGTTTTTTGAAGGAGTTGATAGCCGATTTGTTCAGCTGATTTTTTACTGTAGCCAGCCCGGATAGCTGCCTGTGTGGCATTGCCATCCTTCAGGTATTCTGCGACAAAGCGTCTTTGCTGTGCCGTTAACCCATCATCATCCACCAGCTCATCCGCGCTTTTATCTTTCTGTGCAGTGCGCATTTTTTTCTGCGCAGGTTTTTGCGCAGTTTGCGCATAAGGTTTTTTGATATATCGACGGGCGGTAGCGTAGTTCAGTCCCTGCGCTTCACACCATTCCTTCGGTGATACGCCGGTTGCGGAATGTTCGGACAGGAACCGTTGCTGAAGCTCGCCCCAGTCCGGTTTTGCCATTGCTTACTCCATAAAAAAAGCCACTAGCAATTGCTGGTGGCCAAGATGTATGCAAAACATAAAATTCATTCTTCAACCGCTGACGGCATTCCCAAGTATGTACCCATCTACTTCTTCGATTTTAATGCGAAGTAATCCGCCACTAAATGGGACAAAGTTACCAGTACCTGTCAGTACATGTACTTTTTCCAAATGAAGAAAATTTAAAGGTGCTGAAAACTGTTCGTTTTCCTTAGGTTCATAACCTTCAGCTGAGAAAGCTCGAAAGTAGTCACCTAATGTTGGGCGACCTTCAACATGAGGACCATACTTACTCGCCAAGGCTTCAAAATAACTCTTGCCAGAAACTGTATTTCCGGAAATGACAGTGCCTTTGGCAAATAACGTTAGAGCAATGTTAAAATCGAATTGATTAGCAAGCTCAGCAAATTTCTCAAGATTTAAATCACGGCTTTTTAAAACGTCTACTAACTGCCTTTCTGTTAATTCTGACATACAACCTCCAGTGTAAATGAAGGTTACAGATTACTGCTTAGTTTACTTCGAATAAAGCTTTATCAAACCCACCCGCAGATGAGCTCTGAATCGCCACGCGTTTAACAGACACCTCAG
>NZ_KV787817.1:0-62836 GCF_001807145.1 Enterobacter sp. HMSC16D10
GTGTTTAACTGTCCAACTTTTTGGGGTCAGTACAGTGTGGGGCTAACAGCGTCTGGCCGGTTGGCTGAATATAGCCCCCACGCGCCCAGACCGGGCCGTATTTAAATTTCGCTGCGGCTTTGTAGAGGCTGATACCGCTCTTATCCCCGGACCAGTCTTCATCATAGGCTTTGTTGCTGGAGGAGAAGGCGATTTCGTTCGGGTGGCCGCTGTCGCCGTTTTCCGCCATTTCGATCGCGGTGAACGCGGCGATATCCAGACCGAACATATCCGCGGCGTAGCCTGACTGGAAGTCCAGGTTGGCGTTCCAGGTGGAGTGCGAGAGGTTGGTTTTGTATTTATCTTCAGTGACGTCTTTACGGTCACGCTCACGCTGCCAGTAATAAATACCGCCCGTGAGGGTAGAATCTTCGATGAAACCCGCTGCTTTTGCCTCTGGCGCAATCACCAGGCCCGACATTGCCGTCACACCGGCAATAGCCAGCGCCAGCGCACTACGTTTGCCACTGAACGTACGCATAGATTATTCCTCTTTGACGAATTAAAACGCCTGAAACGGCGTAAATAACAAAGACCAAATGGTCAGGGGTAGTGTTAAATACCCTCGAATTAACTACCGTCTTTAGGTTATTTTTCGCGACGCGAATTATCAATGCTTTTCAGCGGGCAAAAGTCAGGATTATGACGAAGTGCACATAATTGGTAGTGCTTTGTAACATTTACAGGAAGGCGAGGAATGACGGGAAATTCTCAGCTATTTCAGTGTCCAGGCTTGGGATCGGTTTCCTTTTTTATAACCCTTTTGAATTTCGTAATGGCACAAACTTTTTTTTAAAAAATAAGTAGCACCTCATTGACCTGTTATTTTCATAACGCCCCTTTAACCCCTGGCTTAATACTCTGATCGTTAAATAAAAAAACGCCGCATAATGCGGCGTTTGTTTCTCATTGACCAGAGCAGCAATATTATTCGCCGATCTTCGTCCAGGTATCACGCAGACCCACGGTACGGTTAAATACCGGTTTTTCCGCCGTGCTGTGACGGCTGTCCAGGCAGAAGTAACCTTCACGTTCGAACTGGAACGCTTTGCCTGCTTCAGCCGCTTTCAGAGAAGGCTCCGCATAACCCTGCTTGATCACCAAAGATTCCGGGTTAATGGTCGCCAGGAAGTCTTCCGCCGCACCTGGGTTAGGCACGCTGAACAGGCGATCGTACAGACGAATTTCTACCGGCAGCGCGTGGGATGCGCTCACCCAGTGGATAACGCCCTTCACTTTACGGCCGTCAGCAGGATCTTTGCTCAGCGTTTCAGCGTCATAAGAACAGAAGATGGTGGTGATATTCCCTTCCGCATCTTTTTCTACGCGCTCGGCTTTGATGACGTAAGCATTACGCAGACGCACTTCTTTACCCAGCACCAGACGCTTGTACTGCTTGTTGGCTTCTTCGCGGAAGTCAGCGCGGTCAATCCAGATCTCGCCGCTGAACGGCACGTCGCGGCTTCCCATTTCCGGTTTGTTCGGATGGTTAGGCATGGAGACCAGCTCGCTCTCGCCCTGCGGATAGTTTTCGATAACCAGCTTCACCGGGTCGATAACGGCCATCGCGCGCGGGGCATTTTCATTGAGGTCTTCACGAATGCAGGATTCCAGAGACGCCATCTCAATGGTGTTGTCCTGCTTGGTCACGCCGATACGCTTGCAGAACTCACGGATTGACGCAGCGGTGTAGCCACGGCGGCGCAGACCCGAGATGGTTGGCATACGCGGGTCGTCCCAGCCCTCAACGTGCTTGTCGGTGACCAGCAGGTTCAGCTTACGCTTGGACATCACGGTGTATTCCAGATTCAGACGAGAGAACTCGTACTGACGCGGATGCACAGGAATGGTGATGTTATCCAGCACCCAGTCGTACAGACGACGGTTGTCCTGGAACTCCAGCGTACACAGGGAGTGCGTAATGCCTTCCAGCGCATCGCTAATGCAGTGGGTGAAGTCGTACATCGGGTAGATGCACCACTTGTTGCCGGTCTGGTGGTGTTCCGCAAATTTAATGCGGTACAGCACCGGATCGCGCATCACGATGAACGGAGACGCCATATCGATTTTGGCACGCAGGCACGCTTTGCCCTCTTCGAAGCCACCGGCACGCATTTTTTCAAACAGCGCCAGGTTCTCTTCCACGCTGCGATCGCGGAACGGGCTGTTTTTACCCGGTGCGGTCAGCGTACCGCGGTATTCACGGATCTCATCTGCAGACAGTTCGTCTACATACGCCAGACCTTTGTTGATGAGCTCTACCGCGTAGGCATACAGCTGATCAAAATAGTCAGAGGAGTAGCAGATATCGCCAGACCAGTTGAAGCCCAACCATTGCACGTCATTTTTGATGGACTCAACGTATTCGATGTCTTCTTTTACTGGGTTGGTGTCATCGAAACGCAGGTTGCACTGTCCCTGGTAGTCTTGCGCAATGCCAAAGTTCAGGCAGATGGACTTCGCATGCCCGATATGCAGGTAGCCATTCGGCTCCGGCGGGAAACGGGTATGAATTGTGGTGTGCTTACCACTGGCCAGATCTTCATCGATGATCTGACGAATAAAGTTACTCGGGCGGGCTTCTGCCTCACTCATCGTGGATTCCTCAAAGCGTAAACAACGTATAACGGCATATGATCTTATAAGCCGGACGTAGTGACAACCCTTAGTTAAGGAAAATACGTATCAGATGAAAATAATGGGGGCATTTGCTGCAAAAAAAAGCGGCGGAGGATATCCCCCGCCGCTTAAGGCATGACTCTACTCAGGAGCGATTACTTGCCTTTAATCTCATACAGCGGGGTTTGACCCGCAACAACCTGACCTTTCGCCTGGATGACCAGACCGCTGAAGTCGTCAATGTTGCTGCAAACCACCGGGCTTATCATGGAACGCGCGTTGGCATTCAGGAAGTCCAGATCTATTTCCAGAATCGGCTGCCCGGCCACCACTTCAGCGCCCTCTTCCACCAGGCGAGTAAAGCCCTGACCATTCAGCGCAACGGTATCGATACCCATGTGGACAACGATCTCCGCACCCTTTTCGGTTTCGAGGCAGAACGCGTGGTTGGTGTTGAAGATTTTCACGATGGTACCGGCAGCAGGAGACACCACGGTTTTATCCGTTGGTTTCACCGCCACACCGTCACCGACCGCTTTGCTGGCGAACGCTTCATCAGGTACCTGCTCAAGGTCAACCACGTCACCCGTTACCGGAGAGACCAGCGCGGCCACCGTCACGGCGTTAGGCACGGCCTGCGGCTTCGCTACCGGGGCAGCCGTCGACGCAGGTGCGCTGTCGGCTGATGCTGCCGCAACCGGACCGCGGGCAACCACTTTCTTCATTTCGTCACCGATGGATTCCGCTTTGGCACCCACGATAACCTGGATAGTTTGTTTGTTCAGTTTAACCCCGCCCGATGCACCAAGGCGTTTACACATTGCGTCGCTGACGCGCGCCGAGTCACCCACCGTCAGACGCAGACGGGTGATACAGGCATCAATGGCTTTCAGGTTGTCAGTCCCCCCAACGGCAGCGATATAGCTGGTCGCCAGCTGGGTCAGACCCTCTTCGGTGTTGCTGTTGGCTTCGCTGGTGACCACTTCGTCTTTGGTGTCTTCGCGGCCCGGCGTTTTGAGGTTAAACATACGAATAACCGCAGTGAACAGCACGAAGTAGATGACGAAGAAGACCAGACCCATTACCACCAGCATCCAGACGTTCTTGCTTGCCGCCGGCAGGTTGTACATCAACACGTAGTCGATCGCGCCTGCAGAGAAGGAGAAGCCAGCATGGATACCCAGCAGGGTCGCCACAAACAGGCTGATACCGGTCAGGACCGCATGCATGAGGTACAGCACCGGCGCCAGGAACATGAACAGGAATTCCAGCGGCTCGGTTACACCGGTCAGGAACGCGGTAATCGCAACGGACAGCAGCATGCCGCCAACCATTGGGCGACGCGCTTTTGGCGCAGCCAGGTACATTGCCAGCGCAGCGCCCGGCAGACCAAACATCATGATTGGGAAGAAGCCAGACATGAACATGCCTGCGGTGCCGTCACCCGCGTAGAAGCGGTTGATGTCGCCGTGGAATACGGTGCCCGCAGCATTGGTGAACTCACCAATCTGGAACCATGCGATAGTGTTCAGCACCTGATGCAGACCGGTTGGGATCAGCAGACGGTTGATAAAACCAAAGATACCTGAGCCAAGTGCACCCGCTGAAACAATCCACTCACCACCCGCATGGATCGCATGCTGTACCGGTGGCCAGACGTAGCCAAAGATAGCGGCCAGAACCAGACAGAAGAAACCGGTCGCGATCGGCACGAAACGTTTGCCGCCAAAGAAACTCAGGAAGTCTGGCAGCTTAATGTTTGCCCAGCGGTTGTACACAGCACCACCGACCAGACCGGTAATGATACCTGCCAGCACGCCCATGTTGATTTCTGGGTTAATGGTTACCATCGCTTTCGTCAGGATGAAATAACCGACTGCCCCTGCCAGCGCTGCGGCACCCGCGCTGTCTTTTGACCAGCTAGAGGCAACACCGATGGCGAAAATCAGCGCCAGGTTGTCAAAAATGGCACCGCCAGCCTGAGCAATAAACGGTACGTTAAGAAGATCGGGTTGCCCGAATCGCAGCAGCAGCGCTGCAACCGGTAGCACGGCGATAGGGAGCTGCAAAGCCCTACCGAGGCGCTGGAAAAAACCTAAAATATTCATCCTATTCCCCCTACGAGACCCTTTTTCAGGCTCGCGCATAAACTATGTTTTTATTGTGTCACGAACGATAGATACCGTTGATAATTCACTGGCAGTCTGAGTGTGTGAAAAATTAATTCGTATCGCAAATTAAACACCTATTTTTTGTGATTTTTGTCACCAAATATCGTATTCAGCCCTCCCTTACACTGGCTAACAGTGAAAACTTATTTTATCATTCAAAAAATCAAGACGGATTGATCCGGCCTGAAAGTTTCCAGGTTACGCTTTAGTATCAGGTTCCGAAGCCATCCGCCCACTCTTCTACTTAAACTTTGAGGTGAACAATGAGACTGATTCCCCTGGCAACTGCAGAACAAGTTGGTAAATGGGCCGCTCGCCATATCGTAAACCGCATTAACGCGTTCAAACCGACCGCCGATCGTCCTTTCGTTCTGGGCCTTCCGACCGGCGGCACACCGCTGACCGCTTACAAGGCGCTGGTTGAGATGCATAAAGCAGGCCAGGTTAGCTTCAAACATGTTGTGACCTTCAATATGGATGAATATGTTGGCTTACCGAAAGACCACCCGGAAAGCTACCATAGCTTTATGCACCGCAATTTCTTTGATCACGTTGATATCCCAGCTGAAAATATTAACCTGCTGAATGGAAACGCGCCGGATATTGACGCAGAATGCCGTCAGTATGAAGAAAAAATCCGTTCCTACGGTAAAATCCACCTGTTCATGGGTGGTGTAGGTAATGATGGTCATATCGCGTTTAACGAACCGGCGTCCTCTCTGGCTTCCCGTACCCGTATTAAAACGCTGACTCATGACACGCGCGTGGCAAACTCCCGCTTCTTTGACGGTGACGTGAACCAGGTTCCAAAATACGCCCTGACCGTAGGCGTAGGCACCCTGCTGGATGCTGAAGAAGTGATGATTCTGGTGCTGGGCGGCGTGAAAGCGCAGGCGCTCCAGGCTGCTGTTGAAGGCAACGTTAACCATATGTGGACCATCAGCTGTCTGCAGCTGCATCCTAAATCAGTCATCGTCTGCGACGAACCGTCCACGATGGAGCTGAAGGTTAAAACGCTGAAATACTTCAACGAGTTAGAAGCCGAGAACATCAAAGGTCTGTAATTGAATAACCGCCTCTTTATCAAGAGGCGGCCGCTTTTTTTAACCGGGGGTCGTTATGTACGCTTTAACCCACGGTCGGATTTATACCGGCCATGAAATTCTGGATGACCACGCGATTGTTATCGCGAATGGCCTGATTGAACGTGTTTGCCCGCTGGCAGAACTGCCGCCGGAGATTGAACAGCGCTCACTCAATGGAGCAGTAATCTCCCCCGGTTTCATCGACGTACAGCTCAACGGCTGCGGCGGTGTGCAATTCAATGATACCGCCGATGCGGTAACGGTCGAAACGCTGGAGATCATGCAGAAAGCCAACGAGAAATCGGGCTGCACCAGCTATCTGCCGACGCTCATCACCAGCAGTGATGACCTGATGAAGCAGGGTATCCGCGTGATGCGCGAATACCTGGCCAAACATCCGAATCAGGCGCTCGGTCTGCACCTGGAAGGGCCATGGCTGAACATGGTCAAGAAAGGAACGCATAACCCGGACTACGTGCGTAAACCTGATGCGGAGCTGGTTGACTATATGTGTGCCAACGCCGATGTGATCACCAAGGTGACGCTGGCACCGGAAATGACCGGCACGGACGTCATCAACAAGCTGGCCGCCGCCGGAATTGTGGTTTCAGCGGGCCACTCAAACGCCACGCTGAAAGAAGCGAAAGCCGGTTTCCGCGCGGGCATTACCTTTGCGACGCACCTTTATAACGCCATGCCATACATCACAGGTCGTGAACCGGGTCTGGTCGGCGCGATTCTGGATGAGCCAGACGTTTACTGCGGTATTATCGCGGACGGCTTACACGTTGATTACACCAACATTCGCAACGCCAAGCGGCTGAAAGGTGACAAGCTCTGCCTGGTAACGGACGCTACCGCACCGGCAGGTGCAAATATTGAGCAGTTCATTTTTGCCGGTAAAACAATATACTACCGCAATGGACTGTGTGTGGATGAAAACGGTACGCTGAGCGGTTCCTCTTTGACCATGATTGAAGGGGTGCGTAACCTGGTTGAGCATTGCGGGATTGCGCTTGATGAAGTCCTGCGCATGGCCACCCTTTATCCTGCGCGCGCTATCGGCGTGGATAAACAGCTTGGCGGAATTGCACCAGGTATGGTTGCAAACCTGACGGCATTCACACACGATTATAAAATTATTAAGACCATCGTTAATGGTAACGAGGTCGTCACTGAGTAAGTAAAAGTATGACACCTGGCGGACAAGCTCAAATCGGTAATGTCGATCTCGTTAAACAGCTTAACAGCGCGGCGGTATATCGCCTGATTGACCAACACGGGCCAATCTCACGTATTCAGATAGCCGAACAAAGCCAGCTTGCTCCCGCCAGCGTGACAAAAATTACCCGCCAGCTCATTGAGCGCGGTTTGATCAAAGAAGTCGATCAGCAGGCCTCCACCGGGGGCCGCCGCGCTATCTCCATTATTACCGAAACCCGCAATTTTCAGGCAATTGGCGTCCGTCTGGGCCGTCATGACACCACGCTCACGCTGTACGATCTGAGCAGTAAAGCCATTGCGGAAGAGCACTATCCCCTTCCTGAACGCACCCAGGAGACGCTGGAGCATGCGCTGCTGAATACCATCGCGCAGTTTATTGAAAGCTGTCAGCGCAAGATCCGCGAACTCATCGCCATCTCGGTGATTCTGCCCGGTCTGGTCGACCCGGAAAGCGGCGTGATCCGCTATATGCCGCACATTCAGGTTGAAAACTGGGGGCTGGTCGACGCGCTGGAAAAGCGCTTTAAAGTGACCTGCTTTGTGGGCCATGACATTCGCTCTCTGGCGCTGGCAGAGCACTACTTTGGTGCGAGCCAGGACTGTGAAGACTCTATCCTGGTGCGCGTTCACCGCGGTACGGGCGCAGGCATTATCTCTAACGGCCGAATTTTTATCGGTCGCAACGGTAACGTCGGTGAGATCGGCCACATTCAGGTTGAACCGCTCGGGGAGCGCTGCCACTGCGGCAACTTTGGCTGCCTTGAAACCATTGCCGCCAACACCGCCATCGAGCAGCGCGTTCGCCATCTGCTTGAACAGGGTTACCAAAGCCGCGTGACGCTGGATGACTGCAAGATAGGCACCATCTGCAAAGCTGCTAATAAAGGCGACGCGCTGGCCTGTGAAGTGATCGAGCAGGTGGGTCGCCATCTGGGGAAAACCATCGCCATCGCCATTAACCTGTTTAACCCACAAAAAGTGGTGATCGCCGGTGAAATTGTGGAGGCGGAAAAGGTGCTGCTCCCCGCGATTGAAGGCTGTATTAACACCCAGGCGCTGAAAGCATTCCGCCAGAATCTTCCGGTGGTTCGTTCAAAGCTTGACCATCGTTCGGCGATTGGCGCGTTCGCGCTGGTCAAACGCGCCATGCTCAACGGAATTCTGCTGCAGCATTTGCTGGAAAGTTGATCGGACCTTATAGTAACGCCTTCTTTTTTTTAATGTCGGACTGTCCATGACCATTAAGAATGTAATTTGTGATATCGACGGCGTGCTGATGCACGACAACGTTGCCGTGCCGGGTGCTGCGGAGTTTCTTCACCGCATCATCGACAAAGGAATGCCTCTGGTTCTTCTCACGAACTACCCTTCTCAGACCGGTCAGGATCTGGCAAACCGCTTTGCCACGGCGGGGGTCGACGTCCCGGACAGCGTGTTTTATACCTCGGCGATGGCCACGGCGGATTTTCTGAAGCGTCAGGAAGGAAAAAAAGCCTATGTGGTCGGTGAAGGCGCGCTGATCCATGAGCTGTATAAAGCGGGCTTTACCATCACCGACGTCAACCCGGACTTTGTGATTGTGGGTGAAACGCGTTCCTACAACTGGGAGATGATGCATAAGGCATCCTTCTTTGTGGCTAACGGCGCGCGCTTTATTGCGACCAACCCGGATACCCACGGTCGCGGTTTTTATCCGGCCTGCGGCGCGCTGTGTGCCGGTATCGAGAAGATCTCCGGGCGCAAGCCGTTCTATGTCGGCAAGCCCAGCCCGTGGATCATTCGCGCCGCGCTCAACAAGATGCAGGCCCACTCTGAAGAGACCGTGATTGTCGGCGACAACCTGCGCACCGATATTCTGGCCGGTTTCCAGGCCGGTCTGGAGACGATTCTGGTGCTCTCTGGGGTCTCTCAGCTTGATGACATTGACTCAATGCCGTTCCGTCCAAGCTGGATTTACCCCTCCGTCGATGAAATTGACATCATCTGATACCAAACCACGCCTCAGGGCGTGGTTTTTTATTTTCGCGCCTGCAAAACAGAACCCTATCTAACAAAAAAGCACTTTCATTGAACATTCGTCAACAAAAGCGCTCATGACATACGCTTTTTTCACCGATCCGCAATCACCATTGCACTATTTCCGTTTTCACCCGTAAAACGCTTGCGCGCCCTGCCCCTTTGCGGCATTTTCATAAGCAAGCAACATTACAAAGCAACAGGGTTAACGGAGAAGGTTATGTGTTCAATTTTTGGCGTACTGGATATTAAAACTGACGCGGGCGAACTGCGTAAAAAGGCACTCGAACTGTCCCGCCTGATGCGCCATCGCGGCCCGGACTGGTCCGGCGTTTACGCCAGTGACAAAGCAATTCTGGCTCACGAACGTCTGTCTATTGTTGACGTCAACGCCGGTGCACAGCCGCTGTATAACGAGAAAAAAACGCACGCGCTGGCTGTCAACGGTGAGATCTATAACCACCAGGCGCTGCGCGCCGAGTACGGCGACCGCTACGCGTTCCAGACCGGGTCCGACTGTGAAGTGATCCTGGCGCTGTATCAGGAGAAAGGTCCCGAGTTTCTGGACGACCTGCAGGGTATGTTTGCCTTCGCCCTGTACGACAGCGAAAAAGACGCCTACCTGATTGGCCGCGACCACATCGGTATTATCCCGCTGTACATGGGCCACGATGAACACGGCAACTTCTACGTTGCGTCTGAAATGAAAGCCCTGGTGCCGGTCTGCCGCACCATCAAAGAGTTCCCGGCAGGCAGTTACCTGTGGAGTAAAGACGGCGAGATCCGTCCGTACTACCAGCGCGACTGGTTCGACTACGACGCGGTAAAAGACAACGTGACGGACAAAGCCGAGCTGCGTCAGGCGCTGGAAGATTCCGTGAAAAGCCACCTGATGTCAGACGTACCTTACGGCGTGCTGCTCTCCGGCGGTCTGGACTCCTCCGTGATCTCCGCGATCACCAAGAAATTTGCGGCTCGTCGCGTGGAAGATCAGGAGCGCTCAGAAGCCTGGTGGCCACAGCTGCACTCCTTTGCCGTGGGCCTGGAAGGCGCGCCGGATCTGAAAGCCGCGCAGGAAGTGGCAAACCACCTCGGCACCGTGCACCATGAAATTCACTTCACCGTGCAGGAAGGCCTGGATGCGATCCGCGATGTGATCTATCACATTGAAACGTATGACGTAACGACAATTCGCGCCTCCACGCCGATGTACCTGATGTCGCGTAAGATCAAGGCGATGGGCATCAAAATGGTGCTCTCCGGTGAAGGTTCTGACGAAGTGTTTGGCGGCTACCTGTACTTCCACAAAGCGCCAAATGCCAAAGAGCTGCACGAAGAGACCGTGCGTAAACTCCAGGCGCTGCATATGTTTGACTGCGCGCGTGCCAACAAAGCGATGTCGGCATGGGGTGTCGAAGCGCGTGTACCGTTCCTGGATAAGAAATTCCTCGACGTGGCGATGCGCATCAACCCGCAGGATAAAATGTGCGGCAACGGTAAAATGGAAAAACATATCCTGCGTGAATGTTTTGAATCCTACCTGCCGGCGAGCGTAGCATGGCGTCAGAAAGAGCAGTTCTCCGATGGCGTAGGCTACAGCTGGATCGACACCCTGAAAGAGGTGGCGGCGAAACAGGTTTCTGACCAACAGCTGGAAACCGCAAGCTTCCGCTTCCCGTACAACACGCCGGGCTCGAAAGAAGCGTACCTCTACCGTGAAATTTTTGAAGAACTGTTCCCGGTACCGAGCGCTGCAGAGTGTGTGCCGGGTGGTCCATCCGTCGCCTGCTCGTCAGCCAAAGCGATAGAATGGGATGAATCGTTCAAATCCATGAACGATCCGTCAGGACGTGCGGTAGGCGTTCACCAGTCAGCCTACAAATAATCACGCATTTCATCATCAGGCCCTGCGGGGCCTGATTTTGCACAGCTAAAACCGATTAATAACCAATAATTGCCGAATATTCGGTCACGCTGTTCGCAACCTAACCAAACAGTCACATTCCGGCTATTTTCGTTGAAAAAGGTGTTGACGCTGCAAGGGTCTATACGCATAATGCGCCCCGCAACGCCGATAAGGTAACGCGAAAAAAAGATGGCTACGTAGCTCAGTTGGTTAGAGCACATCACTCATAATGATGGGGTCACAGGTTCGAATCCCGTCGTAGCCACCATCTTTTTTTGCGGGAGTGGCGAAATTGGTAGACGCACCAGATTTAGGTTCTGGCGCCGCAAGGTGTGCGAGTTCAAGTCTCGCCTCCCGCACCATTCCCGGGTAAGCGTTGCACGGATGGGGTATCGCCAAGCGGTAAGGCACCGGTTTTTGATACCGGCATTCCCTGGTTCGAATCCAGGTACCCCAGCCATCGAAGATTGCAGTACTGGCTACGTAGCTCAGTTGGTTAGAGCACATCACTCATAATGATGGGGTCACAGGTTCGAATCCCGTCGTAGCCACCAAATTGAGATTATCGATCGATTTCGGTAATGAAACAAATTGTTGGGGTATCGCCAAGCGGTAAGGCACCGGATTCTGATTCCGGCATTCCGAGGTTCGAATCCTCGTACCCCAGCCAATTTACAAAGTCGTTAGGCAGCTTGTTTAACGCAATTGGGGTGTCGCCAAGCGGTAAGGCTCTGGTTTCTGATACCAGCATTCCGGGGTTCGAATCCCTGCACCCCAGCCACTTAAAACAAAATAGCCCGCTCTGCGGGCTTTTTTGTTTTTGTACAGAATTGTGCGGCCTGATGCCCTAACCCTGGCCCTCTCCCACGGGGAGAGGGAAAAAAGTTTAGAGTCCGAGAGCGTACTTAAGGGCCTGACGCTTCAGGCCACCGGCACGTTCCGCTGCCATCAGGCCTATATTACGCAGAATACGCACTGGCGCTACGTCATTGCTGAACCCCGCATAGAACAGATCCATCCCCGACTGCATGATGAAGTTATCCGCCATACGCCGCGTCTGATAACGCTTCAGCACCTGATGGCTGGCCCAGTTTTCCGCGTGTCCGCGGGCGCTGCCCAGCACATCCAGCAGGGCATCGACGTCACGATACCCCAGGTTCACGCCCTGCCCGGCCAGCGGATGAATGGTGTGTGCCGCATCCCCCACCAGCGCTAAGCCTTCGCGGGCATACTGCAACGCATGACGACGCGTGAGCGGGAACGCCCCGGCGGCGACCGGCGTGACGTGCCCCAGACGGCTCGGGAAGTGCAGCAGGATCTCGCGCTGCAGCTGTTCCATGTTCATCCCCTGCAGCTGACGAATGCGCGCCGGTTTGTCGTACCACACCAGCGACGCCCAGTTATCAAACAGCGGTAAAAAGGCATGCGGGCCGTTCGGCGTAAAGTGCTGCCAGGTGCTTTCGCCCGGCGCATTCTCGCACTCGGCGGTAATCAGCATACAGGACTGTTCATACTGCCAGGCATGAACCCCGATCCCCGCCATCTGTCTGACCTGCGAGTTAGCGCCGTCCGCCCCGATGACCAGCTTCACGGCCAGCTCATCGCCGCTGTCGAGCGTCAGTAGATAGCCGCTCCCGTGAGGATGTAGCGCCTTAAGCGACGCAGGCACGCGCAGCGTCACCTTCGGATGCGCCTCCAGCGCCTGCCAGAGCGCCCGCTGGAGCACGTTGTTTTCCACCATATACCCCAGGCGCGGCAGCTTTAGCTCAGCGGCATCAAACGCGACGTGGGCATTTTCCCACTCCCAGGTTTCGAGGCGGCTGTAAGGGTGCGCGCGCATCGCCTGCACTGCCTCCCAGACGCCCAGCCCGCGCAGCAGATCGACGGATGCCGCGCTGATCGCAGAAATGCGCACGTCCGGTTTGCTGGCGGGATCGTAGGCTGGCGGAGCCGCCTGTTCGATTACCGTTACCTCAAATCCCTGCTGCGCCAGCCCCAGCGCCAGCGCGCCGCCGACCATACCGCCGCCGACAACGGCAACTTCGGTGTGTTGGAGTGTCATGGTCAATTTTCCTTATTGGAGAATCCCTTAAGTTTACCGGATTTTTGCGGTCCTGAGACACATAACCTTCATACTGGTCACAACCCCACCAAAGCATTACAATACGCGGCTTGCAATCCTGAGCTGAGCAAGTCGATGACTAAAAAACTCCATATAAAAACCTGGGGCTGTCAGATGAACGAATACGATTCATCCAAGATGGCCGATCTGCTGGATACCACCCACGGATACCAGCTGACTGAAAATGCGAAAGAAGCCGATGTGCTGCTGCTGAACACCTGTTCAATTCGTGAAAAAGCGCAGGAAAAAGTCTTTCACGTGTTAGGCCGCTGGAAACTTCTCAAACGAAAAAATCCGGACCTGATCATCGGCGTGGGCGGCTGCGTCGCGTCGCAGGAAGGCAAGCTGATCCGCCAGAGAGCCCCGTATGTGGACATTGTCTTTGGCCCTCAGACCCTGCACCGTCTGCCTGAGATGATCAATCAGGTTCGTGGCAACCGTAGCCCGGTCGTTGACGTCAGCTTCCCGGAAATCGAAAAATTTGACCGTCTGCCGGAGCCGCGTGCCGATGGCCCGACCGCCTTCGTCTCCATCATGGAAGGCTGCAACAAATACTGCACGTACTGCGTGGTGCCGTACACCCGTGGTGAAGAGGTCAGCCGCCCGGCAGATGACATTCTGTTTGAAATCGCGCAGCTTGCCGCGCAGGGTGTGCGCGAAGTGAACCTGCTGGGCCAGAACGTTAACGCCTGGCGCGGTGAGAACTACGACGGCACGACCGGCAGCTTTGCTGAGCTGCTGCGTCTGGTGGCCGCGATTGACGGCATCGACCGCATTCGCTTTACCACCAGCCATCCAATGGAATTTACCGATGACATCATTGACGTTTATCGCGATACGCCAGAGCTGGTGAGCTTCCTGCACCTGCCGATTCAGTGTGGCTCTGACCGCGTGCTGAACCTGATGGGCCGCCCTCATACGGTGCTGGAGTACAAATCCACCATCCGCAAGCTGCGTGAAGCACGTCCGGATATCCAGATTAGCTCCGACTTTATCGTCGGCTTCCCCGGCGAAACCGCAGAAGACTTCGAGCGCACCATGAAGCTCATCGGAGAAGTGAACTTTGACGTCAGCTACAGCTTCATCTTCTCTGCGCGTCCAGGAACACCGGCGGCCGATATGGTTGACGATGTACCGGAAGAAGAGAAAAAGCAGCGCCTGTATATTCTGCAGGAGCGCATCAACCAGCAGGCTAACGCCTGGAGCCGCCGCATGCTCGGTACCGTACAGCGCATTCTGGTGGAAGGCACTTCCCGCAAGAGCATTATGGAACTCTCTGGTCGTACGGAAAATAACCGCGTGGTGAACTTTGAAGGCACCCCGGATATGATCGGTAAGTTTGTGGACGTCGAGATTGTCGAAGTGCTGACCAACTCGCTGCGCGCGAAAGTGGTCCGCACCGAAGACGAAATGGGCCTGCGTATTGCAGAGTCACCGGAATCCGTGATCTCGCGTACCCGCAAAGAAAACGATTCTGGCGTTGGGATTTACCAGCCATAATCCTTCAGGCCTGCCGCTTTGGCAGGCCTTGTATTTCCTCTCATCGCCCCCAATATCTTCCGCAACGCTTGCGCCTTTATTCTGTGGCGTGAATAATTTCGGTAATGACCGTTTTATTGCGCCGTGTGGCAGCGGGTCAGTTAATCAATCAAAGAGGAACAGTTTGAACATAGATACGCGTGAAATTAGCCTTGAGCCAGCAGACAATGCTCGCCTGCTGAGCCTGTGCGGGCCGTTTGATGACAACATCAAACAACTGGAGCGACGTCTGGGTATCGAAATCAATCGTCGCGATAATCATTTCAAACTCACCGGACGCCCTATCTGCGTCAACGCCGCTGCGGACATTCTGCGTAGCCTGTATGTCGACACCTCCCCCATGCGCGGCGAAATTCAGGATATCGAACCGGAGCAGATTCACCTCGCCATTAAAGAGGCGCGCGTGCTTGAGCAGAGCGCGGAGAGCGTGCCGGACTATGGCAAGGCAATCAACATTAAGACCAAGCGTGGCGTCATCAAGCCGCGTACGCCAAACCAGGCGCAGTATATCGCCAATATTCTCGACCACGACATCACCTTCGGCGTGGGGCCGGCGGGTACGGGTAAAACCTATCTGGCCGTTGCCGCGGCGGTCGATGCGCTGGAGCGTCAGGAAATCCGGCGTATCCTGCTGACCCGCCCTGCCGTTGAAGCCGGTGAAAAACTGGGCTTCCTGCCTGGCGATCTGAGCCAGAAGGTCGACCCGTATCTCCGTCCTTTATACGATGCGCTGTTCGAAATGCTGGGCTTTGAGAAGGTCGAGAAGCTCATTGAGCGTAACGTGATCGAAGTGGCCCCGCTCGCCTACATGCGCGGCCGTACGCTGAACGATGCGTTCATCATTCTCGATGAGAGCCAGAACACCACCATCGAACAGATGAAAATGTTCCTGACGCGTATTGGCTTTAACTCGAAAGCGGTGATTACCGGCGACGTCACGCAGATCGATCTGCCGCGCAGCACCAAATCGGGCCTGCGCCACGCCATCGAAGTGCTGGCCGAGGTTGATGAAATCAGCTTTAACTTCTTCCACAGTGAAGACGTGGTACGCCACCCGGTGGTCGCGCGTATCGTTAACGCTTATGAAGCCTGGGAAGAGGCAGATCAGAAGCGTAAGGCCGAACTGGCCGCAGAACGTAAGCGCGAAGCGCAGGAGCAAGAACAGAAATGAGTCAGGTGATCCTCGATTTACAGATGGCCTGTGAAGACAATTCCGGCATGCCAGATGAGGCACAGTTTCAGAAATGGCTGGATGCCGTTATCCCGCAGTTTCAGGAAGAATCAGAAGTCACGATTCGCCTGGTGGATGAAGCAGAAAGCCATGAGCTTAACCTGACCTATCGCGGGAAAGATAAGCCGACCAACGTGCTCTCTTTCCCGTTCGAAGCCCCGCCGGGCATCGAGATGCCGCTGTTGGGCGATCTGATCATCTGCCGCCAGGTGGTTGAACAGGAAGCCAAAGAGCAGCAGAAACCCCTTGAAGCCCACTGGGCGCACATGGTGGTACACGGCAGCCTGCATCTGCTCGGCTACGATCATATTGAAGACGACGAAGCGGAAGAGATGGAATCCCTCGAGACAGAGATAATGCTTGCTCTGGGCTATGAGGATCCGTACATTGCCGAGAAAGAATAGTCAGTCACCGGACTGACTCCCCTGCCGCCACGAAAGGACATCGCGTGGCGGTAAACATTGAACTAACAAGAGAACCCTTAACAAACGCCATGAGCGACGACAATTCACACAGTAGCGACACGACAACCAGTAAAAAGGGATTTTTCTCCCTCATTCTGAACCAGCTTTTCCACGGCGAACCGAAAAACCGTGATGAACTGCTGGAACTGATTCGTGATTCCGGGCAGAACGACCTTATCGACGAAGATACGCGCGAAATGCTCGAAGGGGTTATGGACATCGCCGACCAGCGCGTTCGCGATATCATGATTCCCCGCTCGCAGATGATCACCCTGAAACGTAACCAGACGCTGGACGAGTGTCTCGATGTCATCATCGAATCCGCCCACTCGCGTTTCCCGGTCATCAGCGAAGACAAAGATCACATCGAAGGGATTTTGATGGCGAAAGATCTGCTGCCGTTTATGCGCAGCGATGCCGAAGCCTTCAGCATGGAAAAAGTGTTACGCCAGGCCGTGGTTGTGCCGGAAAGTAAACGTGTGGATCGGATGCTGAAAGAGTTTCGCTCTCAGCGTTACCACATGGCGATTGTTATTGATGAATTTGGTGGCGTCTCCGGTCTGGTCACGATCGAGGATATCCTTGAGCTGATCGTGGGCGAAATCGAAGATGAGTATGACGAAGAAGAGGATATCGACTTCCGTCAGCTCAGCCGCCACACCTGGACCGTGCGGGCGCTGGCCTCCATTGAGGACTTCAACGACGCCTTCGGGACCCACTTCAGCGATGAAGAGGTCGATACCATTGGCGGGCTGGTGATGCAGGCCTTTGGCCACCTCCCGGCGCGCGGAGAGACCGTTGACATCGACGGTTACCAGTTCAAAGTAGCCATGGCCGACAGCCGACGTATTATACAGGTTCACGTCAGAACGCCGGACGACTCACCGGTGCCAAAACTGGAAGATTAATGTAAATGGCATTTGCCCCATTGCTTGAACGCCAGCGCGTCCGTTTGCTGCTGGCGCTGTTACTCGGAGCCAGCGGTACGCTGGCTTTTTCTCCTTACGATATCTGGCCTGCGGCCGTTCTCTCCCTGATGGGGCTTCAGGGTTTGACCCTGAACCGTCGTCCGGTGCAGGCTGCCGCTATTGGCTACTTCTGGGGACTGGGGCTGTTTGGCTCAGGGATTAACTGGGTCTACGTCAGCATCGCCCAGTTTGGCGGTATGCCGGGCCCGGTAAACGTCTTCCTGGTGGTACTGCTCGCCGCGTATCTCTCGCTCTATACCGGTCTGTTCGCCGGCATCCTTTCTCGCCTGTGGCCCAAAACCACCTGGCTGCGCGTCGCCATTGCCGCGCCGGTGGTCTGGCAGATCACCGAATTCCTGCGCGGCTGGGTGCTGACCGGCTTCCCGTGGCTGCAGTTCGGCTACAGTCAGATTGACGGCCCGCTGAAAGGCCTGGCGCCAGTCATGGGCGTTGAGGCCATTAACTTCCTGCTGATGGTCGTTAGCGGCCTGCTGGTATTAGCGCTGGTTTCACGATGCTGGAAACCGCTGGCTGTGGCGCTGGTGCTGTTCGCCCTGCCCTTCCCGCTGCGCTATATCCAGTGGTTCACGCCGGAGCCCGCGCGCGCCATGCAGGTCTCCATGGTGCAGGGGAATATCCCGCAGTCGATGAAGTGGGACGAGAAAGAACTGCTGAATACGCTGAAGATCTACGCCAACGCCACCGAAGAGGTGATGGGTAAATCGCAGCTGATTATCTGGCCGGAGTCTGCTATTCCCGATCTGGAGATCAACCAGCAGCCGTTCCTCAACATGATGAACGACCTGCTGCTCTCGCGTGGCAGTACGCTGATCACCGGGATTGTCGATGCGCGTCTGAATCAGCAGAACCGCTACGACACCTACAACACCATCATTACGCTCGGCAAAGACAGCGAATACAGCTACCACTCCACTGACCGGTACAACAAGAACCACCTGGTGCCGTTTGGTGAATTTGTGCCGCTGGAGTCAATTCTTCGCCCGCTGGCCCCGTTCTTCGATCTGCCGATGTCCTCCTTCAGCCGCGGACCGTACGTTCAGCCTCAGCTGCATGCGCACGGCGCAGCCCTGACGGCGGCCATCTGCTACGAAATCATTCTCGGCGAGCAGGTGCGCGACAACTTCCGCCCGGATACGGACTATCTGCTGACCATCTCTAACGATGCCTGGTTTGGTAAATCAATCGGCCCGTGGCAGCACTTCCAGATGGCACGCATGCGCTCCCTGGAGCTGGCCCGTCCGCTGCTGCGCAGCACCAACAACGGCATCACCGCCGTGATTGGTCCGCAGGGTGAAATCCAGGCCATGATCCCACAGTTCACCCGTGAAGTGCTGACCACCAGCGTCACTCCTACCACCGGGCTGACGCCGTACGCCCGCACCGGCAACTGGCCGCTGTGGATCCTGACCGCGCTGTTCGGCTTTGGCGCGGTGCTGATGAGCCTGCGCCAGCGTCGTCGATAATCCCTCCTCTTCCTGCCGGGTGGCGCTAACGCTTACCCGGCCTACTGTTTCGCTTTTGTAGGTCGGGTAAGCGTTAGCGCCACCCGACAATTCTCTCCAGACTTCAATTCTGGCACGTCTATTGCTTTGTTTATTCAGGTAAACGCAGTTTGGCTTACTGTGCAACTTTGTCGCACCAGCGTAGATCATCGGTAGCACCGAAACGGTGCAACGGGAGATATTTGCCTCTGAATGGTGCGGCGTGCTTCGCAAAAATAAACAATAACGCAGCAAAATCTTTACATTAAGCCAGACTAAATGTTAACAAGCTTGCATAACACTGCACTCGCATTGCGCGAGATATAACAACATCACAATGGGTATCAATGCGTCGCTGGCGCTGATAAAAAAGGAGTTGGGTATGCAATTACGTAAACTGGCCACAGCAATGCTGGTTATGGGGATGTCCGCAGGCGTGGTTCACGCTGAAGACGCTCCGGCAGCAGGCAGCACTCTCGACAAGATTGCCAAAAACGGCGTTATCGTGGTCGGCCACCGTGAATCTTCTGTCCCGTTCTCTTACTACGACAACACGCAAAAAGTCGTGGGCTATTCACAGGATTACTCCAACGCCATCGTTGAAGCTGTGAAGAAAAAGCTGAACAAACCTGACCTGCAGGTGAAGCTGATCCCCATCACTTCACAGAACCGTATTCCGCTGCTGCAAAACGGCACCTTTGACTTCGAGTGTGGCTCCACCACCAACAACCTCGAGCGTCAGAAGCAGGCTGCCTTCTCCGACACCATCTTTGTTGTGGGCACCCGCCTGCTGACGAAGAAAGGCGGTGAGATCAAAGACTTCGCTGACCTGAAAGGGAAAGCGGTCGTTGTCACCTCCGGGACCACGTCTGAAGTGCTGCTGCACAAGCTGAACGACGAGAAGAAAATGGATATGCGCATCATCAGCGCGAAAGACCATGGCGACTCCTTCCGTACCCTGGAAAGCGGTCGTGCCGTCGCGTTTATGATGGACGACGCCCTGCTGGCAGGCGAGCGTGCGAAAGCGAAGAAACCAGACAACTGGGATATCGTCGGTACCGCGCAGTCCAAAGAAGCCTACGGCTGTATGCTGCGTAAAGACGATCCGCAGTTCAAAAAGCTGATCGATGACACCATCGCCCAGGTGCAGACCTCAGGCGAAGCGGAAAAATGGTTCGACAAATGGTTCAAGAACCCGATTCCACCAAAAAACCTGAACATGAATTTTGAACTGTCAGACGACATGAAAGCGCTGTTCAAATCTCCAAATGACAAGGCTCTTAACTAATTAGAACAACAGGGGCGGGATCTCCTGCCCTCTCGATTGTCGGGAAGCATGGACAGACTATACGTTGAGTGGTCGTTCCCCACTCAGCGCGAAAAATGAGCTTCTCACCAATCTTCGAGGGTAGCGCTGCTACCCTTTTTTTTCTGGAGTTTATTATGTCAATCGACTGGAACTGGGGCATATTCCTGCAACAAGCCCCGTTCGGCAACACCACCTATCTTGGCTGGCTGTGGAGCGGCTTTCAGGTCACCGTGGCATTATCGATAACGGCGTGGATCATCGCGTTTCTTGTCGGTTCTCTGTTCGGTATTCTGCGCACCGTCCCTAACCGTTTTCTTTCAACACTCGGCACCCTGTACGTGGAACTGTTCCGTAACGTTCCGCTGATCGTGCAATTCTTTACCTGGTATCTGGTTATCCCGGAACTACTGCCGGAAAATATTGGCATGTGGTTCAAGTCGGAACTGGATCCGAATGTGCAGTTCTTTGTCTCCTCCATGATGTGTCTGGGGCTGTTTACCGCTGCGCGCGTTTGCGAGCAGGTGCGTGCCGCCATTCAGTCATTACCCCGCGGACAAAAAAATGCGGGTCTGGCGATGGGGTTAACCCTGCCACAGACCTACCGCTACGTGCTGCTGCCTAACGCCTACCGCGTCATCGTTCCACCGATGACCTCCGAGATGATGAACCTGGTGAAAAACTCGGCCATCGCCTCGACCATCGGCCTGGTCGATATGGCCGCGCAGGCGGGCAAGCTGCTGGATTACTCCGCTCACGCGTGGGAATCCTTCACCGCGATCACGCTCGCCTACGTTCTGATTAACGCTTTCATCATGCTGGTGATGAACCTGGTTGAACGCAAAATTCGCCTGCCGGGCAACATGGGGGGCAAATAATGTACGAATTTGACTGGAGTTCTATCGTTCCATCCATGCCTTACCTGCTTGATGGACTGATGATTACCTTAAAAATCACCGTCATTGCCATTATCGTCGGTATCGTCTGGGGCACCCTGCTGGCCGTTATGCGCCTGTCGAGCTTTAAGCCGCTCGCCTGGTTTGCGACCGCCTACGTTAACGTGTTCCGCTCCATCCCGCTGGTAATGGTGCTGCTGTGGTTTTACCTGATCGTGCCCGGCTTCCTGCAAAACGTGCTGGGTCTGTCGCCGAAAACCGACATCCGTCTGATCTCGGCGATGGTGGCGTTCTCGATGTTTGAGGCCGCTTACTACTCGGAGATTATCCGTGCAGGCATTCAGAGTATCTCCCGCGGGCAATCCAGCGCCGCGCTGGCGCTGGGGATGACGCACTGGCAGTCCATGCAGCTCATTATTCTGCCGCAGGCGTTTCGCGCCATGGTTCCGCTCCTGCTGACCCAGGGAATTGTGCTGTTCCAGGATACGTCCCTGGTCTACGTGCTGAGCCTGGCAGACTTCTTCCGTACCGCGTCCACCATCGGTGAGCGTGATGGTACGCAGGTTGAGATGGTGCTCTTTGCGGGAGCGGTCTATTTTGTGATTAGTTTAAGCGCGTCGCTGTTGGTCAGCTGGCTGAAGAAAAGGACGGTACAATGATTTCCCTGAAAAATGTTTCTAAATGGTATGGGCACTTTCAGGTGCTGACCGACTGCTCCACCGAAGTGAAAAAAGGCGACGTGGTAGTGGTGTGCGGACCGTCCGGTTCCGGTAAATCGACGCTGATCAAAACCGTTAACGGACTGGAGCCGGTCCAGCAGGGTGAGATCGTCGTCAACGGCACCAAAGTCAACGACAAGAAAACCAATCTTGCCCAGCTTCGCTCTCACGTTGGTATGGTGTTCCAGCATTTTGAGCTGTTCCCTCACCTCTCCATTATTGAGAACCTGACGCTGGCCCAGGTGAAAGTGCTCAAGCGTGATAAAAAAGCGTCGCGCGAGAAAGGCCTGAAGCTCCTGGAACGCGTTGGCCTCTCTGCGCATGCCGATAAGTTCCCGGCACAGCTTTCCGGCGGCCAGCAGCAGCGTGTGGCGATCGCCCGTGCGCTGTGCATGGATCCCGTGGCGATGCTGTTTGACGAGCCCACGTCGGCGCTCGATCCGGAGATGATCAACGAAGTGCTGGACGTGATGGTCGAGCTGGCGCACGAAGGGATGACCATGATGGTGGTGACCCATGAAATGGGCTTCGCCCGCAAGGTGGCCAACCGCGTGATCTTCATGGACGAAGGGAAAATTGTTGAAGATTCCCCGAAAGAGGAGTTCTTCGCCAACCCGAAATCGGAACGTGCGAAAGATTTCCTCGCGAAAATCCTGCACTAACCTTCTCAGTGCGCAATCTGCGGATTGCGCACTGCCTCACGCTTTCGCTCACTTCTTCTCGTCGGTGCCCCATTGCAGCGTTAACCTTGTCACAAAATAACGCTATGAATGGAGAACGCTATGGCACAACCTATAATTTTCGATTGCGACCCGGGTCATGATGACGCGATCGCGCTCGTCCTTGCACTTGCCTCCCCCGAGCTTGACGTCAAAGCCGTCACCTCTTCTGCCGGCAACCAGACGCCGGATAAAACCCTGCGTAACGTTTTGCGCATGCTGACGCTGCTCAAGCGCACGGATATTCCTGTCGCCGGCGGCGCCCTCAAGCCCCTGATGCGTGAATTAATTATTGCGGATAACGTGCATGGCGAAAGCGGGCTGGACGGTCCGGCGCTGCCGGAACCTGGCTTCACGCCGCAAAGCTGCACCGCCGTGGAGCTGATGGCAAAGGTGCTGCGCGAGAGCGCGGAACCCGTCACCCTGGTGGCAACGGGACCGCAAACCAACGTCGCGCTGCTGCTGAACAGCCATCCTGAACTGCACAGCAAAATCGCTCGTATCGTCATCATGGGCGGGGCTATGGGCCTGGGAAACTGGACGCCTTCCGCAGAGTTCAACATTTTTGTCGACCCGGAAGCAGCGGAAATCGTCTTCCAGTCGGGCCTGCCAGTTGTGATGGCAGGGCTGGATGTGACGCATCGCGCGCAGATTATGGCAGACGACATCGAGCGCTTCCGCTCCGTTGGCAATCCGGTCGCGACAACCGTGGCTGAGCTGCTCGACTTCTTTATGGAGTATCACAAAGCCGAGAAATGGGGATTCCACGGCGCGCCGCTGCACGATCCGTGCACCATTGCCTGGCTGTTAAAACCGGAGATGTTTACCACAGTCCACAGGTGGGTTGGCGTCGAAACGCAGGGGAAATACACCCAGGGGATGACGGTGGTGGACTACTACTCGCTGACGGGGAATAAACCGAATACCACGGTGATGGTGGATATTGACCGTGAGGCGTTTGTGGATTTGCTGGCGGAGAGACTGGCTTACTATAGTGCGTAGTGCGGCCTGATGCCCTCACCCCGGCCCTCTCCCACGGGGAGAGGGCGCAAACCTGCGCTTTTACCTAGGGCTCAAATGGCCGACGCTGGAACTGATCGTGGCCGCATTTCGGACACAGCGACAGGACCTCCGGCGTATACACCGCAATATGATGGTGGCAATTCTCGCACACCAGATTTCCCAGCCCGACCACTTCACCGCTGTGGTACACACCGTGGTGGTTTAAATCCTGAAAGACTTCACGCCACTCCAGCTGCGTTTTATCGGTGATATCGGCCAGCTCCTGCCACAGGCTCTCTTTAATCACCCGCATGAAAACGCTGTCCGTGACCTCCTCCTGACTCTCCTGGTAGCTGCGCGCGAACTCTTCCAGATCGCGACGCACGGCGCGGGTCACCTCTTCCACTTCGGTTCGCGTTAACTCACCCGTTTGCGACACGCGGGCACGCGCCTGCTCCACCAGCGCGTCGATATCACGCTCGCCGTTACGCAGCCGTTCCGTCAGTGTCGCCACCAGTTCGCGGTAAAATTGAGCAACCTTGTTCATCATATTGCCTCCCGGGTAAGTAACTATTTCTAATAATAGACCTTATTTCAGCGCCGCTTTGTCAGGTGAAGCACAGACCCGGTAAATTCCTGCAAAGCGCATTTGTGCGAAAGGCTGTTTTGACGCGGGCGTTTGGGCTATGCTATGCGGATCTGAATTACCACATCCATTGGCTACATTTGTAGCTGTATTGAACACAGGACCACTGGCTGCCATGCAAGAGCAATACCGCCCGGAAGAGATAGAATCAAAAGTCCAGCAACACTGGGACGAGAAGCGCACCTTTGAAGTAACCGAAGACGAGAGCAAAGAGAAGTATTACTGCCTGTCGATGCTTCCCTATCCTTCTGGTCGACTACACATGGGCCACGTGCGTAACTACACCATCGGTGATGTGATTGCGCGCTACCAGCGCATGCTGGGCAAAAACGTTCTGCAACCCATCGGTTGGGATGCGTTCGGTCTGCCTGCGGAAGGCGCGGCGGTCAAAAACAATACGGCGCCGGCACCGTGGACGTACGACAACATCGCGTACATGAAAAACCAGCTCAAAATGCTGGGCTTTGGCTATGACTGGAGCCGCGAGCTGGCAACCTGTACCCCGGAATATTACCGCTGGGAACAGAAATTCTTCACCGAGCTGTACAAAAAAGGCCTGGTGTACAAGAAGACCTCTGCCGTTAACTGGTGCCCGAATGACCAGACCGTTCTCGCGAACGAACAGGTTATCGATGGCTGCTGCTGGCGCTGTGATACTAAAGTAGAGCGTAAAGAGATCCCGCAGTGGTTTATTAAAATCACCGCTTACGCTGATGAGCTGCTGAACGATCTGGATAATCTGGACCACTGGCCAGATACCGTTAAGACCATGCAGCGCAACTGGATCGGCCGTTCTGAAGGCGTGGAAATTACCTTCAACGTTGAGAACTACGACCAGACCCTGACCGTCTACACCACCCGTCCGGACACCTTCATGGGCGCGACCTACCTGGCCGTGGCCGCAGGTCACCCGCTGGCGCAGAAAGCGGCAGAAAACAATCCGGAACTGGCTACCTTCATCGACGAGTGCCGCAACACGAAAGTGGCCGAAGCCGATATGGCAACGATGGAGAAAAAAGGGGTTGATACCGGCTTTAAAGCCATTCACCCACTGACGGGCGAAGCGATCCCTGTCTGGGCCGCCAACTTCGTACTGATGGAATACGGCACAGGCGCCGTGATGGCTGTTCCAGGTCACGACCAGCGCGACTATGAATTTGCCACTAAATATGGCCTGACCATCAAGCCTGTTATTCTGACGGCTGACGGTTCTGAACCAGACCTGTCCGAACAAGCGCTGACCGAAAAAGGGACCTTGTTCAATTCCGGCGAGTTTAACGGTCTGAGCTTCGAAGAGGGCTTCAACGCTATCGCCGACAAGCTGGCCTCCCTTGGCGTGGGCGAGCGTAAAGTTAACTTCCGTTTGCGCGACTGGGGCGTTTCCCGTCAGCGTTACTGGGGTGCGCCAATTCCAATGGTGACGCTGGAAGATGGCACCGTGATGCCAACGCCGGAAGATCAGCTGCCGGTGATCCTGCCGGAAGACGTGGTCATGGACGGTATCACCAGCCCGATCAAAGCCGATCCTGAGTGGGCAAAAACCACCGTCAACGGTCAGCCCGCGCTGCGCGAAACCGACACCTTTGACACCTTTATGGAGTCATCCTGGTACTATGCTCGCTACACCTGTCCTCAGTATCAGGACGGCATGCTGGATTCCAAAGCAGCGAACTACTGGCTGCCGGTAGATATCTAACATCGGTGGTATCGAACACGCCATCATGCACCTGCTCTACTTCCGCTTCTTCCACAAGCTGATGCGCGATGCGGGCATGGTGAACTCTGACGAACCTGCAAAACAGCTGCTGTGCCAGGGCATGGTGCTGGCGGATGCCTTCTATTACGTCGGGGCGAACGGCGAGCGTAACTGGGTATCTCCGGTTGACGCGATCGTTGAGCGCGACGAGAAGGGCCGTATCGTGAAGGCGAAAGACGCTGAAGGTCACGAGCTGGTCTACACCGGCATGAGCAAAATGTCCAAGTCGAAAAACAACGGTATCGACCCGCAGGTGATGGTTGAGCGTTATGGTGCGGATACCGTGCGTCTGTTCATGATGTTTGCCTCTCCGGCAGACATGACGCTGGAGTGGCAGGAGTCTGGCGTGGAAGGCGCAAACCGCTTCCTGAAACGCGTCTGGAAGCTGGTTTACGAGCACACCTCACTGGGCGATGCCCCGGCGCTGAACGCTGCCGCCCTGACTGAAGATCAGCAGGCGCTGCGTCGTGATGTTCATAAAACCATTGCAAAAGTGACCGATGATATTGGTCGTCGTCAGACCTTCAATACCGCAATTGCGGCTATTATGGAACTGATGAACAAGCTGGCGAAAGCCCCGCAGGACGGCGAGCAGGATCGTGCCTTAATGCGTGAAGCGCTGCTGGCCGTCGTTCGCATGCTGAACCCGTTCACGCCGCACGTTAGCTTTACCCTGTGGCAGGAGCTGAAAGGCGAAGGCGATATCGACAACGCGCCGTGGCCGCAGGCTGACGAAGCCGCGATGGTGGAAAACACCACGCTGGTCGTGGTCCAGGTGAACGGTAAAGTCCGCGGTAAAATTACCGTGGCGGTCGATGCAACCGAAGAACAGGTTCGCGAGCGCGCGGGCCAGGAACCACTGGTCGCTAAATATCTTGAGGGCGTTACCGTACGTAAAGTGATCTACGTACCGGGTAAACTGCTGAATCTGGTCGTTGGCTAAGCGCGGGAGGAAACGTGCGACAACTGGCAACAATACTCTTATCTCTGGCGGTGCTTGTTACCGCTGGCTGCGGCTGGCACCTGCGCAATACCACGGCGGTGCCTGCTCAGATGAAAACCATGATCTTTGATTCCGGAGATCCGAACGGTCCACTCAGCCGGGCAATTCGCAATCAGCTGCGTCTGAACGGCGTTGAGCTTGTTGAGAAACAGACGCTGCGTCAGGATGTACCGTCTCTGCGTGTGACAGGAAGTGGTCTGTCGAGAGACACTGCGTCTATCTTCCAGGATGGCCGTACCGCAGAGTATCAAATGGTGTTGACGGTCAACGCGGCAGTTCTGATCCCGGGTAAAGACATCTATCCGATCAGCACGAAAGTGTACCGTTCGTTCTTCGATAACCCGCAGACGGCGCTGGCAAAAGATGCCGAACAGCAGATTATCATCAACGAAATGTATGACAAGGCGGCGGAACAGCTGATCCGTAAACTGCCAAGTATTGCAGCGTCAACCAAACAAGGATCTGACATTGTTGATAAACCGGTTGATGGCACGCTTCCTGCTGCTAACTCTCTGGGTAAATGATGATCAGGCTGTATCCTGAACAACTCCGCGCGCAGCTCAATGAAGGGCTGCGCGCGGCGTATCTGCTTCTTGGAAACGATCCGTTATTACTTCAGGAAAGCCTGGATGCCGTGCGGCATGCCGCCGCCGCGCAGGGCTTTGATGAACACCACACCGTCCAGCTGGATAACAATACCGACTGGAACGCCCTCTTCTCGCTCTGTCAGGCGATGAGCCTGTTCGCATCACGCCAGACGATTCAGATCCTGCTGCCGGAAAACGGGCCTAACGCGGCGATGAACGAGCAGCTCGCTACGCTGGTCAGCCTCTTACACAGCGATCTGATCCTGATTGTGCGTGGCAACAAGCTGACCAAAGCGCAGGAAAACGCGGCATGGTTTACCCAACTCGCGCCCCACGCGGTGCTGGTCACCTGTCAGACGCCTGAGCAGGCGCATCTGCCTAAATGGGTCGCCGCGAGAGCGAAGCAGCACAACCTTCAGCTGGATGATGCGGCGAACCAGCTGCTCTGCTACTGCTATGAAGGTAACCTGCTGGCCCTGGCGCAGGCGCTGGACAGACTCTCCCTGCTCTGGCCGGACGGCAAGCTGACCTTGCCGCGCGTCGAGCAGGCCGTTAACGACGCGGCGCACTTCACGCCGTTCCACTGGGTGGACGCGCTGCTGTCGGCAAAAAGTAAACGCGCCCTGCATATTCTGCAGCAGCTGCGCCTCGAAGGCAGCGAACCGGTTATTCTGCTGCGAACCCTGCAGCGCGAACTGCTGCTGCTGATTACGCTCAAGCGTCAGTCTGCCCATACGCCTTTGCGTTCGCTGTTTGATAAACACCGGGTGTGGCAAAATCGCCGGGCTTTGACCACCGAGGCCATCAACCGCCTGAGTCATGAACAGCTTCGCCAGGCGGTACAGCTTCTGATGCGCGCCGAACTCACGTTAAAACAAGATTACGGCCAGTCGGTCTGGGCAGAGCTGGAAAGCCTTTCCCTGCTGCTCTGCCACAAGGCGCTGGCAGACGTTTTTATTGATGGATAGTATGCACTCTTTACAGGCCCTGTATGGCGGCACCTTCGACCCGGTACACTACGGGCATCTGAAGCCGGTTGAAATTCTGGCGAATCTGATCGGCCTTCAGCGCGTCACCATCATGCCGAACAATGTCCCGCCCCATCGTCCACAGCCTGAGGCGACCAGCGAGCAGCGAAAAGAGATGCTTGCCCTGGCCATCGCAGATAAGCCGCTCTTCCGGCTTGACGAGCGTGAGCTGCGTCGCGATACGCCCTCCTGGACCTCGCAGACGCTTCAGGAGTGGCGCGCAGAACAAGGTCCAGACCAGCCGCTGGCTTTTATCATCGGACAGGACTCCCTGCTGAACTTCCCCACATGGCATAAATATGAAACCATTCTGGAGAACAGCCACCTGCTCGTCTGCCGCCGTCCTGGCTATCCGCTGACCATGCGCGAAGCGCAGTACCAGCAGTGGCTGGAAGATCATCTCACCGCCAATGTTGAAGATCTTCACGCTCAGCCTGCCGGGAAGATTTATCTGGCCGAAACGCCGTGGTTCGATATCTCTGCGACCCTCATTCGCGAGCGCTTACAGCAGGGTTTAGCGTGTGACGATCTGCTCCCCGCACCGGTGCTGGCCTATATCCATACGCATGGTTTGTATCAGAAAAGCGCAGATGAATAGCCGGAGGGCATAAAAAGCGGCTTATTGTTTATCCTGCCTTGACAGGGTAAGCCATACTGTTATTCTCCGCTGCCAGACTTTCCCGCCGATGATTGCTTTACAGAAATTGTTTTACAAAAATGGCGATGCAATCTCAGGCAGAGGGTGGGATGATACCCGCCTTCAAAAGCCCGACCGGAGACTTTTGTCCCGATACAGGCATGAGTTCAGGTATACTGTCTGGCTACGAATTCAACGTTTTACAATCTCATTCACCCCAGGGGGAAAACTTGCAGGGTAAAGCACTCCAGGATTTTGTTATTGACAAAATTGATGACCTGAAAGGTCAGGACATCATCGCTATCGACGTTAAGGGTAAATCCAGTATTACCGACTGCATGATCATCTGCACCGGTACGTCCACACGTCATGTTGTTTCAATTGCCGATCACGTGGTACAGGAATCACGTGCTGCAGGGCTGTTGCCGCTCGGCGTTGAAGGTGAAGCGACGGCTGACTGGGTGGTTGTCGATCTCGGCGATGTGATTGTCCACGTCATGCAGGAAGAGAGCCGTCGCCTGTATGAGCTGGAAAAACTCTGGGGTTAATGCGTGAAGTTGCAGCTGGTCGCCGTCGGCACCAAAATGCCGGACTGGGTACAAACCGGTTTTACTGAATATCTGCGTCGTTTTCCAAAAGACATGCCGTTCGAACTGGTGGAAATCCCCGCCGGTAAGCGCGGCAAGAACGCCGATATCAAACGTATTCTCGATAAAGAGGGCGAACTGATGCTGGCTGCCGCTGGCAAAAACCGCATCGTCACCCTCGATATTCCAGGAAAACCCTGGGATACGCCGCAGCTGGCGCACGAACTGGAGCGCTGGAAGCAGGATGGCCGTGACGTCAGTCTGTTGATTGGCGGACCCGAAGGGTTATCCCCTGCCTGCAAAGCGGCAGCAGAACAAAGTTGGTCCCTCTCCGCGCTGACGCTTCCCCACCCGCTCGTTCGGGTACTGGTGGCAGAAAGCCTGTATCGCGCGTGGAGCATTACTACCAACCACCCCTATCACCGCGAGTAATGACTGACCAGGGTAGATTAAGCAGCGGATGAAACTACAGAATTCTTTTCGCGACTATACGGCTGAGTCCGCGCTGTTTGTGCGCAGGGCGCTGGTCGCCTTCACCGGGATTTTGCTGCTTACCGGCGTGCTGATCGCCAACCTTTATAATCTGCAAATTGTCCGTTTTACCGACTACCAGACGCGTTCCAACGAAAACCGTATCAAGCTGGTGCCTATCGCGCCCAGCCGCGGCATTATTTACGATCGCAACGGCACCCCGCTGGCGTTAAACCGCACCATCTATCAAATCGAGATGATGCCGGAAAAAGTCGATAACGTTCAGGATACGCTGGAAGCGCTGAAAAGCGTTGTCGACCTTAACGACGACGATATCGCCGCCTTCAAAAAAGAGCGCGCCCGCTCTCACCGTTTCACCTCCATCCCGGTTAAAACCAACCTGACGGAAGTCCAGGTGGCCCGCTTTGCGGTAAACCAGTACCGTTTCCCCGGCGTGGAAGTAAAGGGGTACAAGCGTCGCTACTACCCCTACGGCTCCGCGCTGACGCATGTGATTGGCTACGTCTCCAAGATTAACGACAAAGACGTCGACCGCCTCGATAAAGACGGCAAGCTGGCGAACTACGCCGCAACGCACGACATCGGTAAGCTCGGTATTGAACGCTACTACGAAGATGTCCTGCACGGGCAAACCGGCTATGAAGAGGTTGAGGTTAACAACCGCGGCCGCGTGATTCGCCAGCTTAAAGAAGTGCCGCCTCAGGCGGGGCATGACGTCTATCTGACCCTCGACCTTAAGCTACAGCAGTATATTGAAACCCTGCTGGCGGGCAGCCGCGCAGCCGTTGTGGTCACCGATCCCCGCACTGGCGGCATCCTGGCGATGGTGTCTATGCCAAGCTATGACCCGAACCTGTTTGTTGACGGCATTTCCAGTAAAGACTACTCCGGTCTGCTGAATGACCCCAACACGCCGCTGGTGAACCGCGCGACGCAAGGGGTTTACCCGCCGGCATCCACGGTTAAACCGTACGTGGCGGTCTCGGCACTGAGCGCTGGCGTCATCAACCGCAATACCAGCCTGTTTGACCCAGGCTGGTGGCAGCTGCCCGGTTCAGAAAAGCGCTATCGCGACTGGAAAAAATGGGGCCACGGTCATCTGAACGTCACCAAATCGCTGGAGGAGTCTGCGGATACCTTCTTCTATCAGGTGGCGTATGACATGGGGATCGACCGCCTGTCAGAATGGATGAGCAAATTCGGCTACGGACACTACACCGGCGTTGACCTGGCGGAAGAACGCTCCGGCAACATGCCGACGCGCGAATGGAAGCTGAAGCGCTTTAAAAAACCGTGGTATCAGGGCGACACCATTCCGGTGGGTATCGGTCAGGGTTACTGGACGGCAACGCCGCTTCAGATGAACAAAGCCATGATGATCCTCATCAATGACGGCGTGGTGAAAGTGCCTCACCTGCTGCAGAGTACGGTTGAAGACGGCAAAAAAGTGCCGTGGAACCAGCCGCACGAAGCGCCGGTGGGTGACATTCATTCCGGCTTCTGGGAAATCGCGAAAGACGGTATGTACGGCGTGGCAAACCGCCCCAACGGTACCGCCCACAAGTATTTCGCCGGTACGCCGTACAAAGTGGCGGCGAAGTCCGGTACTGCGCAGGTCTTTGGCCTGAAAGCCAACGAAACCTATAACGCGCACCGCATTGCCGAACGTCTGCGTGACCACAAGCTGATGACGGCGTTTGCCCCATATGACAACCCGCAGGTCGCGGTGGCGATGATTCTGGAGAACGGCGGTGCCGGACCTGCAGTAGGGACCATCATGCGCCAGATCCTTGACCACATTATGCTGGGTGATAACAACACCGAACTGCCGGCTGAAAACCCGGCCGCCGCTGCGGCGGAGGACCAATAATCATGACGGATAATCCAAATAAAAAATCGCTGTGGGACAAAATCCACATCGACCCAGCCATGCTGCTGATCCTGCTGGCTCTGCTGGTTTACAGCGCGCTGGTTATCTGGAGCGCCAGCGGCCAGGACATCGGGATGATGGAGCGTAAAATCGGCCAGATCGCCATGGGCCTGATCATTATGGTGGTGATGGCGCAGATCCCGCCGCGCGTCTACGAAGGCTGGGCACCCTACCTCTACATCTTCTGTATTATTTTGCTGGTTGCGGTCGATGCGTTTGGCGCCATTTCAAAAGGGGCGCAGCGCTGGCTGGATTTGGGTATTGTCCGCTTCCAGCCCTCGGAGATTGCCAAAATCGCCGTTCCACTGATGGTGGCACGCTTTATCAACCGCGACGTCTGTCCGCCGTCGCTGAAGAATACCGCTATCGCGCTGGTGCTGATTTTCCTGCCAACGCTGCTGGTTGCGGCACAGCCTGACCTGGGTACCTCTATCCTCATCGCGCTCTCCGGCCTGTTTGTCCTGTTCCTGTCGGGCCTGAGCTGGCGCCTGATTGGTATCGCGGTAGTGCTGATTGCGGCGTTCATCCCTATTCTCTGGTTCTTCCTGATGCACGATTACCAGCGCCAGCGCGTCATGATGCTGCTCGATCCGGAAACCGATCCGCTGGGCGCGGGCTATCATATTATTCAGTCCAAGATTGCGATTGGCTCCGGCGGCCTGCGCGGTAAAGGCTGGCTGCACGGCACGCAGTCGCAGCTGGAATTTTTACCGGAACGTCACACCGACTTTATCTTTGCCGTCCTGGCGGAAGAGCTGGGGCTGGTGGGCATCTTAATACTCCTGGCCCTATACGTTCTGCTGATCATGCGGGGATTGTGGATTGCAGCACGCGCGCAAACGACCTTTGGTCGCGTCATGGCTGGCGGGTTGATGCTGATTTTATTCGTTTATGTCTTCGTAAATATTGGTATGGTGAGTGGTATTCTGCCGGTGGTAGGCGTACCGCTGCCGCTGGTGAGTTACGGAGGCTCGGCACTGATCGTGTTGATGGCCGGGTTTGGTATCGTGATGTCGATCCATACCCACAGAAAAATGTTGTCAAAAAGCGTATAAAAATAAGGGGATCGGAATGCGTAAGCAGTGGCTGGGGATCTGCATTGCGGCAAGTTTACTTGCGGCCTGTACTAGTGATGATGGTCAGCAACAGGCAACCGTCGCGCCGCCGCAGCCTGCGGTGTGTAATGGCCCGATCGTAGAAATCAGCGGTGCCGATCCCGTTTATGAACCGCTGAATGCCAGTGCCAATCAGGATTACGAGCGGGACGGCAAAAGCTATAAAATTGTTCAGGATCCTTCCCGTTTCAGCCAGGCGGGCTTTGCCGCCATTTATGATGCCGAGCCTGGCAGTAACCTGACGGCCTCCGGAGAGACGTTCGACCCCATGCAGCTGACGGCGGCACATCCGACGCTGCCGATCCCGAGCTATGCTCGTATCACCAACCTGGCAAACGGCCGCATGATCGTCGTGCGTATCAACGACCGCGGCCCGTACGGTAATGACCGGGTGATCTCCCTGTCGCGCGCGTCTGCCGATCGCCTGAATACCTCGAACAACACCAAAGTCCGTATTGACCCAATTATCGTGGCGCAGGATGGCTCCCTCTCCGGGCCAGGTACCGCGTGTACGACGGTGGCGAAACAGACCTATGCCCTGCCCGACCGCCCCAATCTTGACGGGGGAATGGGCAGCGTCTCTTCTCCGGCCGAGCCTGCTCAGCCGGGGGGAGAAATACGCCCAATCAGCAATGACACGCTGCAAAGCGACGATTCAACGGGCGCACCGGTAAAGAGTAGCGGCTTTCTTGGCGCACCGACGACCTTAGCCTCGGGCGTGCTGGAAGGCAGTGAACCTACCCCAGCCCCCGCTCCCGTTGCTGCACCAGCGACCCAGCAAGCTCCCGTAACGGCGCCCGCGGCCACGCAAAGTGCCGCGGTGGCGGCTCCAACAGCGGCCAGCGGCAGCTATGTGGTTCAGGTCGGTGCTGTGAGCGATCAGGCCCGGGCTAAACAGTATCAGCAGCGTCTGAGCCAGCAGTTTGGCGTACCAGGACGCGTTGAGCAGAACGGTGCGGTCTGGCGCATTCAGATGGGGCCGTTTGGCAGCAAATCGCAGGCAGCTTCCCTGCAGCAACGTCTGCAGAATGAAGCTCAGCTTCAGTCATTTATCGCTGTTGCGAAATAATTAACCGGCGGTATCCGAATTGTCAGTTTGTGTAAAACACATTCACAAACTCATGCTTAAAGTCGGATGCCTGCCTGAATAGCATTTGCTATAGTAAGGCACTTTTTTTAATTCCATCACGGATGTCGTAGTTCTGACCATGAAGACCACTTTTTCTGCTCGTTTTGTGCAGCGCATGGCGCTGACCACGGCCCTTTGCGCGGCTGCGCTCTCTGCAGCTCACGCCGATGACCTGAATATCAAGACCATGATCCCTGGCGTTCCGCAAATCGACGCGGAATCCTACATCCTGATCGATTACAACTCTGGCAAAGTGCTGGCAGAACAGAATGCCGATGCCCGCCGTGACCCGGCCAGCCTGACCAAAATGATGACCAGCTACGTTATCGGCCAGGCGATGAAGGCAGGTAAATTCAAAGAAACGGATCTGGTCACCATCGGTAACGATGCGTGGGCAACCGGGAACCCGGTCTTTAAGGGTTCCTCTCTGATGTTCCTGAAACCGGGTATGCAGGTTCCTGTTTCCCAGCTGATTCGCGGTATCAACCTGCAGTCGGGTAACGATGCCTGCGTAGCGATGGCCGATTTCGCCGCCGGTAGCCAGGATGCCTTCGTAGGCCTGATGAACAGCTACGTGAACGCGCTGGGTCTGAAAAACAGCCATTTCCAGACCGTACACGGCCTGGACGCAGACGGTCAGTACAGCTCGGCACGTGATATGGCGTTGATTGGTCAGGCGCTGATCCGCGATGTCCCAAATGAGTACTCTATCTATAAAGAGAAAGAGTTCACCTTCAACGGTATCCGTCAGACCAACCGTAACGGCCTGCTGTGGGATAACAGCCTGAACGTTGACGGCATCAAAACGGGTCACACCGACAAAGCGGGCTACAACCTGGTCGCCTCCGCCACTGAAGGCCAGATGCGTCTGATCTCTGCCGTGATGGGTGGCCGCACCTTTAAAGGCCGTGAAACAGAAAGCAAGAAGCTGCTGACCTGGGGCTTCCGTTTCTTCGAAACCGTGAATCCACTGAAAGCAGGCAAAGAGTTTGCGTCTGAACCCGTCTGGTTCGGCGACAACGACCGTGCTTCTCTCGGCGTTGATAAAGACCTCTACCTGACCATTCCGCGCGGTCGTATGAAGGATCTGAAAGCCAGCTACGTCCTGAACAGCACCGAGCTGCACGCCCCGCTGCAGAAAAATCAGGTCGTGGGCACAATCAACTTCCAGCTGGATGGCAAAACGATCGATCAGCGCCCGCTGGTGGTCCTGCAAGAAATTCCTGAAGGCAATTTCTTCGGCAAAATCATTGATTATATTAAATTGATGTTCCACCACTGGTTTGGTTAAAAATCGAACACTTGAAAGTGTGATTTTGATCCCCATATACTAAGTATCCTGATAACTCCCACCTGACGTGGGAGTTATTATTTTTTGACGTTACGCCGGAGCTGACATGAAAACCAAACTTAACGAACTGCTTGAATTCCCTACCCCATTTACCTACAAAGTAATGGGTCTGGCGAAACCTGAGCTGGTTGATCAGGTGGTTGAAGTGGTACAGCGCCATGCGCCGGGTGACTACTCTCCGTCAGTAAAACCAAGCAGCAAGGGCAACTACCACTCGGTTTCTATTACCATCACTGCGACACACATTGAGCAGGTTGAGACGCTGTACGAAGAGCTCGGCAATATCGAAATCGTTCGTATGGTGCTGTAGTCCCTTTGCGGTTACCCGGTTTGCCGGGTAACCCTTCTCCCCGCTGTGATATACTCCCGCATACCTTTTGTCCCTCGTCTTCGGAGACGCAGTTTTGTATCAGGATAAAATTCTGGTCCGTCACCTCGGGCTGCAACCTTACGAGCCTGTCTCCCAGGCTATGCATGACTTCACCGATTCACGCGATGACACTACCCCCGATGAGATCTGGCTGGTCGAACACCTGCCGGTCTTTACGCAGGGTCAGGCGGGAAAAGCAGAACATTTATTAATGACGGGCGATATTCCGGTTATCCAGAGCGATCGCGGCGGTCAGGTCACGTACCATGGACCCGGGCAGCAGGTGATGTACGTCCTGCTCAATCTGAAGCGCAGAAAGCTCGGCGTGCGTGAACTGGTTACCTTACTGGAACAGACAGTCGTCAATACGCTGGCGGAATACGGGATTGACGCGCATCCGCGAGCCGATGCGCCTGGGGTCTACGTTGGGGAAATGAAGATCTGCTCTCTGGGGCTGCGTATTCGTAAAGGCTGCTCATTCCATGGCCTGGCCTTGAATATTAATATGGATCTCGCGCCTTTCCAGCGCATAAACCCCTGCGGCTACGCCGGCATGGAAATGACGCAAATGCGCCAGTGGGTAGAAACCGCTACGCCAGACACGATTCGTCCCGTGCTTTTGAAGAACGTGTTAGCACTACTTAACAATCCCCCGCACGAATATATCCCTACTTAATATATCGTACAACAGGGCTCGCTAATTTGACGGGCCACTGTCTATTTACCGTTTTTGCACTTTACAATAATCCATAGATTCTATATTTTCGAAGCGCCCGAATATTACCGCTACATATTATTTAGCCTCCAGCATGCACGGCAAACACGGCATAAGTAACGTGAGCAATTATCACACAAGTGTTTGCTTTTGATAAACAAATGAAACAAAACCAACACTTTACGAATCTCTACAAGCATAATAAATAAATTCAACTATCATTCATATTGTGAATGTATACGAGTGAAAGCGTGGAGTATAATAATTTACCAGCCAAACGACTGAATGAACCTGGTGGCGAAGACAAGCCGCAAATTTTTCGGACTTTACGTAATATTGATCTCAATTTACTGACTATTTTTGAGGCAGTATATGTCCATAAGGGTATCGTTAACGCTGCGAAAATTCTTAATCTCACGCCATCAGCAATAAGCCAGTCAATCCAAAAGCTACGCGCTATATTTCCTGACCCGTTATTTATCCGTAAGGGCCAGGGGGTAACGCCGACGGCTTACGCCACGCATCTTCATGAGTACATCAGCCAGGGGCTGGAGTCGATTCTGGGCGCACTGGATTTAACCGGGAGCTATGATAAGCAGAGAACCATCACCATCGGCTGTTCTCCTTCTGTGGGTGTGCTGGTGATGCCAGCGATCTTCCAGGCTGTAAAAGAGCATGCTCCGCAGCTCCTGCTTCGCAATGTGCCTCTCCATGAACCTGACGTTCAGCTTGCCCAGTTCCAGACGGACCTGATTATTGAAAGCGGCAGCTTCAGTGCCAGAGCGCTGGGGCAAAATGTGCTCTATGCGGATAACCTGGTACTGGTTTGCCGTCAGCAGCATCCTGCCCTCAGCGAGCCGCTGACCATCGAAAACCTGCGCAACTACGACCACTCGTCTTTCATGACCGAAGGGCAGTCCAACCATGGCCTTCGTCAGCGTATTGATGAAATTTTCCCGGAACGTCAGATCAGCTTCAGCAGTTACAATATGTTCACCACCGCATCTCTGATAGGCAGCAGCGATATGCTGTGCATCATGCCATCGCGCCTGTACAGCCTGCTCCGGAAATGCTGGCCGCTGGACAGTATCCCCCTCAGCCAGCTTAATGCGGAATCTATTGAAATTTCACTGCATTACAACAAGCTGAGCTTGCGCGATCCGGTTCTGGAAAACGTCATCCGCATTATCCGTCAGGCCTTCTGACAGGTTGAGCCAGCATAAGCCCCTGCGACAGGCAGGGCAAAAGGCACAAAACAACAACTATTTTACAAATTGGCGATCTGGCAGGCTGCTTTAACGACCGTTTCAATGATATACTGCCTGTCGTTCGTTCAAAAATAGTTGATAAATACAACATTCCCTTGAATTGAAACGCTTTCCTTCGATATTCGCAACTGGAACACGCACGCTATGAGTAAACCCATTGTGATGGAACGCGGTGTTAAATACCGCGATGCCGATAAAATGGCCCTTATCCCGGTTAAAAACGTGGCTACAGAGCGCGAGGCGCTGTTAAGAAAACCGGAATGGATGAAAATCAAACTTCCGGCCGACTCTTCGCGTATCCAGGGGATCAAAGCGGCGATGCGCAAGAATGGCCTTCACTCCGTTTGTGAAGAAGCCTCTTGTCCGAACCTTGCTGAATGTTTCAATCACGGTACCGCGACGTTTATGATTCTGGGTGCTATCTGTACCCGCCGCTGCCCGTTCTGCGATGTTGCTCATGGCCGTCCGGTCGCACCTGATGCTAACGAACCCCAGAAGCTGGCGCAGACCATCGCCGACATGGCGCTGCGCTATGTGGTTATCACGTCCGTTGACCGTGACGATCTGCGCGACGGCGGGGCGCAGCACTTCGCTGACTGTATTACGGCCATTCGCGAGAAAAGCCCAAACATCAAAATCGAGACGCTGGTGCCAGACTTCCGCGGCCGTATGGACCGTGCGCTGGATATCCTGACCGCGACGCCGCCAGATGTGTTTAACCACAACCTGGAAAACGTACCGCGTCTCTATCGTCAGGTCCGCCCGGGCGCTGACTATAACTGGTCTCTGAAACTGCTGGAACGCTTCAAAGAAGCGCATCCGCATATTCCGACCAAGTCAGGTCTGATGGTAGGTCTGGGTGAAACTAACGATGAAATCATCGAGGTGATGCGCGATCTTCGCCGCCACGGTGTAACCATGCTGACTCTGGGCCAGTATCTGCAGCCAAGCCGTCACCACCTGCCGGTACAGCGCTACGTGAGCCCGGACGAGTTTGATGAAATGAAGGCCGAAGCGCTGGCGATGGGCTTTACTCACGCCGCATGCGGCCCGTTTGTTCGCTCCTCCTACCATGCAGATATGCAGGCAAAAGGCGAAGAAGTTAAATAATGCTGTAATATTTATTTACAGTAATACAAAAAAACCGGCCTCATGAGCCGGTTTTTTTTTCGCAAGCCCTCAGGCGTTGCTGTCACTCTTTGTGAGAAAGCTTGTCTGCCGGGACGTCATCCTCAGCGCTTTTCTTCGCGGCTGTATCATCGTCGTTCATTGCTTTCTTAAAGCCTTTGATGGCAGCCCCCAGGTCACCACCCAGCGTGCGTAACTTCTTGGTACCAAACAGCAGGACGACCAGTGCGGCAACCACCAGCAGTTTGGTAATACTAATCTCACCCATAGATACCTTCTTTACTTAAAACAGGCTGCATTCAGCGCCAAAACCTGACTGTATTAACGGTCATTTAGCGCGTGCACACAATAGCAATCTGTAACAAGGTGAATCAAGCATTGTTGAAAAAAACATCACAATAATTGCGGTGGCGCAAACCGACGATTGCGAAGAACGGGTAATTGCTGACGCGCAAGCGCAATTCTCTCTAAGTTTATCTCCGCCACCAGCAAATGCGGGGCTTCCGCAGCGGCGGCAATCGTCACACCCAGCGGATCGATCACCCTGCTTTGCCCGATGTTCTTCGTTCCGCATTCTCCTGCAGCAACGACATAGCAGGTGGTATCCAGCGCGCGTGCCGCCAGCAGCGTTGCCCAGTGATGTTCTTTTAACGGCCCTTTAACCCACGCGGCAGGCAGAACCAGCACGTCCGCCCCCTGTAGCGCCAGATGGAGTGCCAGCTCCGGAAAACGCAGGTCATAGCAGGTCATCAGCCCAATCTTTAATCCGTCAATCTCCAGCAGCGGCGGAACACGGTCTCCTGGGTCGACGCGCCGTGATTCCTGAATGCTGAAGGCATCATAAAGATGGAGCTTGGCGTAACGTGCGACTATGGCTCCGCCGCGAATCGCCACCAGCGTATTCACCGCCCGACCCGGCGTAGAGGGAACATGGATTGTTAAGATCGTCGTCATCGTATTGCCCACGCTCTGGGCGAGCAATTGCTGTAAAAATTCACCGTCCAGCGGCTGCGCGGACTTCACGGATAAATCCGGGTCATTATCATCCCTGGCCAGCAGCGCCTCAGGAAGCACCAGCAGCGATGCGCCTTTCTGTTGGGCCTGCATCATCAGATTGACGCATTTTATCGCGTTAGCCTGCCAGTCAGGCGTGACCGCAAATTGCCCTACCGCAACATACATATTTGTCCCCTCATCATAAACGGCGTTAAACTCGCTTCTCTTACACATCAAATAGCAGGTATTTAGCGTGTTACAACTACTTTTAGCCGTTTTTATTGGTGGGGGAACGGGTAGCGTTGCGCGATGGTTTCTCAGTATGCGGTTTAACCCCCTGCATCAGGCGATTCCCATGGGGACGCTGGCTGCAAACCTGATAGGTGCCTTTATCATTGGCATGGGGCTGGCCTGGTTTAACCGAATGACACACATTGACCCAATGTGGAAAGTCCTGATTACCACCGGATTCTGCGGCGGGTTAACCACCTTCTCAACCTTTTCTGCGGAAACGGTTTTTCTCTTTCAGGAAGGCCGTATCGGCTGGGCGCTGATGAATATGGCGATCAATATGCTCGGCTCCTTTGCGATGACGGGGATCGCATTTTGGCTATTTTCTTCCGCAAGCGCGCATTAACAGCCGAACCGTTAATGTTGGCTTAATTTTTCTCTGTCACTCTGGATGCAGTACTGAACGAGGGTGACAGAATGAAACAGAGTCTGATGAGCGCAGGCATGGTGTTGTTAAGCGTGCTGATCGTGGCCAGCTTCCTGAAAATGTATCTGCTTGGCTGATTCAAAACGAAAAAAACCCGCTCAGTGAGCGGGTTTTGAAATTCTTGCTGACGCGTCTGGATTACAGAGCGATTACGTTAGCAGCAGAAGGGCCTTTGGCACCGTTAGTGATTTCGAACTCTACACGCTGACCTTCAGCCAGAGTTTTGAAACCATTAGACTGGATTGCAGAGAAGTGTACGAACACGTCTTTGCTGCCATCTTCAGGAGTAATGAAACCGAATCCTTTGGACTCATTAAACCACTTAACGTTACCTTTAATCTTAGACATCAAAATTACCTTTACATTAAAAAACGACACAAATGCTGTGTCGGTTACCAGTACATCAATTGTGAGACCTTTTGTCCAGCGGATCTTTGATAAAAAGTGACTAAAGTCGCGTTAATTTTCACTGGCAGATTTTTATCGTTTATGAATCAACGGCTGCGCGTTTTATCACCAACAGGTAAAGTTTTTTCAGTTAAAACTGAAAACGCATCCAGGCGAAGTAAACGTTACCGTTGTTGTACGTGCCCGGGATGTAGGTCATCTGGAACGTTGCGGGGCCGTAACCGATAGAGGCCAACGGCAGCAGCACCGGGATCGGAATGTAGTTCCAGTTGTCACGCGCGGTGACCCCCGCGGTATAGCCCAACCCGACATGGAAGTTCTCGTCGGCTAGCGGACGCCAGGTTTTCTCCCAGCCGTAGCCCCCAATCGGCTCCCATTTATTAAAGGAGTCTTTAAAGGCCATCAGATAGATGCCATGCCAGTTTCCCTTATCATCCCAGCGCGACTGACCGAAACCAGCGCCCCACGGACGCTCGTTGTATTTATCGGTTTTCTCTTTGTCGTAAGCAAAACGCGCATGCCACGTTATTGCCGGAACATAGAGATCATAATGTTCGGGCGCCGTCCAGGTCTGAGAGAGATTATCCGTAAAGGTTGAGAACCACCCTTTATCCGTCGCGTTGTCCTCTGCCTGTGCAACAGAAGAAAACGTTAACTGCCCAAAAATAAACAATAAAATTGAGAAAAATGTATTACGTACGATCACAATGCAATTACCATTCTTAGTATTCGAGGCAAAGTTTACCATAAAGTAGTTGAATCAAGGCTTAACGACATCAGCGTTATTCCTAATTATTCGGCCTTTTTCCGGGAATATTCTCAATAAACTGGACCGTAAGTTTGAATAAGCACATTCAGAGTAAGCCTTTGACCTGTTTAGCCTTGTATATCAGCAACATGCTGAATTACACAAAATATTAACAATCTGTTATCATTGTAAGGACATATTGCGCTATTTCTGACGGTCAAGACTCTCATGGTGTAAATGTAAGAGCCATGGCAAAAACACGGTTGTTCTGCTCTCTAGTCGTCTGTTTATTGATTTTAATCAGCAAGAACAGGCCATTTATTCGGCACATTTTCATCCTTCTTATTTTTATTGATTTTTTGTGCTCCATTGCAGCAGAGATACAGGGGAAATCATGCTTACGTTATTCGAACTCCTTATTGGGGTCGTCGTCATTGTCGGTGTCGCACGCTACATCATTAAAGGCTATTCGGCCACGGGCGTATTATTTGTTGGCGGTTTAACGCTGCTGATTATCAGCGCCATAATGGGACATCAGGTATTACCTGCCAGTGCAACCAGTACGGGTTACACCGCCACTGATATTGTTGAATACATTAAGATATTACTCATGAGCCGCGGCGGCGACCTGGGTATGATGATCATGATGCTGTGCGGTTTTGCCGCCTACATGACCCATATCGGTGCCAACGACATAGTCGTTAAGCTTGCCTCAAAACCGCTGCAATACATCAACTCACCCTATCTGCTGATGGTCGCCGCCTATTTCCTCGCCTGCCTGATGTCGCTGGCCGTGTCGTCGGCAACCGGACTTGGCGTACTGCTCATGGCCACGCTGTTCCCGGTCATGGTGAACGTCGGTATCAGCCGCGGCGCGGCAGCAGCCATTTGCGCGTCTCCGGCAGCCATTATTCTCTCCCCGACCTCCGGCGACGTTGTGCTGGCGGCAAAGGCTGCGGAGATGTCGCTCATCGACTTCGCCTTTAAAACCACGCTGCCAATCTCTATTGTCGCCATTGTGGGAATGGGAATCGCGCATTTCTTCTGGCAGCGCTATCTGGACAAGAAAGAAAACATCAGCCACGAGATGATGGATGTGAGTGAGATCACCACCACCGCACCCGCGTTTTATGCCATTCTGCCCTTCACGCCGATTATCGGAGTGCTGATTTTTGACGGCAAATGGGGCCCGCAGCTGCACATCATCACCATTCTGGTGATCTGCATGCTGCTGGCTGCCGTGCTGGAGTTTGTGCGCGGTTTCAACACGCAAAAGGTGTTCTCGGGTCTGGAAGTCGCCTATCGCGGTATGGCGGATGCCTTCGCTGGCGTGGTGATGCTGCTGGTGGCAGCGGGCGTTTTTGCTCAGGGTCTGAGCACCATCGGCTTTATCCAGAGCCTGATCTCTATCGCCACCTCGTTCGGCTCGGCCAGTATTATCCTGATGCTGGTCCTGGTGGTACTCACCATGCTGGCGGCCATGACCACCGGTTCCGGCAATGCGCCTTTCTACGCTTTCGTGGAGATGATCCCGAAACTGGCCCACTCCTCCGGTATTAACCCGGCCTATCTCTCCATTCCTATGCTGCAGGCGTCAAACCTGGGCCGTACCATTTCCCCGGTATCGGGCGTGGTCGTCGCCGTTGCCGGGATGGCGAAAATCTCGCCATTTGAAGTGGTAAAACGCACCTCAGTGCCCGTTATGGTTGGGCTGATTATCGTGATTATCGCCACGGAAGTGCTGGTGCCCGGCGCAGCCTAAGCTAAATTCCTGATATCCAGAAAGCGCCTGCGGGCGCTTTTTGTGCTTTAATAACCCCCAGAAATCAATCACGCTCATTCGATCAGGAAATCATATGTTCAGGAAGGATATCGTTATCCCGTCTGGGGCAATCGCGCTTGCCCTCTGTGTTTTCTCCACGCAGGCAGAACCGCTCAAGGCAACCCAGTATGGCGATTTCGATCGCTATGTGCTGGCTCTGTCCTGGCAAACCGGGTTTTGCCAGAGCATGGTCGAGCGCAACCGCAATGAACCTGACGAATGTCGCCTGCAAAAAGAGCGCGAAAATAAAGCTGATTTTCTGACCGTTCACGGGCTATGGCCCGGCCTGCCGAAATCCATTGCCGCACGCGGGGTGGATGAACGTCGCTGGATGCGTTTTGGCTGCGCCACGCGCCCCATTCCGAACATGCCGGAAGTGAAGGCCAGCCGCAAATGCGATGCCGCCGAAACCGGACTGTCGCTTTCCGCTGCCGCAAAGCTCAACGACGTGATGCCGGGTGCGGGCGGTAATTCCTGCCTGGAACGCTACGAATACGCCAAACATGGCGTCTGCTTTGGTTTCGATCCGGATGCCTATTTCGGCACGATGGTGCGGATGAATCAGGAAGTTAAAAACAGTGCGGTCGGTAAATTCCTTGCCAATAACTACGGAAAACCAGTCAGTCGCAGCGACTTTGACAGTGCCGTAGCCAAAAGTTGGGGCAAGGAGAACGTTAAAGCGTTCAAGCTGACCTGCAACGGCAATCCGGCTTATCTGACCGAGATGCAGATTTCGCTGAAGGCTGACGCCATTAACAACCCGCTTTCTGCGGCCTCATTTGCCCCGCAGCCACATCCGGGTAACTGCGGTAAACAATTCGTGATTGATAAAGCCGGTTACTGATCCGCGCCCGGGCGTACCATATCAAACCGGTTTTCATCGCTGATGCCATAGTATGCCGTCGGCCCACCCGCACGCAGGATGGGCTGCGCTTTCGCCGTCTGGTATATCCCCTCTTCCAGCAGCGTTTCGGCAATATGGATACCGACCACTTCCCCCAGCACCAGCCACGTGTCCACCGGCGTACCGTCGGCTCCGGTAAGCTGAATGCACTGGGACAGTCGACATTCAAAATTCACCGGGCTTTCTGCAACGCGGGGGGCGTTAACCAGCTGGCTGGCCGCTGGCGTGAGTCCGGCAAAGCTAAATTCATCCCGATCGTGGGGAAGCATCGCGGAGGTTTGATTCATCGCATGTGCGAGATCGCGCGTTGCCAGGTTCCAGACAAACTCCCCGGTTTCCGTAATATTACGCACGCTGTCCTTCCAGCCGTTGCTGGAAAAGCCGATGATCGGCGGGCGGTAGTTAAAGCAGTTGAAGAAACTGTACGGTGCAAGGTTCAGCTGACCGGCCTTGTCGCAAGAGGAGATCCAGCCTATCGGACGTGGACCAATAATGGCGTTCAGCGGGTCATGCGGCAGGCCGTGCCCCTGAGACGGTTGATAGAAGTACATAATTCTCTCTCGTTGGTGGGCAACGCCCGGGTTCAGGACACTCAGCGTAACGTATTCCGTCAGGAATGAAGACTGAATAAATTTCAGCGAAAATTCATATGGCCCATGAATGTGACTTTCATCACTTCAAACTTGCGCGCTCAGCCAGTATCATCGGGAGAGTTAAACCCTCGCTGCCAGACGGCGAGGGTTTTCTTTTGGATCAGTTTCTGCGTAAGACGCAGCATTAACGACATGGAGTAAAAAATGTCCAGACCTACCATTATCATCAATGAGCTCGACGCAGAACGTATCGACAGGCTGCTGGAAAAAGCGGAGTTCGCCTCGCTCCCCGTGGCCGACGCCCTGAATGAGGAGCTCGACCGGGCACAGATGTGCACGCCTGAGACAATGCCACATGACGTGGTCACCATGAATAGCCAGGTGAAATTCCGCAACCTGACCACCGGTGAAGAGTTGACCCGTACGCTGGTTTACCCGGCTCAGATGACCGACAGCAGCACACAGCTTTCTGTTCTGGCCCCTGTAGGTGCCGCACTGCTGGGGCTGCGTACGGGGGATACGATCCACTGGGAATTACCGGGTGGGGCGTCAACCCATCTGGAAGTGCTGGAGCTGCTCTACCAGCCAGAAGCCGCGGGCGATTACCTGCGTTAATCTCTTCTGAATAAGCGCCTACCCGCTTTGCACAGAGGATGCAGCCGCATCCTCTTTCCGCAAATTCACCCAATTTTCCTATACCGCGCAAAATGGCCTTAATCCACGCTTAACCTGTTTTGGTGCCGCGGGGACGGTCATGAGTGAGATAGGCGTGATCACACTTATCTTTCTGATTTTTGTGGCGATTATCGTCACGGCCGTGCTCTATCTTGAACGCCACTGGTAAGCGAACATTCTCAGGCAACCCCGCCCGGGAAGGCATTCACCAGCCCTTTAACGGTCTGCTCTGCGGCTTCGGGGGTCTCTGCGCCCGGGACCAGAATCACCTTCCGGCACTCCTCCTCCCGTTTTTCGAAAATCTTATAGGCGCGTTCCGCATCCGCAAGGGGGAGATAATGGGTCACGATCTCTTCCGGCGTAAGCAGCCCTTTTTCGATCAGCGGTAACAGTTCACCCAGCCAGGCATGGACGTGCGTCTGGCCCATCTTAAACGTCAGCCCCTTATCAAAGGCATCGCCAAACAGGAAGCCATGGATAAACCCTGCGTATACGCCGGGTACGCTGACCACCCCGCCGCGACGCACGGCAGCAATGCACTGACGCAACGCTTTGCCGCTGCTGCCTTCGATTTTAAGATTGCTGAGGATCGTTTCCGTGGTGCTGCCTTTCGCTTCAAACCCGACCGCATCAATCACGGCGTCAACGCCGCGCTGGCCCGCGGTCTGCTCGATGATTTTTTCCGCCGCGTCGTTGTCATCATCAAAGTTGATGGGGATAGCGCCATAGCGCGCCTCGGCAAATCGCAACCGGTAGGGATGGTGATCGATAACAAAAATCTGCTCAGCCCCCAGCAGCCGCGCACAGGCAATGGTCAGTAGCCCCACCGGCCCGGCGCCAAAAACGGCTACGCTTGAGCCTTTTTCAATCTGCGCATTTTTTGCCGCCTGCCAGGCCGTGGGCAAAATGTCGGACAGGAACAGCGCTTTATCATCAGAAAGAAGCTGCGGGACTTTAAACGGCCCGACGTTACCCTTCGGCACGCGAACGTATTCCGCCTGCCCGCCCGGCACGCCGCCGTAGAGGTGGCTATAGCCAAACAGCGCCGCAGGCGCGGGAATTTGCTTTTTGTTCAGTGCGGCACCCTGCCCGGCGTTGGTATTCTCACAGGCCGCATACTGCTGGAGGCGACAGAAGAAACAGTCCCCGCAGGCGATAACAAAGGGGATCACCACGCGATCGCCCTTTTGCAAATTCTTCACCTCTGCGCCGCACTCGACGATTTCCCCCATAAACTCATGGCCAAAAATATCGCCGTGCTGCACCTTCGGGATCTTTCCGCGGTAGAGATGCAAATCGGAGCCGCAGATAGCCGTGGCCGTGACGCGCAGAATAATATCGTCGGGCTGTTCGATGATGGGGTCGGGGACATTCTCGACGCGAACATGGTGTGGACCGTGATACGTAAGTGCTTTCATGCGACCTCCGAAAGGTTCCGGGGAAGTGTATAAGGGTAGCTACCCCTGAAGGTCTGCCTGTGAATACGGGTCTTTTGAGATTTATCCTGGCAAGATAAGAAAACTGACGGAGCGCTTACAGAAACCATGACTATTTTGTGGTTGAATGAGTACAGCGTTTATAAACAAGGAGAAACGGGTATGTATCAGAGAATCATTATGCCGGTTGATGTTTTTGAAATGGAGCTGAGCGACAAGGCCGTACGCCACGCGGAGTTTCTGGCGCAGCAGGACGGTGTCATCCATCTGCTACACGTGCTGCCAGGCTCCGCCAGCCTGAGCCTGCACCGCTTTGCCGCCGATGTGCGTCGCTTCGAGGAACATTTGCAGCACGAGGCGGAAAATCGCCTGCAAACCATGGTCAGCCACTTCAGCATCGACCCTTCACGGATCAAAACGCACGTCAGATTCGGCAGCGTACGCGATGCGGTAAATGAACTGGCGACCGAACTGAAGGCAGACGTGGTGGTTATCGGTTCGCGTAACCCGTCCATTACCACACATCTGCTGGGCTCTAACGCCTCCAGCGTCATCCGCCACACCCATATACCGGTGATGGTCGTCAGATAAAAAAAAGAGGCCACCTTTCGGTGGCCTCTCGCTATTGCAGGTGTAGCCTTACTTTCTTTTCTTATGCGGTTTTGGTGCGAATCAGGTAGTCAAACGCGCTCAGAGACGCCTTCGCCCCTTCGCCGGTGGCGATGATAATCTGTTTGTACGGTACGGTGGTACAGTCGCCCGCGGCAAATACGCCTTTCACGCTGGTTTCACACTTGGCATCGATGATGATTTCGCCCATGCGGTTGCGCTCAATCGCCCCTTCCAGCCAGGTGGTGTTTGGCAGCAGACCAATCTGCACGAAGATCCCTGAAAGCTGCACGCTGTGCACGTCGCCGCTCACGCGGTCGCGGTATTCCAGACCGGTGACCTTGCTGCCGTCGCCCTTCACTTCCGTGGTCTGCGCGTTCAGCACGATGTCGACGTTTTTCAGGCTGCGCACTTTATCCTGCAGAACCTGGTCGGCCTTCATGTCTGGCGCGAACTCCAGCAGGGTTACATGTTCAACAATCCCCGCCAGATCGATCGCCGCTTCCACGCCGGAGTTTCCGCCGCCGATCACCGCCACGCGCTTACCTTTAAACAGCGGGCCGTCGCAGTGCGGGCAGTAGGTCACGCCTTTGGTACGGTACTGATCTTCGCCCGGCACGTTCATGTTGCGCCATTTCGCGCCGGTGGCAATGATGATGCTGCGCGCTTTCAGCACCGCGCCGGAGGCGGTTTCAATCTGGTGTAAACCACCCTCAACCGCAGCAGGTACCAGCCTGCTGGCGCTCTGGCTGTCGATCACATCCACGTCGTAATCGCTGACGTGCGCCTTCAGCGCGCCGGCCAGCTTCTGGCCTTCGGTTTTCGGCACGGAGATATAGTTTTCAATGTCCACGGTATCCAGTACCTGGCCACCAAAACGTTCGCCCATCAGACCGGTACGGATCCCTTTACGTGCGGAGTAGACTGCCGCCGCCGCACCCGCAGGGCCGGAACCGACAATCAGCACGTCGTAAGCATCGCGTTTGTTCAGCGCTTCTGCGGCACGTTTTTCGGCACCGGTATCCACTTTGGCGACGATTTCCGTCAGCGTCATACGGCCCTGGCCGAATTCCTGACCGTTCAGATACACCGCCGGAACGCCCATCACGTTGCGATCGGTGATTTCATTCTGGAAGGTACCGCCATCAATTGCCGTGTGTTTGATGCGCGGGTTGAGGACCGACATCAGGTTCAGCGCCTGCACCACGTCAGGACAGTTGTGGCAGGAGAGCGAGTAATAGGTTTCAAACTCAAAATCACCGTCAATGTCGCGGATCTGCTCCAGCAGCGCCTGCGCCTCTTTCGACGGATGACCGCCGGTCCACAGCAGCGCCAGCACCAGCGAGGTAAATTCATGCCCCAGCGGTGAGCCGGCAAAACGCGGCCCCAGCCCAGAGCCTGGATTAGTGATCAGGAAAGACGGCTTACGGACGTTAAGCGAGTTATCCTCTTTGAAGGTCACTTTTGGTGACAGTTCAGCGATCTCTGCCAGCAGTTCCTTGATCTCTGCCGATTTCGCGCTGTCGTCCAGCGTGGCAATCAGCTCAACGGGTTTGGTCAGTTTCTCAAGGTAGGCCTTGAGCTGGGTTTTCATCGTGGTGTCGAGCATGGTTCTTCCCTCTCTTAAAACGTCATCATGCAAGCTGCCTTTTACGGGCGGCCTGAATGCAACTTGCATCATGGTGCTGGAATGAAATGGGCGCGGGTGCGCCCATTGATTGCCGGGTGGCTCGTCGTTTACCCGGCCTACGATACTGTAGGCCTGTGCAAGCGCAGCGCCGCCAGGCTTTACAGACTTAGATCTTGCCGACCAGGTCCAAAGATGGCGCCAGCGTTGCTTCGCCTTCTTTCCATTTAGCCGGGCACACTTCGCCTGGGTGAGAAGCGACATACTGCGCTGCTTTTACTTTACGCAGCAGGTCAGACGCATCACGGCCGATACCTTCAGCGGTAACTTCGATAGCCTGGATAATGCCCTGCGGGTCAACAACGAAGGTCGCACGGTCAGCCAGGCCTTCATCTTCACGCATGTTGTCGAAGTTACGGGTCAGGGCGCCAGTCGGGTCACCGATCATCGCGTATTTGATTTTGGCGATGGTTTCAGAGCTGCTGTGCCATGCTTTGTGGGTGAAGTGGGTATCGGTAGACACAGAGTAAACGTCTACGCCCAGCTTCTGCAGTTCGTCGTAATGGTCAGCCACGTCGCCCAGTTCGGTCGGGCAAACGAAGGTGAAGTCAGCCGGATAGAAGAAGAAGACGCTCCAGCGACCTTCGGTATCTTTCTCGGTTACTTCGATGAACTCACCGTTTTTGAACGCCTGGTTTTTGAAAGGTTTAATTTTAGTGTTAATCAAAGACATCTGTACTTCCTCCGTGTTTTCGTTGAGATGTAAGGTAACCAACTTTATCCATCGGGGCTAATGCGTATGCTTTATCAAATCAATCAGCCAAACCTTACAACGCCAACAAGACAACCTTGTGAACGGAACTAACGGAAAGCCTGAACGTAAAAAGGCCGCCCTGGTGGGCGGCCCTGATACCTGAACTTTCCACAGGAACTTTCAGTGCCAGCCTGGGCTGGCGTTGCGTTGCGCTCTACATACCTTATTTCAGGCCGTAACAGCGGTTTGATTACAGCACCGGTTTTCAGTTTGGGCAATGCGTCACGCCGGCATTCCGCCCTATGGCTGTGATAGGTTTTACCGAATAGCCTCCGCGTCTGCCTGACTCAACGAGAGGCTTAATAATGAGAATGAGTTGCAATAAGTGGTCTGCCTGGTGGCCAGAACGAAAGTGACAATAATGAGTCACAGCGAATGTATAACCAATAATGGTTATTTGAGAACAACGCCGCAAGTTTTAAAGATAAAAATATCTTAATAACGGCTGAAGTTCTATTTCAATAATCCAGCCTCGTGATATATTAAGCTCGTATTTAAAACAAATTAAGTAGGTTAATCACAAGGATTGTAAATGATTAACTTCGAACTATAGTTATCAGTAATGTGATGACAACAACACACTCAGGATGATTTATGGCAAATCTTTACGACCTTAAAAAATTCGATCTTAATCTGTTAGTCATTTTTGAGTGCATTTATCAGCACCTTAGCATTAGCAAGGCAGCGGAAACACTCTACATCACGCCCTCAGCAGTGAGCCAGTCCCTGCAACGCCTGCGCGCGCAACTGAATGACCCGCTTTTTATTCGTTCGGGTAAAGGCATTACCCCGACGACAGTGGGGATCAATTTGCATCACCATCTGGAAGAAAACCTTAATAGCATTGAGCAAACCATTAATATCCTGAATAACGCGCAGATCAAAAAGAGCTTTGTCATCTACTGCCCGCAGATTGTGGCCCATGGGCGCTTCGGCGGCCTGCTAAGCTCTCTGCTTGCCGAAGGGAATTACGACATAGAACATAATGATGTGGTCTTATCCCCTGAGTCAGCCGAGGATTTGCTCGCCTACCGCAAGGCCGATCTGGTGTTTAGCTTTGCTCCGGTTAACAGTCGCTCTATCGTCTGTACCCGCTTTATGAAGTTTTCAATACAGGTGGCGTGCAGCAAAGATCACCCCCGCCTCGGCGATAGCGCAACGCTCGAGGAACTCAGCCAGGAAAAATTCACGCTGATGCGCAGTCAGGAGAATGGCATAAAAGAGTTCCAGCTGCAGTCAAACATTCTCCTTCCGGAACGCAATGTCTGTTTCCGCAGTGACTCACTGCTTTCGATTATGAATATTATTGGCGTGAGTGATTTAATAGGCTTTGTACCAACAATATTGTTTGAACGATATAAAGACCATCTCAACCTGAAGAGCATTTCCTTGCCTTTTGAGACTCCGCAATTAGATGTTTATATGCTTTACAATCGCTCAGCGCTAAACAGCAGCGTGTTTTCGCAGTTCATTGAAAAAATCGAAGCAGAATAATTTTCGATATTTCCTGAGGGCTTTTTAATTACATTTTGGCAACAAATTCGATAATGGAAGATCTTATTATTCCGGTTTCTCCTTAATATCTTTACTATTCATGGTTAATCAGCGTAAATAAAAGCCCCCGACAGTCATACTCAGGAAGAGATTGAACATGTCACTGTATAAATATCCCCTGCAGCTTAACGTGCTGGAGGCCGCGCAGGAGCGCATCGGCTGGACGTTCGCCACCTTTTCCCGCATCTGCGTCTCCTTCTCCGGCGGCAAAGACTCCACCGTCATGCTGCATCTCACCGCGCAAATGGCCCGGGCGCAAAAACGAAAAATCAGCGTGCTGTTTATTGACTGGGAAGCACAGTTCTCCTGCACCATTGAGCACGTTAATGCGCTGCGCGAAGGCTACCGGGACGTCATCGAGCACTTTTACTGGGTGGCGCTTCCGCTGACCACGCAAAATTCCCTCTCACAGTATCAGCCTGAATGGCAATGCTGGGCGCCGGACGTGCGCTGGGTGCGCCAGCCACCGGAAGGCGCCATCACCGCTGCGGATTATTTTGATTTTTACCAGACGGGAATGACCTTTGAAGCCTTTGTCCGCTCGTTTTCCGACTGGTTTGCCCTGCACCGTCCGGCAGCCATGCTGGTGGGCATTCGCGCCGATGAATCCTATAACCGATTTTTGACCATCGCCAACAACCGCAAGCATCGCTTCGCGGACGATAAGCCCTGGACAACCACCGCGCCCGGCGGGCACGCGTGGTACGTCTATCCTCTTTACGACTGGAAAACCGCAGACATCTGGACATGGTTTGCAAAATCCGGAAGCAGCTATAACCCGCTCTACAACCTCATGTTTCAGGCGGTCGTCCCGCCGCGCTATATGCGCATCTGCGAACCCTTCGGCCCGGAACAGCGCCAGGGACTCTGGCTCTATCACGTTCTCGAGCCCGAGCGCTGGGCCGCCATGTGCGAGCGCGTCAGCGGCGTGCGCAGCGGCGGCTTCTACGCCGGGCAGGACAACCACTTTTATGGCCACCGGAAAATCCTCAAACCCGATCACCTCGGCTGGCGCGACTACGCCATGCTCCTGCTGAACAGCATGCCGCAAAACACGGCTGAGCATTACCGCAATAAAATCGCGATCTATCTGCACTGGTATCAGAAGAGAGGCATGCCGGATATCCCCGAGACGCAGGACGGCGATATCGGCGCCAAGGACATCCCCTCATGGCGCCGTATTTGTAAGGTATTACTTAATAATGACTACTGGTGCAGGGCGCTGTCGTTCAGCCCGAATAAACCTAAACATTATCAGCGCTACAGCGAACGAGTGAAGGCGAAGCGCAAGGAGTGGGGCATTTTATGCGACAAAGAATAATTACCGAGATCGAAACGTACCTTCAGTCACTTTGCGAGGAGGATCGGATTACTGCCATCAATGCCTTTCGTGAAGCGATCCATAAAAACAGCCCTTTTCGCGAGCAACCGATAGACTGCGTTCTCTGGATCAAACAGGACGCGATTATCGCTAACGACTACAACCCCAATAACGTTGCCCCTCCGGAAAAACGGCTGCTCAGCAAGTCGCTCGAACTTGATGGATTCACCCAACCTATTGTTGTGACGGAAAGTGAAACCCATCACTACGAAATTGTGGATGGCTTTCATCGCCACGAAATCGGCAAAAATCGGGCGGCGTTGAAGCGTCAGCTCAGGGGATATCTCCCCGTCACCTGCCTGCGCCAGCACCGGAAGGATAAACATGACCGTATGGCCGCCACGATTCGCCACAATCGGGCGCGGGGTCGGCATCAAATCAACGCCATGTCAGATATCGTGCGCGAACTGGCACAGCTCGGCTGGAATGATGAGCGAATAGGCAAAGAGCTGGGCATGGACAGCGATGAGGTGCTGCGCCTCAAGCAAATCAACGGTCTGCTGGAGCTGTTTGCAGACCGCCGTTACTCAGAAGCGTGGACGGTGAAATAATCAGAGCGTGTTCAAACGCTCCGCCGCCGCCAGCAGCGTCGATTCCTGCTTCGCAAAGCACAGGCGGATCAGCCTGTGCGGGAAGGGATCGGCGCAGAACACCGACAATGGAATGGCGGCCACGCCGACCTCTTTCGTTAGCCACTGGCAAAAGCTAACGTCGTCCAGTTCGGAAATCGCGCTGTAGTCGGCGAGCAGGAAATAGGTTCCTTCAGACGGCAAAATTTCCAGGCGGCTTTGGCTCAGCGCCGCCACAAACAGATCCCGACGTTCACGATAGAAGTGCGGCAGCTCGCGGTAATGCGCGGGTTCCGCGCGCAGCATATCCGCCAGCGCCAGCTGAGCCGGCGTGTTCACGGCAAACGTCAGGTACTGATGCACTTTGCGCAGCTCAGCGCTGATGGCCGCCGGGGCCACGCAGTACCCTACCTTCCAGCCGGTCATATGGTAGGTCTTACCAAACGAAGAGACGGCGATAGCACGCTCGCGAAGCTGCGGATGGGCCAGCACGCTGGCATGCCCTTCCTCAGCAAAGCAGATGTGCTCGTAGACTTCATCGCTCAGGACGTAAATTTCCCGTTCGGCGATAGCCTGCCACAGCGCGGCAAAATCGGCTTTTTGCCACACCGTCGCCGACGGATTATGCGGCGTATTCAGGATCACCAGACGGGTTTTGTCACTCAGCAGCGCAGCAAACGCCTGCCAGTCAGGGCGAAAATGCGGCGGCTGGAGCGCCACGCGTTTCACCACGCCGCCGGAGAGTTCAACCGCAGGCGCATAGCTGTCGTAGCTCGGATCAAAGCAGATGACTTCATCCCCCGCGCGCACCAGTGCGGTGATGGCCGCGTACAGCGCTTCGGTCGCCCCTGCCGTCACCGTGATATCACTGTTCGCATCGGGCTTATGGCCATACAGCTCCGCCGTTTTGTCGGCAATCGCTTCCCGCAGCGCCTGCACGCCCGTCATCGGCGCATACTGATTCGCCCCCTGCGCCACGTGATACGCCAGACGCGCCTGCAGATAAGCCGGGCCGTCGAAATCCGGGAACCCCTGAGAAAGGTTAATGGCGTTGTGCTGCTGCGCCAGGGCGCTCATCTGCGTAAAGATGGTGGTACCGAGGTTGGGAAGTTTACTTTGCGGAATCAAGGCGTTAATGCTCATTGTGTTGTGCCTGCTTGTAATACTTATGTTGCTGCCACTATAACACGATGTTAGTCTTTGGCAATCAAGACGCTTAGACGTCTATACCCTAAATAATTCGAGTTGCAGGAAGGCGGCAAGGGAACGAATCCCCGGGAGCGTACATAAGTACGTGACTGGGGTGAGTGAGTGCAGCCAACGCACCTGCAACTTGAAGTATGACGGGTATAAACCATATGAATATTCCTGGCCGAGAGGGTAAAAGGAAAATGACAGACAACCTGCAACTCACGCATCTGGTCGACGCCTGCCGCTGGATCGGTGCCAAAGGCTGGGCGCCCGCTACCGGCGGTAACATGTCGGTGCGTCAGGACGAACATCTCTGCTGGCTCAGCGAATCCGGCAAAGACAAAGGTAGCCTCACAACCGATGACTTTCTGCAGGTGGAGATCGCCACCAACCGCGCGCCGTCCGGTCGTAAACCGTCGGCGGAGACCGGTCTGCACACGCTGATTTATCGCCTGTTCCCGGAAGCCAACGCCGTGCTGCACGTTCACACGGTTAACGCCACGGTGCTGTCGCGTCTGGTCAAAGAGGCCGAGCTCAACATCAGCGGCTTTGAGATGCAAAAATCCCTCACCGGACAAACCACGCATCTGGATACGGTGGCAATCCCGGTCTTTGATAACGACCAGGATATCGACGCCCTCGCCTCACGCATCGCTCATTACGCCCAGGAACGGCCGCTTAATTATGGTTTTCTTCTGCGCGGTCATGGCTTAACCTGCTGGGGACGCGACGTGGCCGAAGCCCGGCGTCATCTGGAAGGATTAGAGTTCTTATTTGAATGCGAAATGCGTTTACGACAACTGGAGAGAGTATGATTCGCGCGATTGTGACGGATATTGAAGGGACCACCAGCGATATTCGTTTTGTCCATGATGTTTTGTTCCCCTACGCGCGTGAGCGGCTGGCGGCCTTCGTGACCGCTCAGCAGTACGCCGAGCCGGTGAAATCCATTCTGGACAACCTGCGTGATGAAATCGGTCACCCACACGCCAGCGTCAGCGAACTTATCGACGCTCTGTTTGCCTTTATGGATGAAGACCGCAAATCGACCGCGCTCAAAGCGCTGCAGGGGATCATCTGGCACGACGGCTACGTTAACGGCGACTTTACCGGCCATCTCTACCCGGACGTGCTCCCGGCACTGGAAAAATGGAAAGCGCAAGGGATTGATCTCTATGTTTATTCCTCTGGCTCCGTCGCCGCGCAGAAACTGTTATTTGGCTACAGCGACGAAGGTGATATTACTCATCTGTTCAGCGGCTATTTCGACACCCACATCGGCGCCAAGCGCGAGGTGCAGTCTTATCAGAACATTGCGGCACAAACGGGCATAGCCCCGTCGCAGATCCTCTTCCTCTCCGATATTCATCAGGAGCTGGACGCGGCTGAACAGGCAGGTTTTCGTACCCTGCAGCTGATTCGCGGTGATGATGACGGCGCAAGCCACCACCATCAGGTCCACCAGTTTGACGAGATTAACCCGGAGCAGATCCCTTCATGAGCGCATTGACCATTTATTCCGACAAAGACGCCAGTCAGCACCAGTGGCACAGCACCGACGCCGCCGAGATTGCCCAACAGCTCAACGCGAAAGGCGTGCGGTTTGAACGCTGGGCGGCGGATCGCGATTTAGGACACGATCCCGCGCCTGAAGCCGTGATCGAGGCGTATCAACATGCGATCGACAAACTGGTGGCAGAGAAGGGCTATCAGAGCTGGGACGTGATCAGCCTGCGCGCCGACAATCCGCAGAAAGACGCGCTGCGCGCGAAGTTCCTGAACGAACACACCCACGGCGAAGACGAAGTACGCTTTTTCGTGGAAGGCGCGGGCTTGTTCTGCTTGCACATCGGCGATGAGGTATATCAGGTCTTGTGCGAGAAAAACGACCTTATCTCCGTGCCCGCGGGCACGCCGCACTGGTTTGATATGGGCTCAGAGCCGAACTTTACGGCGATTCGTATTTTCGATAACCCGGAAGGCTGGGTTGCCCAGTTTACCGGGGATGCGATTGCGGATGCGTATCCACGCCTAAAATAATGTCCAAATAAACAAGTACAGTTCCTTCAAGATGAAGGAACTTTTATAAATTATATCTTACTCTTAAATTTGAGAAGCAAATCACAAATACTTTACTTCATTAAGACAAAAACACTACTAATAATCTATAAAAATAAATTTACCGTTAATGATTATTACTTATTCCCAAAGAGATTAACATGGCAAAAAACCCAATAATAATACGACAAAACTTAAGAATTGGCGAACTCGATGCTGAATCCGATACACAATTACTTGATGAATGCTTTGTAGATAGTGGATATCTGTCAAAATTACTAGATACTAATGATACTTCGTCTATTGTTGTAGGAAGAACTGGAGCAGGGAAAAGTGCATTATTGCACAAAGTAATGAACAAAGCATATAGATACAAAAAGCTTGATCCTAACGATATATCTATTCGTTTTCTTGAACACTCAGATATTATTTCTTTTTTTGAAGCGCTAGACGTAAATTTAGATTTATTTTATAAGATACTCTGGCGGCACATACTTATAATGGAGTTTTTAAAAATACGTCATGATATAAACAGCGAGAGTGACACAAGAAATTTCCTTACCAGCTTAGCGAGTTTTTTAAGAAAAGATGAGATCAGGAAGCGCGCATTAGAATATTTTAGAGAATGGGGGGATAAATTTTGGATTGATACAGACACACATTTGAGAGAAATAACAAAAAAACTTGAAAATGACACTAAAGCTAAAATAGGCACAGCACTTCATGGTATTGAATTAAATGCTGAGACAGCTAAGAGAATATCTGAGGAAGATAAGCATGAAATAAAGAAAAGAGCTTCTGAAGTTGTTAGTGGAATGCAAATTCAAAAATTAAATGAAGTTCTCGACATGCTTGCAGAACATTCATTTTCCGATCTTCAAAAGAAACATTACATTGTAATAGATCAGCTTGATGAAAACTGGGCCGAAAACAACACTCGATATAAATTCATAAGAGCATTAATTGAAGAGATAAAAGTATTCAGACGTATCAAGAACGTCAAGATAATAGCTGCTTTAAGACATGATCTTCTTAAATCTGTATTCAATATTACTCGAGGCTCTGGATTTCAAGAGGAGAAGTATGAATCATATATCCTTGATCTTCAATGGACCGCAAATCAACTTAATGAATTAGTTTCAAAGAGAATTCAAGAGGTTTTCAAAAAACAATATACAAGAGAAAACGTCGAAATTAACGATCTTTTCCCTTCCCCCAAAGGAGGGAGTAAGGGAATGTTGCCAATCGAGTATATCATAGAGAGAACACTATATCGGCCAAGGGATGTTTTACAGTTCGTAAATGAATGTTTTAAAATAGCACTTAATAGAGAACGAATCTCTTGGGATTCCATTCATAAAGCTGAAAGTATTTATTCTGAAAAAAGATTGCGTTCTTTAAAAGAAGAATGGGGAGACATATATCCATCTTTCGAAGAAACCATAGAAATTCTCAGAGAGGTTCCAGAAAAATTCACCCGAACACTTATTCCTAAAAATAACATAGAATCTGTAGCATCGGAACTCGCCATTCAAAATACTAATGACCCATGCGCAATCATCGCATCTAAAATGCTCAATAGCGAAGTAAGAGAATCTGATGTTGTTAACGAGATATTTTTATGCTTATATAATATTAGTGCGATAGGATTCAAAGTTAGCCCTTTAACACCATATAAATGGTCTTTCAGAGATAGCAGCCCTGTAAATAAAGCTGAAATAAAGAGGGCAAGCCATATCAAAGTACATAAAATGTTGCATAAAGCATTAGATATAAAAATTGCAATATCTGATATTTATAATAAAGATGATGGAGACGACGAGATAAATTGATGATTTTTTTGAGTTAGGGCGCTATAAATATAATGCGCCCATTATTTTAACATCTTAAAGATTGTAAAATAGTAAGGACCTCTTCGTTACTTAAGCTAAGTAATCTCGCCAGATGCACAAACTCCACCACGTCTAACCTGCGTTCACCGCTTTCCACTTTAGCGATAAACGACTGCGGTTTGCCCAGCGCTTCCGCAAGCTGTGCCTGAGTAATCCCCTTCTCCTTACGAGCTTTCTTCAACGCATTGATAACACGCTGGTATTCTTCTGAATAGACTGAGGCCATTGTTCCGATTCCATACAAATATCCTGAAATCGAATATCCTCTCATTGCGTTTTTATCCCAAAACAGGATAATTAAGCGCGTAACAAACACATGTAAGGAGGACACAATGCGTCATCAGAACTGGCATCCTGCCGATATCATCGCCGCACTAAAGAAACATGGAACAAGCCTGGCTGCGTTGTCCAGAAAGGCTGGCCTTTCCTCATCCACATTGGCAAACGCGCTTACCCGACCGTGGCCCAAAGGTGAATTGCTTATCGCACAGGCGCTAGACATTCCGCCCGATGTGATATGGCCGGAAAGATACTTTGATGAAAAGGGAGAGCCAATATTTCGTCAGATGAGGAATACTAAAAAAAGAAATCTATCTTCGACTTGATCAATGAATTCTCCCCCTTCACCCCAACCCTCTCCCTCAAGGGAGAGGGGGTCGAAGAGACTTCACATACGCCACCAGCTGATCCAGCACAATCCCCCACCCTTCGTGGAAGCCCATCTGCTCGTGCTGCTCACGAATTTCCTTCGTCGGATGGCGCGCAATCGCCGTGTAGCGGGTTTTGCCCTCGCCCACCTCTTCCAGCAGCAGGATCGCCGTCATAAACGGCTTCTCGGCCGGTTTCCAGCCTTCGGTATAGCCGTCGGTAAAGACCAGCTTTTTCCCCGGGTCGATTTCAAGAAACACACCCCGGTTATCCATCCGCTGACCGTCCACCTCAAACACGGTGTTGAACCGCCCGCCCACGCGGAGGTCAAGGTCGCAGTCGATCACCTTATGCGGTGCAGGGATGAAGAAGTGTTTGATGTGTTCGGGCGTGGTCCAGCAGAGCCACAGGAGGTCGCGCGGTGCGTCCACTACGCGCTCCAGTTTTAAGTCTGTTTCAGGGTCGAGCGTCACGGTGTTGTCCTCTTAAGGGAGCCCCTTAAAGGATAGCCGGACTCAGGCAAATTTCCCTTCCGCAACCTCTTCCGGCGTGACCACGCCCGTATCCAGCACCCAGCCGCTAATCAGCGAGGCTGGGGTCACGTCAAACGCCGGGTTGTAGACCTTCGCGTTTTCAGGCGCCCACTGCCCCGCGCCAAAGCTTCCGGCGACGCCCGTCACCTCGCTGGCGGCGCGCTGCTCAATCGGGATCGCGTCGCCGTTCGGGCAGTCCGGATCGAGGGTCGTTTGCGGCGCGGCCACGTAGAACGGAATGCCGTGGAATTTTGCCAGCACCGCCAGGGAGTAGGTGCCGATTTTGTTCGCCACGTCGCCGTTGGCCGCAATGCGGTCTGCGCCCACCCACACGGCGTCGACCTGCCCTTTCGCCATCAGGCTGGCGGCCATGGAGTCGGTAATCAGCTGATACGGCACGCCCAGCTCGCCCAGCTCCCAGGCGGTCAATCTACCGCCCTGCAGCAGGGGGCGGGTTTCATCCACCCAGACGTTGCTGACGTTGCCTTCCTGGTGCGCGCGAGCAATCACCCCCAGCGCGGTGCCGACGCCCGCCGTTGCCAGCCCGCCGGTGTTGCAGTGGGTCAGCAGACGGCTGCCGGGCTTCACCAGCACGCTGCCCGCGCTGGCAATCGCATCGCAAAGTCGTTTGTCTTCGTCAATCAGGCGCAGCGCTTCGGCCACCAGCGCCGGAACATACTCTTCCTGCCACAGCGCCCGCTTCATGCGGTCGAGGTTGTTCATCAGGTTCACCGCCGTCGGGCGGGACGCGCGCAGGGTTTCCAGCGCAACCGCCAGCTCGTCACGGCTTTTGCCGTTTTCCGCCAGCAGCGCCAGCAGCAGGCTTGCAGAGAGACCAATCAGCGGCGCGCCGCGCACCCGCAGGGCGTGAATATGCCCCACCAGCGCCTCTACCGTTGAGGCATCCAGCCAGCGTTTCTCCTGCGGAAGGGCCTGCTGGTCGAGAATAAAGAGCTGATTATCCGCTACCCGCAGGCTGGTCGTCTGTAATGTCTGCATGTCGTTAATTCCCTGTTGCGTTGTTGTAGCACATTGTGTCAGGATGAAATCCAGATGTATAGACGTCTACATGTCTTTATTAGCAAACCCGTGAGGAGCAGGCCATGTCGCAATACCGTACCTTTACCGCTCAGGACGCCGTGGAATATGCCAGGCAATTTGGCGGCCTTGACGATCCTTCATCGCTGGTGGAGGCGCAGGAGGTAGGCGACGGCAACCTCAATCTGGTGTTTAAAATTTTCGACAGCGCGGGCGTGAGCCGCATCATCGTCAAGCAGGCGCTGCCCTACGTGCGCTGCGTCGGCGAGTCCTGGCCGCTGACGCTGGATCGCGCCCGTCTGGAGGCGCAAACCCTGGTCGAGCACTACCGGCACAGCCCGCAGCACACAGTGAAAATCCACCACTTTGACCCGGAACTGGCGGTAATGGTGATGGAAGATCTCTCCAGCCATCGCATCTGGCGCGGCGAGCTGATCAAAAATAATTATTACCCGCAGGCGGCGCGTCAGCTGGGTGAATACCTCGCGCACGCGCTGTTCCACACCAGCGATTTCTTCCTGCATCCGCACGAGAAGAAAGCGCAGGTGGCGAAATTCATCAACCCGGAGATGTGCGAGATCACCGAAGATCTGTTCTTCAACGATCCGTACCAGATCCACGAACGCAACAGCTACCCGGCCGAGCTGGAAAACGACGTCGCCGCCCTGCGCGACGACGCCCAGCTGAAAATTGCCGTGGCCGCCCTCAAGCACCGCTTCTTTTCTCAGGCTGAAGCCCTGCTGCACGGAGACATCCACAGCGGCTCGATTTTTGTGGCCGACGGCAGCCTGAAGGCCATCGATGCCGAGTTCGGCTATTTTGGCCCGATTGGATTTGATATCGGCACCGCCATCGGCAACCTGCTGCTCAACTTCTGCGGCCTGCCGGGGCACCTGGGCATTCGCGATGCCGCCGCCGCGCGCGAGCAGCGCCTGACCGATATTCAGGAGCTGTGGAACACCTTCGCGGAGCGCTTCCAGGCGCTGGCGCACGAGAAAACGCGCGACGCGGCGCTCAGCGCGCCGGGCTATGCCTCCGCGTTCCTGAAAAAGGTCTGGCATGACGCCATTGGCTTCTGCGGCACCGAACTCATTCGCCGCAGCGTCGGGCTTTCCCACGTCGCGGATATCGACACCATTCAGGACGAGGCGATGCGCCACGAATGCCTTCGCCACGCGATAACGCTCGGCAAGGCGCTGATTGTGATTGCCGACCGTATCGACAGCGCGGAAGCTCTGGTGGCGCGGGTGCGGCAGTACAGCTGAGAACGTTTGCCCGGTGGCGGCTTCGCCTTACCGGGCAAACGAGAGCAAAATGCAGGCCGGGTAAGGCGAAGCCGCCACCCGGCAAAA
>NZ_KV787817.1:62856-192072 GCF_001807145.1 Enterobacter sp. HMSC16D10
GGCCGGGTAAGGCGAAGCCGCCACCCGGCAAAAACTCACCCCAGATACTCAATCACCGACAGCCCGCCGTTATAGTCCGTGCTGTAGATAATTCCCTGCGCATCCACAAACACGTCACACGACTGGATCACCTGCGGGCGATTCGGGCGGGTATCCATCATTTTCTCCGGTGCCGCAGGCACCAGCGCACCGGTTTCCACGGGCCGATACGGATTGGAGATGTCATACGCGCGCACGCCCGCATTCTGATAGGTGGCAAAAATCAGCGTTGAACTGACAAAGCTCCCCGGCCGGTTCTCGTGCAGGTTGTGCGGGCCGAAATGCGCCCCTTTCGCCACGTAGTCGATTTCATCCGGCTGCGGGAAGGTAGAGATACTGACCGGGTTCGACGGCTCGCGGATATCAAACAGCCAGATCAGCTTCTCGCCGTCTTCCTGGTTATCGAGCACCGCTTCGTCCAGCACCACCAGCAGATCGCGGTCCGGCAGCGGCAGCGCGGTGTGCGTGCCGCCGCCAAACGGCGGACTCCAGTTACGGTGGCTAATCAGCTTCGGCTGGGTACGATCCTTCACGTCCAGCAGCGTCAGGCCGCCGTCGCGCCAGCTGCCGTACGCCGTATCGCCGGCGATAATCGCGTGGTGGAGCGCGTAGCGTTTCCCTTCCGGCCAGTTAGGCTTCTCCCCTTCTGCCTGATTCATCCCCGGCAGCCACCAGCGCCCTGCCACCTCGGGCTTACGCGGGTCGGCCAGGTCAATCGTCAGAAAGATGTAGTCGGTAAAGCCGTCGATCAGCGCCGACACGTACGCCCAGCGGCCGCCGACGTACCAGATGCGGTGAATACCGATGCCGCTCAGCGACAGAAAGCCGATTTCGCGCGGTCTGTCCGGCGTGGAGATATCAAAAACGCGAAGCCCGGCGCTCCAGCCTTTGTCCTGCACGTCGCTGACGGTCTCGCCCACCTGCCGGGTGTAGTAGACCTTCTCGTCGGCAAAACGCGCATCGGCAAACAGATCCCGGGCGTTGATGACCAGCAGGAGATCGTCATGCGCCTGGAGGTGCACGTTCCAGGTGCCGGGCGGCGCGGGAACATAGCCCGCGGGTTTCGGGTTTTTCGGGTCGCGCACGTCCACTATCGAAAAGCCCTGCGACACCATATGGCCGATCCAGGCGAAACCGCGGTGCACCATCAGCTGCACGCCGTCCGGGCGACCGCCCTGATCGCTATGGCCAATCAGCCGCATATTGCGGCTGTATTCGGGAGGGGGTAAATGAGTCACCTTGAGCTCCTTTCGCCGGGTGGCGGCTGCGCCTTACCCGGCCTACCAAACCGTAGGCCCGGTAAGCGCAGCGCCACCGGGCATTATTTTGACCTGGCTTCCAGCGTCGCAAACCACGGCGCGATAAAATCTTCCGTCTGACCCCAGCACGGAATGATTTTCCCCAGCGACGCCACGTTCACCGCGCCCGGCTGGGCGGTCAGCAGCGCCTGTGGAATAGCGGCCGCCTTAAAATCGTAGGTCGCAGGCGTGGCTTCCCCGGCAATCTTGTTCGCCACCAGACGCACGTTGGTCGCGCCAATCAGCTTCGGATCCACCGCCACGCTCACCTTCCACGGGCTGCCCGGCTCGCGCATCAGCTGCAGATCCTGGTTGGAGATGTCGATGCTGTAGAGTTTAATCTCGGTACGGCCGTTCTCTTTCAGCGCCTTATACGCGCCCTGGCTGAAGGCGTCCCAGGTTCCCCAGATGGCGTCGATTTTACCTTTCGGGTATTTCGCGAGGATCGCGCCCACCTTGTTGGCGGTGTCGCCCTGCACGTCAGAGGAGACCGCGCCGATAGACTCCAGCTCTTTGATGTCCGGGTACTGTTTTTGCAACTCTTTATACGCCGCCTGACGACGCTCCATCGGCGGGAAGCCCGCTACCCACAGCTTGACGATATTGGCCTTGCCGTTGAAATCTTTCGCCAGCTGGCCGAAGGAGAGATTAGTCAGAGAGGCATCGTCCTGCTGGGTAACGGTCACGCCCGGGATCTCGCCGTTGACGGCGGTATCAAACACGGCAACCTTAATCCCGGCGTCCACCGCCTTCTTCACCAGCGCGGTGGAGTACGGATCGCGGCCCTGAGACAGGATAATCCCGTCGTACTTCTGGCTGATGGCCTGGTTCACGAAGTCCTGGAATTTGGCGTCGTCCCCGTTGCTTAAAAAGGTGCTGACCTTAAAGCCAAGCTTCTTCCCTTCCTGAATGGCCCCGGCAATAAACTGCGTGGTGTTGTCGTCTGAGCCGAGGTTACGGATCACTGCGATGCGAATGGGGCCGTCATGGCTGGCAATGGCCGCCGGGAGCGGTGCGGGCGTGGCCGCGAAGCCAGGCAGAGCGGTGAATAACCCTAATGCCACCAAAGAGAGTGCAATCTTTTTCATTTTTTATCCCGTTGTGTTGTCAGCGTTTTTGTATGTAGGTAATCGCCAGCGCTACCGCGAGCACCAGCCCTTTTATAATGTCCATGGCGTAATACGGCACGGAGAGCATCACCAGCCCGTTCGACAGCACGCCGAGAATCACCGCCCCCACCAGGGTCCCCAGGGCATTCGGCTTGCCGGACCCGGCCAGCGAGAAGCCGATCCACGCCGCCGCCACCGCATCCATCAGATAACCGCCGCCCGCGTTCACCTGCGACGAGCCAATGCGCGAGGCCAGCAAAATCCCGCCCAGGCCCGCCAGCAGGGAGGCAATCACGTAGGCCGCCACCTTGTAGCGGGTGGTGCGAATCCCCGAGAGGCGCGCCGCTTCCGGGTTACCGCCAATGGCGTACATCCGGCGTCCGTGAGTGGTCAACGAGAGGCCAAGCTGCGCCAGCACGGTCACCACCAGCATGATGATCACAATCGTCGGCACCTGCCCCAGCAGGCTGAACGTCGCCGGAATGGTGCCTTCCGCCATGTCACCGCTCGGCAGCACCATGTTCTCGGTAATCGACCCGCCGTAGCTGTAGGTCATCGCCACACCCTGGATCACAAACAGGCTGGCCAGCGTCGCGAGCATGTCCGGAATGCGCAGGATGACGATCAGAAAGGCGTTAAACAGCCCCACCAGCGTGCAGAGCGCGAGGGTGATCAGAATCGACTCGGTGGTGCCGAAGCCGTGCCAGACGAAAAGGGAAATCACCAGTGCGTTCGCCAGCGACGCGGTCGATCCTACGGAGAGATCGAACCCGCCAATGGTCAGCGATATCGACACGCCGATGGCAATCACCGTCACGATGGCAATCGAGCGCAGAATATTGATGATGTTGTTCGGATCGAGGAAGCTGTCCGACGCCAGGCCAAAGACGGCCACCAGCGCGACGACGGTTAACAGCATGCCCCACTTGTAGAGAAAATCGAAAATCTGCTGACGGCCAGACGCCGTCGCGTTTACTGAAAGGGCCTTGCTCACGACGCCGTTCCTCCGGTTGAATAATAAAGTAGTGTCTCTTCACGGGCCTCGGCCCCGGCGATTTCCGCCACGATGCGCCCGTCCCACAGGACGCAGATGCGGTCGCACAGCCCGACCAGTTCGGCAAATTCGCCCGAGGCGTAAATCACCCCTTTGCCCTCGCGCGCCAGGCCGTCAATCAGCTGGAACAGATCGGTTTTGGCCTTCACGTCCACGCCTTTGGTCGGCTCGTCGAAGATCAGCACGCTCGCGTCATTGCGCAGCCACTTGCCGATGGCCACCTTCTGCTGGTTGCCGCCGGAGAGACGTCGCAAAACCTGCCCGGGACCGCGGGCGCGCACGCCGACGCGGGCGATCACCTCCTCAGCCCAGCGCCACGCCTGACGATGGCCGAACAGGCTCCAGCGCGAAAAGCTGTTATCGGCGCACACGGCAAGATTCATGCTCACCGGCTCGTCGATAAAAATGCCCTCTTTGCGCCGCTCTTCCGGCACCAGCGCCAGGCCGCGCAGCACCGAGTCCGCCGGGTCGCGCGGTTTCCAGTCCTGATGGTTCAGCTCGCCGTTCGCGACGCGGCTTTTACTGGCGCCAAACAGCGCCTTACAGAGTTCGGTTTTGCCCGCGCCCGCCAGCCCGGCAATGCCGAGAATTTCGCCCTTGCGCAGGTGCAGCGAGATATCTTTCAGCAGCGCGTCGTCGTGCAACCCTTCAACCCGCAGCAGCGTTTCGTCGCCGTGCGGCGGCCGCGCGGGCGGGTAGATATCGCTGAGCACGTGGCCGAGCATCTTCTCGACGATCGCTTCGCCGCTCAGATCGGCCATCGGGCCGGACTCAATCAGCTTGCCGTCGCGGAGCACCGTCAGGGTGTCGCAGATGGCCTTCAGCTCGTGAATGCGGTGGGAGATAAACACCACGCCGATGCCCTGCTGCTTTAACCGTCTCACCACCGCAAACAGGCGCTCGCTCTCGTGCGCGTCCAGCGGCGCGGTGGGCTCATCAAGAATGAGAAAACGGCAGTGGTGTGACAGGGCGCGCGCCAGCAAAATCTGCTGCTTTTCGGCAAGCGTGCAGCTGTCGATGGAGCGGCGAACGTCCAGAGAAACATCCAGCTGCGCCAGCGCCTGTCTCGCCTGCTGGCGGACGGCGCGCCAGCTGAAGCGATGCCCCGGCTGCGCCAGCTGGTCGAGCATGATGTTCTCGGCGATGCTTAATCCCGGGATCAGCGCCACGTCCACCTCCTGCTGCACGAGGTGGATCCCCAGCCGTTTGGCGTCCAGCGGCTCGCGGATGCTTACCGGCTGGTTATTAATGCAGATTTCGCCTTCATAGTGGTCGTGCGTTCCGCACAGCACCGCCATCAGCGTCGATTTCCCCGCGCCGTTGGCGCCGGTCAGCGCATGTACCGATCCGCCGGTTAAGGTGAAGTTCACGCGCGACAGCGCCTGAAAGCCGGAAAAGGCCAGGCTGATACCGCGCATCTCAAGGCGACTGGAAACCATCCGCGTAAATCCTTCATAACTCTTCTGATTTATCGAATTTTTCACAGCTCCGGTTGACTGACAACGACGGAAAAGGCATAAGTTAAAGCGAAATATTATTAGCCATCCGGATGTCCAGACATAACATCGGGTTAGCGCTTGCTAAAAAAGGACAACACCATGAGCAACACCGATATCCGCGTCGTGCCTGGCCCGGCGAACTACTTCTCCCATTCCGGAAGCCTTGCGCGTCTGAATGACTTCTTTACCCCGGAGCAGCTTTCCCGCGCGGTGTGGATTTACGGCGAGCGCGCTATCGACGGCGCGCGCCCGTTCCTGCCGGAGAGCTTTCACGCGCCGGGAGCGAAACACCTGCTTTTTAAAGGCCACTGCAGCGAGCGCGACGTCACCCATCTGGTGGACGAATCCGGCAGCGACACCAGCGTGGTGATTGGCGTCGGCGGCGGCGCGGTGCTGGATACGGTCAAGGCCGTAGCGCGTCGTCTGGGCGTGCCGTTCGTGGGCATCCCCACCATTGCCGCCACCTGCGCGGCGTGGACGCCACTCTCCGTCTGGTACAACGATGCCGGTCAGGCGCTGCAGTTTGAGATCTTCGATGACGCCAACTTCCTGGTGCTGGTGGAGCCGCAGATCATTCTCAACGCCCCGGCCGAATACCTGCTGGCGGGTATCGGCGATACGCTGGCGAAATGGTACGAAGCGGTGGTGTTGGCACCTGAGCCGGAGAACCTGCCGCTGACCGTGCGGCTTGGCCTTAACGGCGCGCTGGCGATCCGCGACGTGCTGCTGGAGCACAGTGAGGAAGCGCTGGCCGACCAGCAGCGCGGCGAACAGACGCAGGCGTTCCGGGACGTGGTGGACGCGATTATCGCCGGCGGCGGGATGGTCGGCGGTCTGGGCGAGCGCTATACCCGCGTGGCGGCGGCGCATGCGGTGCACAACGGCTTAACCGTGCTGCCGCAGACGGAAAAATACCTGCACGGCACTAAAGTGGCCTACGGCATTCTGGCCCAGAGCGCCCTGCTCGGCCAGGACGACGTGCTGGCGCAGCTGGTGGCGGCGTACCGGCGCTTTAACCTCCCGACCACGCTTCGCGCGCTGGACGTCGATATTCACAACCGCGACGAGCTGGATAAGGTGATAGCTCACACCCTGCGTCCGGTGGAGTCAATTCACTCTCTGCCGGTGACGTTAACGCCCGACGTTCTGCGCGCCGCGTTTGAGAAGGTGGAATCCTTCAGCCGTTAATCGCGCCGACAGGCTATACCTAATGATGATTCTCACCACTCTCGTCACGAGGTCATCATGCAGATCGATTTAACAGGTCAAAAGGCGCTGGTTACCGGCGCCAGCCGTGGATTGGGTCGGGCTATCGCGCTGTCGCTGGCACGCGCCGGTGCCGATGTGGTTATTACGTATGAAAAATCCGCCGATAAAGCCCAGGCGGTCGCCGATGAAATCAAGGCGCTTGGGCGGCACGGCGAAGCGATTCAGGCCGACAGCGCCAGCGCGCAGGCGATTCAGGATGCCGTCACCCATGCGGCGCGTTCCCTTGGCGGGCTGGACATTCTGGTCAACAACGCCGGGATCGCGCGAGGCGGCCCGCTGGAGTCCATGACGCTGGCGGATATTGACGCTCTTATCAACGTCAACATACGCGGCGTGGTGATCGCCATTCAGGAAGCGCTGGTGCACATGTCCGACGGCGGGCGCATCATCAACATCGGCAGCTGTCTGGCGAACCGCGTGGCGATGCCGGGTATTGCCGTTTACTCGATGACCAAGTCTGCCCTTAACTCCCTCACCCGCGGCCTGGCGCGCGATCTGGGGCCGCGCGGCATTACCGTTAACCTGGTGCATCCCGGCCCCACCAACAGCGATATGAACCCGGAAGACGGCGAACAGGCGGAAGCCCAGCGCCAGATGATTGCGGTCGGCCACTACGGCCAGCCGGAAGATATCGCGGCGGCGGTCACCTTCCTCGCCAGCCCGGCGGCCGGGCAGATCTCCGGCACAGGGCTGGATGTCGACGGCGGGTTGAACGCCTGATCGCAATCTCGCTGTAAGCCTCTGTCGCCAGGCAGAGGCGTTTCCGAGCGCTCTCGACGGTTCGCGTTTTGCCGCTTTCTCCGGTTTTTTCTCCGTTCTACAGTACCCCATAAGAAATTCGGAATTTATCTAATAGTCTTATTATTTCCTTATAATTTGTGTGGGCGTACAGTGGAGGTACGGATGAAGATTGTCTGGTCTAATGGTGCAAAAAAGGCTTTTTCCAGAATTGACGAGCGGTATCAACGCCGCATTGAGGTAAAGCTTGCCGAACTGGATGACCGCTCGGCACCCCGGCCCGATATCAAAAAAATATCGGCGACAGAAAATCATTTCCGGCTACGCGTTGGCGATTACCGCATCATCTATACGCTTCGGGACGATCCCGATAACCACTGTTATGTTTTAGCCGTCAAGCGCAGAACTTCAACGACTTACCTGCATGAGGAGAAAGCCACCTATGGCTGTTCAGCTAATTAAGGACGATAACGGTAAAACGCAGTATGTGGTTATTCCTTATCACGAATACTTCCGCATGTGCTCACAGATGGCAGAGATCGACGACGAAACCGATGACGATCTGGAGGATATTGAGGTCGAACACGATAGTCTGGATGACGTGGAGTTGCCCGGAGACGTGTGCAGCATCATGACCTGGCAGAACGTCAGCCTGCAGGCCGCGTGGCGTATCCTGCGCGGGCTATCCCAGCAGGAGGTGGCGGAGAAACTCGGCATCAGCCAGTCCGCCGTGTCACAGCTGGAAGCGCTGGACTCCCGTCCGCAAAAGCGCACCCGCGAAAAGCTGGCGGCGATCTACGGCTGTAAGCAGGAGCAGATCAGCCTCTATCTCCCGAAAGAGGGTTAACAGCACTTCGCCCCGCCCTTGCCGCCGTAGCGGGCGTCCTGGCGGTCGCGGAAAAATTCTTCGTAGGTCATGGGCGTCTGGTCCGGATGGTTGACGCGCATATGCTCGACGTAGTTGTCGTAGTCCGGCACGCCAATCATCATTTTGGCGGCCTGGCCCAGGTACTTACCGGCTTTGGAAAGGGTGTCGAACATAGTTCTGATCTCACAGGGAATGTAGGCCGGGTAAGCGCTAGCGCCACCCGGCACACGGGTTAATGCGCCCCTTTGGCCTGGGTCACAATCTCTTCCAGGTTTTCAGGCATTGGCTCATACGGCGTCTCTTTCGCCGTTGGCGCGTCGACTTTCAATGCCGCCAGCGCGGTCCTGAGAGAATACAACGCCAGCACCACGACCACCACCATAAAGAAGATGGTCAGCCCGGCGTCCAGACGGTTGTTAAACACCAGCTGCGACAGCTGCGATTCGGTGTACTGCGCCGGGATCTTGCCGCTGTCGATCATCGCCTGGAACTTGTTGGCGATCGCCAGGAAGCCCACCTTGTTATCCGGGCTGAAGGCCTTCTGCCAGCCCGCCGTCAGGGTACAGACCAGCAGCCACGCGGTCGGCACCAGCGCCACCCACGCGTAACGCTGGCGCTTCATCTTGAACAGCACCACCGCGCAGAGCATCAGCGCCATGCCCGCCAGCATCTGGTTGGCGATACCGAACAGCGGCCACAGGGTGTTGATCCCGCCCAGCGGATCGACCACGCCCTGATGCAGGAAGTAGCCCCACGCCAGCACGCACAGCGCCGTCGCCAGCAGGTTAGCCGGGAGCGAATCGGTCCGCTTCAGGTTCGGGGAGATGACGCCCAACAGATCCTGCAGCATAAAGCGCGCCGCACGGGTTCCCGCATCCACCGCCGTCAGGATAAACAGCGCTTCAAACAGAATGGCGAAGTGATACCAGAACGAGACGTCCATCAGCCCGCCCAGCGCGCCGTGCAGGATGTAGGCCATGCCGACCGCCAGCGTCGGCGCCCCGCCCGCGCGGGAGATAATCGACTGCTCGCCCACTTCGCTGGCGATGCTCGTCAACGTTTCAGGCGTAATCGCAAAGCCCCAGCCGCTCACCACCTGCGCGGCGGAAGCCACCACGTCAACGGTGCCCGCCGGAGCCAGGACCGCCATCGGGCTGTTCATCGCGAAATACACGCCCGGGTCGATAATACAGGCGGATACCAGCGCCATGATGGCGACGAAAGACTCCATCAGCATGCCGCCGTAGCCAATCAGGCAGGCCTGATTTTCATTCGCCAGCATCTTCGGCGTCGTCCCGGAGGCGATCAGCGCGTGGAAGCCCGACACCGCACCGCAGGCGATGGTAATAAACAGGAACGGGAACAGATTGCCGGTCCAGACCGGGCCGGTACCGTCGATAAATTTGGTTAACGCCGGCATGGTCAGCGTTGGGCGCATAATCAGAATACCGATTGCCAGCCCGACAATGGTGCCGATTTTCAGGAAGGTAGAGAGGTAGTCACGCGGGGCCAGCAGCAACCATACCGGCAGCACCGCCGCCACAAAGCCGTAGCCCACCAGCATCCAGGTCAGCTGTACGCCGGTAAAGTCGAAGAACGGCGCCCAGGTCGGGCTTTCCGCCACCCAGCCGCCGGAGATAATGGCGAACACGAGGAATACCAGGCCAATCACCGACACTTCACCAATGCGGCCCGGACGCAGGTAGCGGATGTAGATCCCCATGAACAGCGCCAGCGGAATGGTAAAGGCAACGGTATAGGTTCCCCACGGGCTGTGGGTCAGCGCTTTCACCACGATCATCGCCAGCACCGCGAGGATGATCACCATGATCATAAAGGTCGCCACCAGCGCAATCACCCCGGCGGTCGCCCCCATCTCCTCTTTCACCAGCTCACCCAGCGAACGTCCGTCGCGGCGGGTAGAGACGAACAGCACCATAAAGTCCTGCACCGCCCCCGCCAGCACCACCCCGGCGAGGATCCAGATCATACCCGGCAGGTAACCCATCTGCGCCGCCAGCACCGGCCCCACCAGCGGGCCTGCCCCGGCAATCGCCGCAAAATGGTGACCGAACAGCACTTTCTTGTCGGTCGGCACATAGTCCAGACCGTCGTTATGGCGGACGGCAGGCGTCATGCGCGTTGCATCAACGCCCAGGACGTTCCTGGCGATATAGCGGCCATAAAAACGATAGGCGATCAGGTAAACGCAGACCGAGGCAACGACGATCCAGAGCGCGTTGATCTGCTCTCCCCGGTTGAGGGCGATATAGCCCAGGGCAAAAGCTCCCACAACGGAGAGCCCTGCCCATGTAAGGTATTTCCCTGAGTTGTTCATAGTTGTTGTCCGTTGTCGTGAAACAGTGAGATGTTACATTTTGTTTCTAGAACAACCGGAAAAATTTAACAACTTTGAAACGCAATAATGTGTGGTCAAACCAGAGATTTACACCACAGTGTTAAGCCGATCACTTTGATCTGAGTTAGCCCAGCACCATCGTGCTTAACCGGCAGGTACAGCACCGCCGCCCCTGCTCGTCGAAGACCCCAATCTCCCAGCTCTGGCTCGAACGCCCAAGATGCAGCGGCTGACACACGCCGCGAACCTTGCCGTGGGATACCGCCCGATGATGCGTGGCGTTCAGCTCCGTTCCCACCACGCTCTGCCCGTCGCGGGTCATCAGAAATCCGGCCATTGAGCCGAGCGTTTCCGCCAGCGCCGCCGAGGCCCCGCCGTGCAGCAGGCCAAACGGCTGATGGGTACGCGCATCCACCGGCATCTCCGCTTCCAGCGCGTCATCCCCGAGGCGGGTATAGACGATGCCCAGGTTCGCCACCAGGGTATTCACGCTGGTGGCGTTCAGCTCCTCAAGCGATAAATGACGTTTCCAGATCATTTACGCCCCCAGCGTGGAGCCGCCGTCCACCACGATATCCTGCAGGGTGATGTGGCTGGCGGCATCGGAGGCAAGGAACAGCACGGTCGCAGCTATCTCCTGCGGACGGGCAATTTTGCCCAGCGGGATGCCGAGCTTAAACTGCTCGCCGAAGCCGCGAATGCGCTGCTGCTCCGCATCGTCGCTTTTCCACAGGGTGCGCTGCATGTCGGTGTCCGTTGAGCCCGGCGACACCAGATTGCAGCGTACGCCGCTGCCCGCCAGCTCCAGCCCGACGGTCAGGGCCAGGCTTTTCAGCGCCGCTTTCGATGCGCCGTAGGCGCTCATGCCGATGCGCGGCGCGTGCGCCGCGTCGGACGCCACGGTAACAATCGCCCCGCCCTGCTGACGGCGGAACTGGCCCATCGTCAGCTGGAACAGGTTGAATGCGCCGCCGACGTTGACCGCAAAGGTCTGCTGCCAGTCTTCCTGCGAGAGCTGGTCCGTCGCCCCCATGCGCAGGATGCCCGCCGCGTTGACCAGCACGTCCAGGCGGTCGAGCGAAGCCAGCACCCGCCCGCACACCTCCTGCACCTGCCCGGCATCCGCCACGTCAAGCGTTTCGGTGGCAAACGGATAGTCATCCTGCGGGAAGGCCAGATCGAAGCCGGTCACCTGCGCGCCGGCTTCGGCAAACGCCAGTGCGGTCGCGTAGCCAATCCCCTTCCCCGCGCCCGTCACCCAGACGGTTTTGCCGGTGAAATCAAACACCATCACTTCACCTCGCGGGAGAGCAGCGCCCACCAGGCGTCGAGGGTCGGATTTTTGGCCAGCATCACGAAATCGATATCGCCGTGTACTTTGCGCCAGCGGGCGGCCAGCGCCATCATGCGCACTGAATCCAGGCCGTAGTCGATCAGGTTTTCGTCATCCATCGGCTCGTCGGACTCGTCCAGGAGCGGCAGGATCAGCGCGCGCAGCGCGGCCTTCGAGGCCGGAACGGACGGCAGCAGCTCGTCGGTCATCACCACGCGGCCCGAGCGTCCTGCAACGTAGTTCAGCGACATCAGGTGCTCGTCGCGGGTGAAGTCCGCCAGCGCGTCGGCAATGAAGAACGGCTTAATGTCGCGCATAAAGGCGTCGGTGGCGGTGGTCATGCAGCCGATGTGGGCGTAAACGCCGGTAATCAACAGCTGGTTGCGCCCCGTCTCCTTCAGCATCTGCTCCAGCGGCGAGCGGTGGAACGCGCTGTAGCGCCACTTCACCAGCACCGTGTCCGCTTCATCCGGCGCCAGCTCGGCAACGATGCGCTGCTGCTCCGGCGAGCGGGTGAGGCCCGGCCCCCACATGTCGTTCAGCAGGGCGCGGTCTTCATCGCTCTGCTCTTTCGGCTGCGCGGTGTAGTACACCGGGATATTGTGTTCTTTGCAGTACGCGCGCAGTCTGGCGATGTTCGCGACTACCTGCTGCATCATGTCGCTATTTTCGCCCCAGAAGTTCAGGAAATACTCCTGCATATCGTGGATCAGCAGCGCGGCGCGCTCGGGCTCAAACGCCCAGTTCACCTTGCTGGTCGGCAGCTCTGCGGCGGTCGGCAGCGCGTAAGCGGTTAATTTTGGAATGGCCATACTCTTTTCCTCAGCCCCGGGCGCGTTCAGCAAGCCACAGGCGCAACTGTTTCTTATCAACTTTGCCGACCGGCGTCAGCGGGAGCGCATCCACGCTCTCCACGCGGTCCGGCAGCTTAAATTCGGCGACGCCCTGCTCGCGCAGGAAGCGACGCACCTCGACCGCGCGCAGGGGCTGTTTCACCACCAGATACGCGCAGCTCTTCTCGCCCAGCAGGCTGTCCTCCATGCTCACCAGCGCGGCGTGGATCACCGACTCATGGCGCAGCAGCAGGTTCTCGATCTCCTCGGCGGCGATCTTCTCGCCGCCGCGGTTGATCTGATCTTTCTCGCGCCCCTGCACGGTGATGTAGCCCTGCTCGTCAATGGCGATCAGATCCCCGGAGCAGTAAAAGCCGTCGGCGTCGAAGGCGCTGGCGTTGTGTTCCGGGCTGTTGAAATAGCCGCGGAAGGTGTACGGGCCCCGCGTCATCAGGCGTCCGACCTCCCCACGCGGCAGCGGGTTGCCGTGCTCGTCCGCCACCCACACTTCGTCGTCCGGGCACATCGGGCGGCCCTGGGTGTTGATGATGCGTTCCGGGGCGTCGTCGAGCGCGGTGTAGTTCACCAGCCCTTCCGCCATGCCGAACACCTGCTGCAGCTGGCAGCCGATCTCCACCGGAATACGCGCCGCGAGCGTGGCGGAAAGGCGCGCGCCGCCCACCTGCAGCAGCTTCAGTGATTTAAGCTGCGCGCTGTCCGCCCCGTCGGCAATCGCCTGCAGCCAGAGGCTGACGGCAGGCGGCACCAGCGAGGTGACGTTAATCTGATGCTGTCCAATCAGCGGGAAGCAGAGCGTGGCGCTCGGATCGTTCGCCAGCACCACGCAGCCGCCCGCGGTAAAGACGCCTAACGACCCCGGCGAGCTCATGGCGTAGTTGTGCGCCGCAGGGAGCGCGTTCAGGTAACGCGTTTCGGCGGTAATGCCGCAGATCTCGTTGCTGCGACGAATGCTGTAGTCATAGTCGTTGTGCGTTCGCGGGATCAGCTTCGGCGTGCCGGTGCTGCCGCCGGAGAGCTGGAAGAACGCCACTTCGTCGGCGGGCGTCGGGTTCGGGATGAAGTTGTCCGCGGGACGCGCAATCGCCGCGTCCAGGGCATGTTCACCCTTATCGCCGCGCAGCAGCACGACGCGTACCGAACGGTGTTCACCCACGAAAGCGTTGAGGAAGTCATCGCCCGCAAACAGCGCGTGGTCGCGATCGGCGATCAGCACGGCGGGTTTGATCTGCGCCGCGTAGGCGTTCAGCTCGCTGCGCTGATGGCTAAAGAGCGCGTTCACCGGCGCGACGCCGATTTGCAGCAGCGCGAAAAAGGTCATGTAGAACTCGGCCACGTTGCCAAGCTGCACCAGCGCCGTCTCGCCGCGCTGCAATCCTCGCGCCTGAAGGGCTGAGGCCAGGTTGTTTACGGCCTGATTCAGCGCGCGGTAGGTAATGCGGCGATCGCCATCGATAATCGCCACCGCATCGCTGTCCGCCCGATCCGTCAGGATGTGGGTCAACGGCAGATCCTGCCAGTAGCCTTTTTCACGGTAGCGGCGGGCAAAATCCTCAGGCCAGCGGGTAAAGGGAATGGTCATGAGTCTTCCTTAGTGCAAACCAAAAACGTTAAGCATGGTGGAGAGCTTCACGCCCGTCTCGCGCCACTCGCCCACCGGGGAGGAGGCAGGCACAATGCCCGCACCGGCAAACAGGCGAACGGTATTTTCGCGAAGACGCGCGCAGCGGATGGTCACCACCCACTCGCCGTTGCCTTCGCTGTCGCACCAGCCAACGATGCCGCCGAACAGCTCGCGGTCGAACGGCTCCAGCTCGGCAATCAGCTCTTTCGCCGCCTGATGCGGGAAGCCGCTCAGCGCCGGGGTCGGGTGCAGCAGGCAGGCCAGCGTCAGGGCGTTCTCGTTTTCACGCGCCTCGCCTTCTACCGGCGTTGCCAGATGCCACAGCGTCGGCGTGGTAATCAGCTGAGGAGAATCAGGCATGCTGAGATGGTGGCTGCGCGGTGCCAGAATGGCCTTCATCGCCTGGGTGACCAGGTCGTGCTCGTGACGGTCCTTTTCGGAGGCCAGCAGCTTGTTGCCCGCCTCGCGATCCAGCACATCGTCAGGCTGACGGCGCGCGGAGCCCGCCAGCGGCAGCGAGCTAAAGTGCGCTCCCTCTTTGCGCAGCAGCAGCTCCGGGCTGGCGCCCAGCAGCACCCCGCCGTCTTCCAGCGGCACGTGGAAGTTGAAGCTCGCCGGGTTCTGGGCGATCAGGCGCTCCATCAGAGCGCCGCTGTCCAGGCGTTTGTCGGTCGCGATATCAATCAGGCGCGACAGGACCACCTTGTTCACCTGCGGCGTGGCGGTCAGCGACGCGGCGCGAGCGACCATCTCTTCGAAGACGGGCTGCGGCGGGATCTCGGTGCGTTGTGCCACCTTCAGGGCCTGCGCGCCGGAAAAATAACGTGCGGACTGCTGACGTGCGGGACGGGAAAAGGTCTCCCAGCGTTGCGGAATAAACAGCGACGAGGGCTTGCGGGTGTCGAACGGGATCGCCCCCACCATCACCGGGTGAGCAATACCGCTGGCTTTTGCCGTGCGGAAGGCCTGGGCTAATTTTTGCTGGAAGCGACCCGCCGGATCGTCACCGCCGACGGCGGGTTCACTGAAGCGGGCAAAGCAGCCGGACGTGGTAAAGCTGCGGTAAGGCGACATAAAGAAAAAACGGTCTGATTCCAGCGTGGTTGCGGCGTGCTGAACTTCCTCAGCCAGGGACGTATCCATATCATCCTCCTCAAAATGATAAAAGAAGCAATAATGATTATCATTTATATTTTCGTCGGCTAACCTAATCCCACATCGCTTCGCTGTCAACCGTCGGGCAAATAACTTGTGCGACAAAAGCTTGCATCCCGTTGCGGCAAATATGAAAATGAGAAGCATTATCTCCAACAAAAACAGGATCCCGCGCTGTGAAATTCCCTGCCGTTTTCCGTAATCCCCTGCTTTTATTATCACTTTTTGTTTCAGGACTTACCTCAGCCGCTGCCGCCGACTGGCCCCGTCAGGTGACCGACAGCCGCGGCGTTCACACGCTTGAGAGCAAACCGACGCGCATTGTCTCCACCAGCGTGACCTTAACCGGCTCCCTGCTGGCCATTGACGCACCGGTCGTCGCCAGCGGCGCGACCACGCCGAACAACCGCGTGGCGGATGGACAGGGTTTCCTGCGCCAGTGGGGCGATATCGCGAAGCAGCGCAAGGTTGCCCGGCTGTATATCGGCGAGCCGAGCGCTGAAGCGGTGGCCGCGCAAATGCCGGACCTGATTTTGATCAGCGCCACCGGCGGGGATTCCGCGCTGGCGCTGTACGATCAGCTTTCCGCCATTGCGCCGACGCTTATCATCAACTACGACGACAAGAGCTGGCAGGCGCTGCTGACCCAGCTGGGCGCGATCACCGGACACGAAAAGCAGGCCGCCGGGCGCATTGCCGCGTTTGATAAACAGCTCGCGCAGGTGAAACAGCAGATGACGCTGCCGCCGCAGCCGGTGAACGCCATCGTCTACACCGCCGCCGCGCATTCCGCCAACCTGTGGACCGCCGAATCGGCGCAGGGCAAACTGCTGCACCAGCTGGGCTTTACGCTGGCGGACCTGCCTGCCGGGTTGCAGACCTCAACAAGCCAGGGCAAGCGCCACGACATTATCCAGCTGGGCGGTGAAAACCTGGCGACGGGGCTGAACGGCGAAGGGCTGTTTGTGTTTGCCGGTGACGAGAAAGACGTGGCGGCGATTTACGCTAACCCGCTGCTGGCGCACCTGCCGTCGGTAAAAAACAAGCGCGTATGGGCGTTGGGAACCGAGACGTTCCGCCTGGATTATTACAGCGCGATGCTGGTGTTACAGCGTTTGAATGCGATGTTTAAATAACAAGCACGTTCCCCGTAGGCCCGGTAAGCGCAGTGCCACCGGGCGTTTTGTCGGGTGGCGGCTCCGCCTTACCCGACCTACAAGGTCAACACTCTCTCCTGCCTGAACCGCCGCAATTCCGCTAATACCATCAACAAAATCCCGCCAACTATCGCAAGTACAAACCCGCTGCTGCTCGCGGACGCCGCCGGGGTCATTATTGCCCCCAGCCCGCCGAGGATCGCCGCGCCAATGGCATCGCCCGTGACGTTCTGCGCGGTCCACAGGCCGTTAATGCGCCCGAGCATTCCTTCCGGCGTCTGGGTCTGGATCAGGGTGTACTGCAGCAGCGAGCTGATGGCGCTCAGCCAGCCGAAGATCACCAGACACATCACCCCCAGCACCCAGACCGGCATCAGGCTGAAGAAGCCAATGGCGATAAACGAGGCCAGCGTGGCAAGCAGCATAATCAACCCCGGCCGCGCGCTCTGCGCCAGGTTGCCGCTGATGAGCGCCCCGCAGGCCGCACCGAGCGGAATGGCGGCGTAGAGAATGCCTATTTCCGAGGCGCTCATCTGCCACTCGCCCGACAGCGCCGGGTAGAGCACGCGCACGGCGCTCGCCATCGTCAGCAGGCCGCCGAGCAGCGCAATCCCGCCAATCAGCGGGTTGCTGAACAGGAAACGAATCGCGGCCATCAGGGACTTCAGCGGATGCTCGCGCGGCTGCGGCGGAGGTGGCAGCAGCGGCAGGCGCAGCAGCGTCAGCGTGGTGATAAACGTCCCCGCCGCGGCCAGGCCGTAGTTCCACGCCACGTTGCCGGTTGCCAGCAGCAGGCCGCCAACCATCGGCGAAATCACCGAGCCGAGGCGCACGGTGAGCATGGTGATCGCCCCCGCCTGCATCAGGTTCTCGCGCCCGACCAGCGCGGGCGTCGCCGCCAGCAGCGCCGTCACGCCTAAGGAGGCAAAAAAGCCGTCCCACAGCCCGAGGGCATAAATGGCCATCAGCGACGGCTCCGGCAGCATGGCGTTCAGACACAGCCCGATAAAGCCCACGCCGCAGGTGCCGCGCGCCAGCAGGATCAGCTTTTTACGCTCGTAGCGGTCCGCCAGCACGCCGCCGACCATAAGACCGATAAACATCGCCCCGCCGGTTAACGTCACCGATAACCCCACCAGCCAGCTGGAGTGGGTCATCGTCTGGATCTGTACCGGCACGGCCACGCCGAGCAGGCCGAGGGACAAAATGGAGATAAAGCGGGCAATAAACACGGCGCGATACGCCGGGTGCGTTTTAAGCAGGCTGAGGTTGAGCAGCCAGGATTTTTGATTCATGACAAAGCCTTGAGTGTAATTCTACCCATTCCATGGGCGCACATGCTAACATAGCCAAATAAGATAGATAACGATAATCACTATCATTATCAAATCATGGATGTTGCTATGTCGTTTTCCTCATCTTCGGTGCGCGCCGTTGCTGTGCCCGTTTTATTGCTGCTGTTGATCCTGGCGATTGCACTCAGCCTGCTGGTCGGCGCGAAGCCGCTTCCCGCGTCCGTCATCGTTGATGCGCTTACTGGCACCTGCCAAAGCGCTGACTGCACTATCGTGCTCGACGCTCGCCTGCCCCGCACCCTTGCTGGACTGCTGGCCGGCGGCGCGCTCGGCCTTGCCGGTGCCCTGATGCAAACCCTCACCCGCAACCCGCTGGCGGACCCCGGCATTCTCGGCGTGAACGCCGGCGCCAGCTTTGCCATCGTGCTGGGCGCGGCGCTGTTCGGCTTCACCTCTCCGTCTGAGCAGCTGGTAATGGCCTTCTGCGGCGCGCTGGTCGCCTCTCTGGTGGTGGCGTTTACCGGCAGCCAGGGCGGTGGGCAGCTGAGCCCGGTACGCCTGACGCTGGCGGGCGTGGCGCTCGCGGCGGTGCTGGAAGGCTTATCTAACGGCATCGCCCTGCTCAACCCGGACGTCTACGACCAGCTGCGCTTCTGGCAGGCCGGCTCGCTGGATATCCGCACCCTTGAAACCCTGAAAGTGGTGGCGATCCCGGTGATGATTGCCGCCGCCGTGGCGCTGTGTTTAAGCCGGGCGCTGAACAGCCTGAGCCTCGGCAGCGACACCGCCACCGCGCTCGGCAACCGCGTCGCGCGCACGCAGCTGATTGGCCTGCTGGCCATCACCGTCCTGTGCGGCAGCGCGACCGCCGTGGTCGGGCCAATCGCCTTTATCGGCCTGATGATGCCGCACATGGCGCGCTGGCTGGTAGGGGCGGATCACCGCTGGTCTCTGCCGGTCACGCTGCTGGCGACGCCTGCCCTGCTGCTGTTTGCCGACGTGCTGGGCCGCCTGCTGGTGCCGGGTGAACTGCGCGTCTCGGTGGTCAGCGCCTTTATCGGCGCACCGGTGCTGATTTTCCTGGTGCGCCGTAAACGCGGAGGTGGCGCATGATGGCCCCGTCCCGTCGTTTAGTCACCAGCGTCTCCCTGCTGGTCGTCGCCAGTCTGCTGCTGGCGGTCTGGAGCCTGCAAAGCGGTGCCGTAACGCTTGATTTCGCGCAGGTCTTTCACGCTCTCACCGGCAGCGCGCCGCGTAACATCACCATGGTGGTCACCGAATGGCGACTGCCGCGCGTGGCGATGGCAATCCTGGTCGGCGCGGCGCTCGGCGTCAGCGGCGCGATATTCCAGTCGCTGATGCGCAACCCGCTCGGCAGCCCGGACGTGATGGGCCTCAATACCGGGGCCTGGAGCGGCGTGCTGGTGGCGATGGTGCTGTTCGGCCAGCACCTGACGGCCATTACCTTCACGGCGATGGCGGGCGGCATTCTGACGTCGCTGGTTATCTGGCTGCTGGCCTGGCGCAACGGTATCGACACCTTCCGGCTGATCATTATCGGTATCGGCATCCGTGCGATGCTGATGGCCTTTAACACCTGGCTGCTGCTGCAGGCCTCGCTGGAAACGGCGCTTTCCGCCGGGCTGTGGTACGCAGGTTCTCTCAACGACCTGACGTGGGGCAAAACCTGGCCCGCCGCGCCGCTGATTGTGCTGATGTTTATCGGCGCGCTGCTGCTGGTGCGACGCATGCGGCTGCTGGAGATGGGCGACGACAGCGCCTGCGCGCTGGGGGTGAGCGTCGAACGCTCGCGCCTGATGCTGATGCTGGTGGCGGTATTGCTGACCGCCGCCTCCACCGCCATCGCCGGGCCGATCTCGTTTATCGCCCTTGTCGCGCCGCATATCGCACGACGTCTAAGCGGGACGGCGCGCTGGGGATTAACTCAGGCGGCGCTGTGCGGCGCGCTGTTACTGCTGGCCGCCGATCTCTGCGCCCAGCGGCTGTTTATGCCTTACCAGCTTCCGGTGGGCGTGGTGACCGTCAGCCTCGGCGGCATTTACCTTATCGTCTTGCTCGTTCAGGAGTCACGCAAGAAATGACAGACACAACCACCCGCTTGCGCGGCGAAAACCTCACCCTCGGCTACGGCAAAAAAATCATTGCCCGTGACTTATCCGTTGCCATTCCGGACGGCCACTTCACCGCGATTATCGGGCCGAACGGCTGCGGTAAATCGACCCTGCTGCGCACCCTGAGCCGCCTGATGACGCCGGCTGAGGGCAGCGTGTTCCTCGACGGGGAGCAGATCCAGCGCTTCGCCAGCAAAGAGGTGGCCAGGCGCATCGGGCTGCTGGCGCAAAACGCCACCACGCCGGGGGACATCACGGTGCAGGAGCTGGTCTCGCGCGGGCGCTACCCGCACCAGCCGCTGTTTACCCGCTGGCGCAAGGAAGATGACGAGGCGGTGAACCGCGCGATGCGGGCGACGGGCATCACCGATCTCGCCCAGCAGAGCGTGGACACCCTTTCCGGCGGCCAGCGTCAGCGGGCGTGGATTGCGATGGTGCTGGCGCAGGAAACGTCGATCATGCTGCTGGACGAGCCGACAACCTGGCTCGACATCAGCCACCAGATTGATCTGCTGGAGTTGCTGAGCGAGCTGAACCGCACGCAGGGCTATACTCTGGCGGCGGTGCTGCACGATTTAAACCAGGCGTGCCGTTACGCCACGCACCTGATTGCCTTGCGCGACGGGGAGATTGTGGCGCAGGGTACGCCGAAAGAGATTGTCACGCCGGAGCTGATCGCGCGGATCTACGGTATGCGCTGCATGATTATTGACGATCCGGTGGCGGGAACGCCGCTGGTGGTGCCGTTAGGTCGGCGGTAATTGCCGGGTGGCGGTTACGCCTTACCCGGCGCTTTTGACGTTACCCCAAAATATTCCTCAACACTGGCCCAATTTTCTCAAACGCCTGCGGTGAAATGATATCCACGTGGGCGCAGTCCTGGCTGTACACCTCCAGTTCCCCCACCCACGGTGCCCAGGCGGCCTGCGGATCCATCATGCGCGTGCGTTCGGCAACAAACAGCGTCGCTTTACCGTCAAAGCGTGAACTGTGCGCCGTGGTGAGCAGCCGCACCGCATCGGCGTAGTTGCCTTCGATAGCGTTAAACAGCTCGCTGGAGCCCTGTCCCTGCTGGGCGGCGATAAACGCCTGCCGCTCGCGCTCGATTTCCGCCAGCACCGCCGGGTCGAGGCCGTTGGCCTCTTTCTCCGCCCAGTTCTGGGTTTCCGGCGGCCAGGTGTCCAGCAGGCCGAGGAAGGCCACCTCTTCACCCAGCTCGCGCAGACGCGCAGCAATGCCCTGCGCCAGCGTGCCGCCGAGAGAATAGCCGAACAGATAATATGGCCCCTGCGGCTGCTGCTTACGCAACGTATTCAGGTGATGCTCAATCACCCCATCCAGATCCGCACGCTGCTGCATCGGCCCCTCTGGTCGAGGAGACTGAATGCCGGTAATTGACCAGCGCGGGCTGAGGTAGCGCGCCAGGACGCTAAACTGCCAGGCAAAGCCGGACGCAGGATGGAAGCAGAACAGCGTCGGGCCGTTGCCTTCGCGCAGCGGCAGAAGGGTTTCATACCCCAGACGCTGCGCCTGCTCGTCGCTCAGTTGAGAGTCCAGCAGCGCGCTGAGCTTGCCGACCGTCGAGGCGACCATAATCTGCCCCGGCGTGACCTTGCGGTTGAACGCGCGGCTGAGCTGCGCCGCGAGGCGCATCGCCAGCAGCGAGTGGCCGCCGAGGGCAAAGAAATCCGCCTCAATGTCGCTGATCTCACAGCCCAGCAGCGCGGCAAACGCCTGCGCCACGGCGATTTCAGTTTCGCTTTCCGGCGCGCGACCGGAGGTTTTACCGGTCAGTTCCGGCAGCGGCAGCGCCTTGCGATCCAGCTTGCCGTTGGCGCTCAGCGGCAGCGCGCTGATTTGCAGCAGCACCACCGGCACCATATGCGGCGGCAGCTGGGTTCTGAGCGATTCCAGCAGCGCGTCGCGGTCCAGCGGTAAGCCGGATTCAGAAACCACGTACCCCACCAGCTGGCGCGCATCGCCGCCCGTCGCCGCCGCCTGGTTGAACACGCAGGCGTGCGCCACGGCCTGGGCCACGTCCGGCAGCGACAGCATCGCCCGGTCGATTTCACCCAGCTCGATGCGCTGGCCGCGGATTTTCAGCTGGTCATCGCTGCGGCCCAGATACTCCACCGCGCCGTTGTCCAGCCAGCGGGCAACGTCCCCGGTGCGGTACATGCGCTCGCCCGGCGCGAACGGGTCGGCAATAAAGCGGCTGGCGGTGAGATCGGGGCGTCCCAGATATCCCTGCGCCAGCTGGATGCCGGTGAGGTAGAGATCCCCCGCCACGCCGAACGGTACCGGGCGCATCATCGCATCCAGAATGCGCAGCCCCGTGTTCCACACCGGGAAACCGATCGGCACGCTGTTACCTTCCACCGCCGCCAGCTCGGGGCCATACGCCGGATACCAGCTGACGTCCACCGCCGCTTCGGTTGGACCATAGAGGTTATGCAGCGGCACATGGGTCAACGCTTCCCACTCACGGCACAGCGCCGTCGGCAGCGCTTCGCCGCTGCAGAACACCTGCTTAAGCGTGTTGCAGCAGTCGACGTTTTCCGGCGTCAGCGAGGCAACAAACGCCGCCAGCATCGACGGCACGAAGTGGGGTGTCGTCACGCCGTACTGCGCGAAGAAGCTCTGCATTGCTTGCGGGTCGCGGTGCGCGTCCGGCTCCGCCATCACCAGCTTCGCCCCGGCGATAAACGGCCACCAGAACTCCCACACCGACACGTCAAAGCTGCACGGCGTTTTCTGCGCCACCACATCGTTCGCGCCCAGCGGATAATGGTCCTGCATCCACTTCAGGCGGTTAACGATGGCGGTATGGCCGACCATGACCCCTTTTGGACGCCCTGTCGAGCCGGAGGTAAAGATGATGTACGCCGTCTGCTCCGGCTTCGCCAGACGCAGCGGTTCAGCATCGGTGGCCGGTAAAAGTGTGTTGTAACTAAACGTCTCGACGGACAGATCGCTAAAGCGCGGAAGCTGTTCGTCGGTGGTAATGAGCAGGGACGGCTTCGCGTCCTCGAGCATCATCCGCAGGCGATCGTCCGGGTAGCCGGTGTCGAGCGGCAGCCACGCGGCGCCCGCCTCCACAATGCCGTGCAGCGCTAACGTCAGGAATACCGAGCGCGGCAGGGCCACCGCCACGCTGTCGCCCGGCTTCACGCCGCGCGCGCGCAGCAGGTTTGCCAGCGCGACGACTTGCTCGCGCATCTGACGATAGCTGAGTTCAACGTGCGCATCCACCAGCGCCGTGGCATCCGGCGTTTTGCTCGCCTGTTCCGCCACCAGATCCGCGAGCGTGGTGGACGGCAGCGCCAGCCCGGTATCGTTGATGCGCGCGAGCTTTGCGTATTCCTGCTCTGAAACGGTTTCCACCTCGCCGCAGCGCAGGTCCGGGTTGGCCGCAAACTGCATCAGCATCGCGTTCAGGCGCGCAACGTGTCGCGTCAGCGTCGCCTCGTCGTAACGCTGCTTATTGGCGAGGATCTCCATGCTCAGCCCGCCCTGCTCGTCCGGGAACAGCGCCAGCTCCAGATCGTTCACCGGGCCGGTCGCCAGCGTGTGGGTGATGGCCTCCACGCCGTCGATATCCAGCTGATAATCGAACACTTTTACGTTCAGCACCGGGCCAAACAGCGCTTCATCGCCTGCGGCACGTCCGCTGTCGCGCACGATCTGCTCGGCGTCGTAGCGCTGGTGGCGGCGCATTTTTTTCAGCTGGTTCGCCAGGCGCAGCGCCAGCGAGGGCAGGCTCTCCTGGGGATCGATATTGACCGCCAGCGGCAGGACGTTAAGCACCGGCCCGGTCGCGGTGAGCGCCGCGGATCCCATCCGGCGCATAAAGATAAACCCGGCGGCGTAGTCCAGCCGTCCGGTGAGGCGCCCCAGCCACAGCGCCACCAGCGCAAGCGCCAGGTCGGTGCGCTGTACCTGCCCTGCCGCCTGTGCAAGCTTGCTGAAAGCGCGGCCGTCGGCGGTAATTTTCAGACGCAGAATGTCGGTCGTGGCGGCGCGGCCCGGCAGCGGCGCGGAGGAGAGCGAGACCGGAGAAGGCAGCTCTTTGCGCTGCCCGGCCCAGAAGGCGCCGTCGCGCCGGTACGCCTCGCTGTCGCGATAGCGCTGATACTCGTCCACCACCTCTGCGAATGGCGTAAACGGGGATTCCGGCGTGGGTTCGCCCTTTTTCCACGCGGCATAAATCGCGGCGATCTGGCGGGTTATGGCTGGGAAGCTGAAGCCATCCACCACCAGATGGTGATAGCGCTGATACCAGTACCAGTGTTTTTCACCGACCTGAATCAGCTGATGGAAAGCGAGCGGCTGACCGCTGTCCACGCGCAGATCCTGACTGAGATCGGCGTCCATCAGCGCCACGGCGGCGGCGTGGGAATCAACGCGAACGATGGACGGTTCCGGCAAAATGACGGTGCCATCCACCCACTGCCATACCTCGCCGTTATCTTCGGCAAAGCGCATGCGCAGGGTATCGGCCTGCATCATGCCCGCGGCAACGGCTTTTGCCAGCAGCGGCGCATCGATATCGCCTTTCAGCTCGGTGTAGTGCGCCACGCTCCAGGCGTTTGGCAGCGTGGACAGCTGTTCCGCCATCCAGATACCAGGCTGGGCGGCGACGAGAGGAAGACGGTTCATGCGTTCTCCCCCGCGAAATAAGACGGATCAAGCGTCTGCCAGCGTTCCGCCAGCCACTGCTGGCACGCCTCCTGAGACTGTGCTTCGCACACCACGCCCCACCCTGCCGGCAGTTCGCACTGCTGTGGCCAGAGGCTGTACTGCCCCTGGTCGTTTTGCAAAATGGCGAACTGTCCCTGCGGATTATCGAAAGGATTGCTGAATTCCATACAGACTCCGTTAGTGAATAAGCGGCTGCCAGAGGGTGATAAGCCCCTGCGTCAGCCCACCGCGCCAGCAAAGCGCATCGTGTCCGCCGTCAACCTGACGCCAGATAACCGGTTGGTGTGTGTGCAGTTCGGCATAAATCACCTGATTCGCGCGGAAGATGAGCGGCTCGTTGCGCCCGGCCTCAAGAAGGATGCGTAGCCCGCGAGGGGATATTTCGCCGGTTTTAAGTTGTTCGATTAACAGCCCGTCCTGCTGGCCGCCGCGGTGTGGCCACCAGTAGGAGCCGGACTGGCTAAGCACGCAGCCAAAACGCTGCGGCCAGTGCAGTGCGGCATAAAGGGAAGAGAGACCGCCAAAGCTTTGCCCTGCGACCACCGTACGGTCGGCGCGGTCGCTAAACGGCGCGCGTTGCTGGACAAGGGGGAGAAGTTCTTCCTGCACCGCCAGCCAGAAGTCGGGATTGCACGGCAGCTCGCTGTTGCGATGCGCCATATCGATAACATCGATTAAGACGTAGACCGCTGGCGGCAGGTTGCGCCCGGCGGTGAGCGACGCCAGCGCAGGCCAGACCGGCATGCTTTCGGCCCAGAATTGCCCGTCGAGCAGCACCGCCAGCGGGCGTTCCGAGTCGTCGCCCCCGGTGGTGAAAATCCAGATGCGGCGGCGATTTTTCAGGCGCGCGCTTTCCCACTCAATGCAGACTGGCGGCTGATACGGCGTATCGGGATGATTCCACCCCGGCTGAACCGGTGCTTGCGGCATCTCCAGCGCGGAGACGGCATGGCCGCGCCCGCCGCGCCAGCTTTGCGGATTCAGCGGGTCTGAAACCGCGTGAGGCAGCAGCTTGCGCCAGCCTTCACGCAGCGCCATGCGCTCCGGCTGCTCGCCTTCAAACACGACGCTGGCAAAATCGTTTTCATTCACGGAAGGGATAAAACAGTAGCTTCCGCGCCACTCGGGGCTGAACTCGCCCTGCCACTGCCAGACGTCGGTATCGGGAATGCGTTCGAGGGACTGCGGGCGGGCATTTTGATGGTGATCGGTCACGCCGGTGACGTAGAGCCAGACGCGTTTGATCGGTGACGTTCTTTGCGTTCCTGCCGGGTCACGCCACCAGAACGTGACGCGATAGTTTCCCTTTTCCGGCGTCCATTCAGGCCCGTTTTTCGACTGCCACCACGCTTCACTTCCCGTTGTTAACGCCGTCACCCTTATAACCTCATGTTTAACAGTCTTTTTTGTTTCAGAGCAAATTTTATTGATAATATTATTGATAACTATTTGCATTTGCAATAGCGTAGTGCCCGCGCTGTGGGAAGCGCTCATAAAACAACCACAAAAGCAGGACGTACAATGAATAAGAAGATTCACTCTCTGGCCTTGCTGGTCAATTTAGGGATTTATGGCGTCGCGCTGCCTGCTCTGGCAGACGACAACACCGCCTCTGCGCAGCACGAAGATACGATGGTGATCACCGCCGCCGAGCAGAATCTGCAGGCGCCGGGGGTATCGACCATCACCGCCGATGAGATCCGCAAAAACCCGCCCGCGCGCGACGTGGCGGAAATCATCCGCACCATGCCGGGCGTTAACCTGACCGGTAACTCCACCAGCGGCCAGCGCGGGAATAACCGTCAGATTGATATCCGCGGCATGGGGCCAGAAAACACCCTGATCCTGATCGACGGCAAGCCGGTGACCAGCCGTAACTCCATCCGTCTGGGCTGGCGCGGCGAGCGTGACACCCGCGGCGATACCGGCTGGGTGCCGCCGGAGATGATCGAGCGCATCGAAGTGATCCGCGGTCCGGCCGCCGCGCGCTATGGCAACGGCGCGGCAGGCGGCGTGGTGAACATCATCACCAAAAAATTCGACGACCAGTGGCACGGCTCCTGGAACACCTACCTGAATGCGCCTGAGCACAAGGATGAAGGTTCCACCAAACGCACCAACTTCAGCCTGAGCGGCCCGCTGGGCGGCGACTTCAGCTTCCGCATGTTCGGCAATCTGGACAAAACCCAGGCCGACGCGTGGGACATCAACCAGGGTCACCAGTCTGACCGTACCGGCGCCTACGCCGACACGCTGCCCGCGGGCCGTGAAGGGGTGGAAAATAAAGACATCAACGGCGTGGTGCGCTGGGACTTTGCGCCGATGCAGTCTCTGGAATTTGAGGCGGGCTACAGCCGTCAGAATAACCTCTACGCCGGTGATACCCAGAACACCAACAACGACAACAGCTCCAGCGGCCTGGTGAAAAAGAACTACGGCAAAGAGACCAACCGTATCTATCGCCAGAACTTCGCGGTGACCTGGAACGGCGGCTGGGATAACGGCATTACCACCAGCAACTGGGCGCAGTACGAGCACACCCGCAACTCCCGTCTGGGTGAAGGGCTGGCGGGCGGTACGGAAGGCTTGTTCAACAGCAATAAATTCACCGACACCGATCTGGCCGACGTGATGCTGCACAGCGAAATCAACCTGCCGATTGATTTCCTCGTTAACCAGAACCTGACGCTGGGTACCGAGTGGAACCAGCAGCGCATGAAAGATTCCACCTCCTTCACGCAAACCCTGCAGGGCGGCACCATTCCGGGCATGAGTAACGATCGCAGCCCGTACACCTCAGCGGAAATCTTCTCCCTGTTCGCTGAGAACAACATGGAGCTGACCGACAGCACCATGCTGACCCCTGCCCTGCGCTTCGACCACCACACCATCGTCGGCAACAACTGGAGCCCGTCCCTGAACCTGTCGCAGGGTCTGGGGGATGACTTCACGCTGAAAATGGGCATCGCCCGCGCCTATAAAGCGCCAAGCCTGTATCAGACCAACCCGAACTACCTGCTCTACAGCAAAGGTCAGGGCTGCTACGCCAGCTCCGACGGCGTAGGCTGCTATATGATGGGTAACGACGATCTTAAGGCCGAAACCAGCATCAACAAAGAGATTGGTCTGGAGTGGAAGCGCGACGGCTGGCTGGCGGGCGTGACCTGGTTCCGCAACGACTACCGCAACAAGATCGAAGCGGGCTACGCGCCGATCGGCCACACCTCGTCCGGTAAAGTGCAGACGGATATCTACCAGTGGGAAAACGTGCCGAAAGCGGTGGTTGAAGGGCTGGAAGGCTCCCTGAACGTGCCGGTCAGCGACACCATTAACTGGACCAACAACATCACCTACATGCTGCAGAGCAAGAACAAGGAGACCGGCGACCGTCTGTCGATCATTCCGGAGTACACGCTGAACTCGACACTGAGCTGGCAGGTTCATCAGGACGTGTCGCTCCAGTCGACCTTTACCTGGTACGGCAAGCAGCAGCCGAAGAAGTACAACTACAAAGGTCAGCCTGTGACCGGGTCTGAAAAAGACGAGGTCAGCCCGTACAGCATCGTTGGTCTGAGCGCGACCTGGGACATGACCAAAAACGTCAGCCTGACCGGCGGCGTGGATAACGTCTTCGACAAGCGTCAGTGGCGTGCGGGTAATGCCCAGACGACCGGGAACGCCACCACCGGCGCGTATATGTACGGCGCGGGGGCTTATACCTATAATGAGCCAGGCCGCACGTGGTATATGAGCGTGAATACGCGATTCTGATAAAGGCAACAACGCCTCCCTCTCCCCGTGGGAGAGGGCTGGGGTGAGGGCAACAGGCCGCACTATTTATTGATAGAGGGGAAACCATGCACACCACCCACCGCACGTTCATTCTCGCCGGCCATACCGTACACCACGTCACCTTCGACCCAACCACCTTCACCGACGCCGATCTCCTCTGGCTCCCCCACCACGCTGAGCTTGCAAACGCCGGGCGCAAACGCAAAGCCGAGCATCTGGCAGGCCGCATCGCCGCCGCGCATGCCTTACCTGACCACACTGTGCCCGGCATCGGCCCCAGCGGTGAACCGCTCTGGCCGGAAGGCGTTTCAGGGAGCATCACCCACAGCGGCACGCAGGCGATGGCGGTTGTAACATGCGACCATCCGGCGATTATCGGCATCGATTGCGAAACGATCCTCTCCGAGAATGAAGCTCAGGAAATAAAAGACGGCGTCATTGATGCCCAGGAAGAGCTCGTCCTTTCCTGCTCAGGTTTTCCGTTCCCCCTCGCCCTGACGCTGGCGTTTAGCGCCAAAGAGAGCCTGTTCAAAGCCCTCTTTCCGAAGGTACAGTCCTGGATGGGGTTTGACAGCACTCGCGTCACACAGCTCGACGATAAAACGCTTACCCTGGCATTAACCCTTCAACGCGCAGGATACGCCAAAGCCACCGCCTTCACCCTTCACTGGCGACAGCACGGCGAAAAGGCGATCACCCTGCTGTAAGGCTCTCCTGCCGACGGGAATGCAGAGGCTCAACCCGACACCAAACATGCCTGAAAAAATGATCCCCATAACCCATTCTGTTTGATTCGGCTGTTATCTTTCAGGCATTCGGTGTAAACCGCGCAGAACAGGCCGGATGCGAGGGTATTTCAAATAATGCGTTAACGATAGGTCATAGTAAACGACGCCGTGGCGCTCACCGAGCCTGATCGAGCATTCGCAGAGGTCATATAATAAGCGGCCTTAAAGGGAATATTGACGATTTCTCCTGCCGAGGTCGTCGTGCCGTATTTAATAAGCTTGCCGAACTGCACGGGCGAATCGTTATATTTTAGCTGAATGCCCAAACCTGTAGCCGTCGAACTGCTGTTTAACCCCAATACTCCGTTAACAGGATCGGCAAGCGGGCTGACATTATCCAACGTCACATTCACTGCGGTCTGTGCACTACAGATAAGCGGTATGGAAAATGTCACCTGATTCTGGGTGCTGCCGACGCCGTTAAACTTCGGTAATAGCGCAATTCCCATATTAATATTCAAATTTTTATCTTCAATCTGACAGGATGCAGTGCTTATATTCATCGGCGAAAATATATATTTAAAAAGCGGCAGGCGCATAATGTTATTACTTCTCGGAGTACTGTATTCCATATTTATCGCCAGAGCGGGTATTGAGCCCGTCTCCGGGGTAGTGCTGGTTTTGATCAGCTCAAAAGTATCCGTGAACGTTGATACACCATCCTGGAGGATCCCTCGCCTCCAGTTCGGGTTATTGAGGTCCATTCTGGTGACAAATTCGCTACTTTGCGTGGTGCTGGAAAAGTTCTTCCACCGGATGCCAATGCCAGGAACCTCTGTCGCCCGCACGTTTGCCAGCGGCGAGGCGCCGTAATCCGTATTCGCCCCGGAGAGCTGAATAAACCACGAGCCATCGTATCCGATTTGCTGACCCTCAGGGTCACATTTTATGGGGTTACTGGTAATTATCGTTGCTAATACCGTTCCAACCGGCGCATCCCGCTGAACGACAATATTGTGATCGAAGTTGACCGCTACGTCGTTTGCAGAACACAGCGCAAAGGCATTCAGAGAGACAGCGCATCCCACGGCTGCCGTCGCGATTTTAAATACGGTGGACATGATATGTTCCTTCATTTCAGGCAAGGCGTAGGCCTTCTCTCGTAAAAGTAATAATACGTATTAACGCAATGAGAAATTTAACGACACGTCGCAGCGGTACGCTGAATTTTACCCGGTAAGGCGTTCAAGTTTATTTTGGCGCGGCAGGTTTTCGCTCCCCACTGTACCGTTATGCTGTCACCGTCGTTCAGGCCGCTCATATAGACCTCTCCGTCGCTCCCGACAATGCTCATCGCATCGCTTCCGTTAAGCTTTACCATGGCCCCAAAGGGCACCGGCGAGTTCTGATACAGCAACGTTATCAGAGCCCGGAACCCCGTTCTCGCTTTGAACGTCGCGCGCACCACGGCACCGCGCGTAGGTACGACGTTGACTACGGATTCGTCCACATCCACGTCCGGCCCCAGCGAACCGATGTCTATCGCAATCCGGTTTTCCTGATAAGCGCTGGCATAGGGCACTACCGCATATCCGCGCCAGTCCGTTTTAACGCCAGGGTTATTGCGCACGCTCACGCCTGATGCGCCCTGCGCTTCTAGCAGCACAATGGTATCCCCCAGCGGCTGAGAGAACGTCACGCCATGCTCGTGGCCGACAATCCCCCCCTGCAGACCGAAGTTCAGCTGACTGTTCTGTCGGCTGTAGTTGTAGCCTGCGCTTACGGTACCGTAGCCGCCTTTATAGGTTCCGCTTAGGGAACTTCTCGATTCTCCGCCAGACGACGTATAGCCCTGCTGAACAAGGTAGCTCAGGTTATTATCAGAGAGTGCGGTGCCGCTCAGACCCACCAGGTGCGTCTCAGGACCGTTCTTTTGCATATTCACGCTATAGCTGGCCCAGCTTTGCGGCAGCCATTTGCTCAGCGGCACCTGTAAGTTAAAGGCTACAATCTGGTCCCTACGGTCTTTGCCCGGCGTTTCGCTGTAGGTGTAGCCGAGCGAGTAATTGATATCGCGAATACTGGTGTTAAAGCCGGTGCTGACGTTGCGCTCATAGCCCTGTCTGCCCCAGTAGTCCTGCTGGTATGCCGAAATATAAAAATTTCCCCAGCTTTGCAGCGACTGGCTGAGGTTGAGTTGCAGTCGGCTTCGCTTGTTGTAGCGCTGGCTGCTGAATTCATTCACCTCCTGGAAGGTATAAAAGCCTTCCGTGGAGTAGCGATAGCTTGCGAGCGTCACGGTGGTATCGGTCGTGGCCACCGTTTTTGAATACTGCACCCGATAGGACTGTCCCCGGCTGCGGCGATTTTTCTCCTCAACGAGCTGGCTTTCGGCAAGGGTAACGTCCGCCGATAGTGAGCCTATATCGCCAAAGCTGAGGCCGGAACCAAGCACGCCGGACGCATAGTTACTTGCCCCCAGGACGCCACCGTACAGCGTGAGATTATTGGAGAGGCCATAAGCCAACGTGCCCAGGCCAAATGTGGGCGTATGTGCCCCATGCTTCGTCGTTCGAAACTCGCCTGTGCTCAGCGCATACTTCACGCGGCCTTCCCGCAGCATGACGGGAACCGCGGAGAAAGGTTGCACGAAATGCTGGACGCTGCCGTCAGCTTCGGTGACGACAATATCCAGATCGCCGCTCGCTGACGTGGGATAAAGATCGCGAATGATAAAGCTGCCAGGCGCCACGTAGGTTTGATAAACCGTGTAGCCGTTTTGCTTCACGGTAACCGTGGCGTTGGTGCGGGCGATCCCCCGAATGATGGGGGCGAAGCCGCGCATGCTTTCCGGCAACATGGTGTCATCGGAAAAAATTTGGGCGCCGCGAAACATCACGCTGTCAAACACGTCGCCGGGGGTGCTGGTTTCCCCCACCTGAAACTGCCCTCTCAAAAACTGGACGTCGCGGCTCAGGGTCGTATTCAACGACGAAAACGACTGCTTTCCGTTGTTCTTCGTCACGGTGCTGTAGTTACGCAGGCGCCACGGTCCCGCATTAATACCGCTTTGCAGATTGGTGTAAAGCTGATCCTGCGCCTCACCGTCCCGGCTCCAGCTGCGCGAGCCGTTGATGCTGTAATTTACCAGCAGTGCAGAAATGCCCTGGTTCCAGCGCGACGGATCAACGGTGCCGCGTGCCCGCGCGTTAAGCGCCGATTGAGGGATAGAGATATCCAGTCTCTGCCTGTCAAAATCCAGCCGGGTGGAGGCATCCGGTATAAATGCGCCGGGATCGGTAATTATTGCCTCGGCAGGCAGCATGGATAATTCAGGAAATGCCTTGACCCTGACACCAAGTGATTCCAGCACGCTCCGGTTAAGCTCCGGCGCCAGCCCGACGCCGTTAACAGATACAAAAGAGATATTTTCCGTTCGGATATAATTTTCATTAAGCCATATTTCCACCCTGTAGGTGCCGGGTAACTGTTCTCCCCGCTCGAAGCGGCCCAGATCGATGCCCTGAGAAGTCGAGTGTGTTTTTTCAAGCGCATCGGCCATAAAATAGAGTTCGCCCGCAGCTGCGGGAAAAACGCCCGAAATAAAAAGCGCTATCGTCGAGAGTCGACTTACGCGGTTAGGCCACGAGCCAGAGAAAAAACCATATCGAGAAAAAGGAACAGTATTCACTTTGCTTACCTGCGCGAGTGACATAGCGTATTGTTAATATTTTTTATTTCAGCATCTGGCGCTTTTCTGTCGTTACGCCACCAAAATCATTTATGGCTTTCCAGGCCACCTGCGTTCCACTGCCGGCCACCGTTGCGGAACTAAAGGGTGAAATCATCGGCGGCTGCGCAATCGTTTTATTGCCAATCGTTAATGAATAAAGAGAAACGTAGAACGGCGTTGGGTTATTAATCACCAGGTGTTCACCGCGCGTCTCAAACTTTAATTTCGTCCATGCTTCACCGGATTTTTCAGACGCCAGCGCCGCAGGGCGATAGAAAATTTTCATACGCGTCTTAACGGCAATAAGCAGCCGATTTTCATCTGACCGGGTCATTGAGGGAATAGACTTAACGTTTAGCCAAAAGATAGATTCGCGATTATCAGGCAGTGTTTTTTCACCGGTATAAATGATCCGCAGCGTATTTTCATGGCCTCCGTCTAGGCGGAACAGGGGCGGCGTAACGATAAAAGGAACCTTCTCCTTCGAGTTTTCACCTAACTCAACCCATGACTGAATTAAATAGGGAACGGCATCCCGACTGTTACTCACCGGGAGTGAGGCTTCGCTTTCATTTCCATTATAAATTAAGCGTGTCCCCCCGACGGTTATGCTGGCCTGAACCGGTAGAGAGAGCAGGCAAACGCCTGATAACGCAATCGTTCGAATAAGTTGACTCATCATACGTTCCCAATATTTCAGCAAGAGACAACGGGGCGCACCTTAGGTACGCCCGGGATATTACTGATAGGTAATGGTAAAATCTGACGTCGCGTTTGCCGTACCCGCCACCACGGCAGCCTGCGTTGCCTTATATTTGGCCACGAAGGTCATCTTATTGCTGTTTGCGGCATCTTCGCCTGCGCTGGTGTCAAGGGTGATGCTCTTCGACTGGGTTGCCAGAGGGATCGCGGTAATGCCATCCTCTTCATAAAACGCAACGCCTACACCTTTCGCCGTTTGATCGCTGTTCAGCGCAAGAATACTGGTGTCAGAGCTGTCCGCAGTACCATCAAACTTAATAGATGCAGAGGTAACGGCCGCGGGGCAATTGTTCAACATAATGCTGAAGCGGGTTGCAGCAGCAACAGATCCGGCCGCGCTGAACGAGCTTTTAGGGATTTTCCCAAGGTTAACGGTCTGATTCGCCGTACTGGATTCAATCGTACAGGCCGAATCAAGGATTGTGCCGGTGAAATTAATTTTTCCATCGGCCGCCTGAGCGGCAAAGGTGATTCCACTCACGGCAGCGGCCGTCAGTACATTACGAATTACACGGGTAACTTTAGTTTGCATAGCTTTATCCTTAGGATTGAACATTATCTGCATTGACGTCATGTCAATGCAGGAACAGCGGAATAAGTCCGCTAAACCAGTTAATGTATTATTTATTGCCCAGTCAGGCTGATTTTAGACAAGGATGGTGATAAGCCTGAGTGGATAAAATAACGATGAGCTGTTTCATCTCTGAACTGCTTCCTAATGCAAGTCGCTTTCTTAAATAGTAGTTTTTATTAATGTCATCGCGGTCATTGCAACGATATTTCCCGGTCGACGCATCGTATAGCGTCATCAGAAAGTCCAGATGTTCTGGCGATAACTTTACCGATAACCTGTCGTAAATAACATCGGCTACTTCCCAGGGTTTTTCCGTTGCGGGGAGTTTCGCTGCGCGATCGCAAAGCGCCTTCAACTCTTTGATCGTCGTAACCAGCCAGAAGAGTTTTAAATAGCTATTGCCTGTGTTTTCTTCTGGTGAAATAAAATAGGTTCGTCGCGATAATCCTCTGGCCGCGAGCCGAGAATACAACCACCTTATGTTATCTGTTGTTTCATCAATTGCATCAATCAAAATGCAAGGCTTATCCAGGATCGTTGCACAGACGATAAACTCAAGGCGGTTATCAAAAAAGAATACCGCTTTGTCCGCTGAGGATAAGCCCTGAATGGCCTGCCTCATTGCAAAATTCCGAGTGAACACCAGTAGCGTCGTCAACGTTCATTCCTTTTTTTAATTCACATAACATGATTAAGATGAAGTTTTGACAACATATATGCGCTCTAAGCAAGACCTATCGATTACATAAGCTTTTCCATCAACCCTTGCAAAGGGATACCGCTCAAAGCCGACGGTATTAAACGCATTTTGAATTTTTTTAATCATGGACAGTAGATAAGATCTGGAGCACCGCAACCCATGATCTTCAAAAACATGTACGATGATGTCATTATCGTAGACAATTCCTTCATCCATTCCTGACAATAAATACTCAAACAATCTGGCTTTCGTTGTACCAAATCTTTTGATTCGGCCATTTTTGATATTAATTAGCGTGCGCGTTGTTGGCCTGTATTCCAGATGCTGGAAAATGGTGTATCCATACAGAAGTTCGTCAGAGACAAAAGGCACAACCACTCCTTAGGGGCTTATCGTTCTCATTTCTTTGACATCTCCTCCTCCGCACTGGGTAATCAGTGTTCGCCTGATTTGTAGAAGATGGTATTTGAATGAAGAAAATGTGACAATGAGACAGATTTATCAAGATAAAAAATCACAACTTAGACTCTATTAGAAATATTCAACCAATAAATTAACATTATTAAGTATAAAAATCCTTTTGATAAAAAAATGTATAAAGCCAACACTAATTTTTAACGAAATTATTACACAAGCATATTCATCCATTATAATTAACAAAACAGAACAAAAAACCAAACAATAAACAATCAATAATTCAAATCAATAAGTTAGTAGAGTAAAGAAAAGGAATTAAACCTTTTCTTAATAGGGTTAATTTAAGATTATTCATGACAAAACTTTGAGTTTTAGTAAAACACCCAATACAAAACCTGAATTTTCTTTACAAAACCCTAACCCCCTCTCGTGTGAATAATAAAAAAACTTATTAAAAATCAATCACATCATGAGAAATCACACTCAGATCAATTTTTTTGATGAAAATTAACATTATTCCGGCACATTCCTTCTTCCCTTCCCGTGATGAGTTCTGCCAGCAAACTCAAGAGATAAAAAAGGCAAGTGCCGATAGACACTTGCCTTATATTGCGCGTTTGTAAAAAGTAACTTACGTATCCGGGAACATCACGCTATTCCCCGGCGCTTCCCTGTGCAGATGGATAAAGTTCAGGTGCCGTTCATACTGGTCCAGAATATCCGTAATCACCTGCTCCTTGCTGTAGTCCATCAAATCATTCCCCTGGCTTCCTTCAAGCAGGAAGGTTTCCAGCCGGTAGTAGGTCGATTTCCCGCTGCGCGCCCGGTAGGTAAAGCCGGGGACAGAGTACTGCTGCGGCCAGATCTGGTAGACAAAGTTCTGCTCGTCGCCCATGTGCACCAGCAGATCCAGGTGACCCAGGGTTTCACCCTCCTCTGGCGGCAGGTTTTTCAGCTCCACGTACGCACCGCGCAGCTTCAGTTCCTGCGCCACCTCTTCCATTGCCGGGAAGCAGACCGTCTCCATCATCTGTTTGGTGTAGCGCGTGCCCGGGTAGTTCATCAGGCGCGACAGGCGTTTCTTCCAGCTCAGTCTGTCCTGCGCCCCCATCGGACGCGGTGCGGTATCGCGGCTGGCGCTGACGCGGCGGTAATCTTCCACCTTGAGCGATTTATACAGCCCGGCCATGACAAAGAAGATGACGAAGCTGAACGGCAGCCCCATGATCACCGTGGTGTTCTGTAGCGCCGAGATGCCGTTGGTCATCAGCATGCCGAGCGTCAGCAGGCCGATGGCGACCGACCAGAAGATGCGCAGCCAGTTCGGCGCATCGCTGTTGATGTCTTTGAGCTTCGAAGTGAAGTTGCCCAGCACCAGCGCGCCGGAATCCGCCGAGGTGACGTAGAACAGCAGGCCGGTAATGGTCGCCACGGAGGCGCTAAAGGTGAACGCCGGGTACTGCGCCAGCAGGCTGTAGAAGCCGCGCTCCGGGTGCGCCATCGCTTCCTGTGCAAAGGTCGCGTTGCCGTGGATAATCTCATGCAGCGCGCTGTTGCCGAACACCGACAGCCACAGCAGGGTAAAGGTGAACGGGATAATCAGCGTGCCCATCACAAACTGGCGGATGGTGCGCCCGCGCGAAATACGCGCCAGGAACAGGCCGACAAACGGCGACCACGCCACCCACCACGCCCAGAAGAACAGCGTCCAGTTGTTCATCCACTCCACCGGACGGTCAAAGGCGAAGCTGTTCAGCGTCATGCCCATAAAGCGGTTTACGTAGTCGCCCACGTTCAGCACTAAGGCATTGAGCAGGAACGAGGTGTCGCCCATAAACAGCACGAACAGGATCAGGCCCAGCGCCAGCGCCACGTTCAGTTCGGAGAGCACGCGGATGCCTTTATCGACGCCCGACGTCACCGAAATGGTGGCAATAATGACGGAGAGCGCAATCAGCGCCGCTTTCGCCGCCATCGAATCCGGAATATCAAACAGCACGCTCAGCCCGTAGTTGAGCTGCACCACGCCAATCCCGAGCGTGGTCGCAATACCGAAGATGGTGCCGATCACCGCCGCGATATCGACGCTGTGGCCAATCGGGCCGTTAATCTTTTTACCGAAAATCGGGTACAGCGCGGAGCGAATGGTGAGGGGCAAATTATAACGATAGCTAAAGTATCCCAGCGCCATGCCCATCAGGGCGTACATTGACCAGCCGGTCAGGCCGTAGTGGAACAGCGTCCAGACCATCGCCTGGCGCGCAGCCTCCATCGTCTGCCCTGCCCCTTCCGGCGGCTGCATATACTGCGTGACCGGTTCCGCCACGGAAAAGAACATCAGGTCAATGCCGATGCCCGCGGCAAACAGCATCGCGGCCCAGCTCAGCAGGCTGAACTCAGGCTTGGACTGCTCTGGCCCGAGCTTCACGGAGCCGAAGCGCGAGCAGGCAATGCAGACCACAAAGACGATGTAGAGCGTCGCCGCCAGCAGGTAGTACCAGCCGAAGGTCTTCGATACCCAGTTCAGGGTGCGCCCAATCCACTCGGCAGAAAAATCGCGAAAGAAGATCGTTGTCAGGGAAAACAACAAAATCAGCCCGGCGGACGTATAAAAAACGACCGGGTTGATTTTGTCTTTTTCTCTGTCCTGTGAAAGGTCTGTCATCCAGTATCCTCACTGTTTTTGTAACTATTAAAATCCAAATCCGCAACAATTAAGACACATTTTATATTGAACGTCCAATCAAAAACCGCTTTAATGGTTAACCAAAGCTGATGAATGGAGTGGCAATAATGCCCAAAGTGGGGATGCAGCCGATCCGGCGCAGGCAGCTTATCGACGCCACGCTGGAAGCAATAAATGAAGTGGGAATGCATGACGCGACGATCGCGCAGATCGCCCGTCGGGCGGGCGTTTCCACGGGGATCATCAGTCACTATTTCAAAGACAAAAACGGTCTGCTGGAAGCGACCATGCGCGACATCACCGGCCAGCTGCGCGATGCGGTATTAAGCCGCCTGCACGCCCTGCCGAACGGCAGCGCGGAGCAGCGTCTGCAGGCGATTGTCGGCGGTAACTTTGATGAAACCCAGGTGAGCAGCGCGGCGATGAAGGCCTGGCTGGCCTTCTGGGCAAGCAGCATGCATCAGCCCATGCTCTACCGCCTGCAGCAGGTGAGTAGCCGCCGCCTGCTGTCGAACCTGGTGTACGAGTTCCGCCGCGAGCTGCCGCGCGAGCAGGCCCAGGAGGCGGGCTACGGGCTGGCGGCGCTGATCGACGGGCTGTGGCTGCGCGCCGCGCTGAGCGGCAAGCCGCTGGATAAGACCCTGGCGCAGTCGCTCACCAGCCACTTTATCAGCCAGCATTTACCGACCGATTAACCGAGGAGAATTTATGTCCCGAATGGCAGAACAGCAGCTTTATATCAATGGTGGTTATACATCGGCCACCAGCGGTCGCACCTTCGAGACCATCAACCCGGCCAACGGTGACGTTCTGGCGACCGTACAGGCCGCCGGGCGTGAAGACGTCGACCGCGCCGTGGAAAGCGCAAAACGCGGGCAAAAAATCTGGGCGGCGATGACCGCCATGGAGCGCTCCCGCGTTCTGCGTCGCGCCGTCGACATCCTGCGCGAGCGCAACGACGAGCTGGCAAAGCTGGAAACCCTCGACACCGGTAAAGCGTATTCCGAAACTTCCACCGTCGACGTCGTCACCGGCGCGGACGTGCTGGAGTACTACGCGGGGCTGATCCCGGCGCTGGAAGGCAGCCAGATCCCGCTGCGTGAGACCTCATTCGTCTACACCCGCCGCGAGCCGCTGGGCGTGGTGGCGGGCATCGGCGCGTGGAACTACCCGATCCAGATCGCCCTGTGGAAATCGGCCCCGGCGCTGGCGGCGGGCAACGCGATGATCTTCAAGCCGAGCGAAGTGACGCCGCTTACCGCCCTGAAGCTTGCCGAGATCTACACCGAAGCGGGCCTGCCGGACGGCGTGTTTAACGTCCTGCCTGGCGTGGGCGCAGAGACCGGCCAGTACCTGACCGAGCATCCGGGCATCGCGAAAGTCTCTTTCACCGGCGGCGTCGCCAGCGGCAAAAAAGTGATGGCGAACGCCGCGGCCTCGTCCCTGAAAGAGGTGACGATGGAGCTGGGCGGTAAATCCCCGCTGATTATTTTCGACGATGCGGATCTGGATCTCGCGGCGGACATCGCCATGATGGCCAACTTCTTCAGCTCCGGCCAGGTGTGCACCAACGGCACCCGCGTGTTTGTTCCGGCTAAGTTCAAAGCCGCGTTTGAGCAGAAAATCGTTGAACGCGTGGGCCGCATCCGCGCGGGCGATCTGTTCGATGGAGCTACCAACTTTGGCCCGATGGTCAGCTTCCCGCACCGCGACAGCGTGATGCGCTACATCGCCAAAGGCAAAGAGGAAGGCGCGCGCGTGCTGTGCGGTGGTGACGTGCTGAAGGGCGAAGGCTTCGATAACGGCGCGTGGGTGGCCCCGACCGTGTTCACCGACTGCACCGACGAGATGACCATCGTGCGCGAAGAGATCTTCGGCCCGGTGATGTCCATCCTCACCTATGAGTCCATTGAGGAAGCGATTCGCCGCGCCAACGACACCGACTACGGGCTGGCGGCAGGCATCGTCACGGCCGACCTGAACCGCGCCCACGGCGCCATTCATCAGCTCGAAGCGGGCATCTGCTGGATCAACACCTGGGGTGAATCCGCCGCAGAGATGCCGGTCGGCGGCTACAAGCACTCCGGCATTGGCCGCGAGAACGGCGTGATGACGCTGCAGAGCTACACCCAGGTGAAGTCCATCCAGGTTGAGATGGGTAAATTCCAGTCCATATTTTAACCGGGAGGTTTATTTGCAATTTGACTACATCATTATCGGGGCCGGCTCTGCCGGCAACGTGCTGGCGACACGACTGACTGAAGATCCGAACACCACCGTCCTGCTGCTTGAGGCGGGCGGACCGGATTACCGATTTGACTTCCGCACCCAGATGCCCGCCGCGCTGGCGTTCCCGCTGCAGGGCAAGCGCTACAACTGGGCGTACGAAACCGAGCCAGAACCCTTCATGAACAACCGCCGCATGGAGTGCGGACGCGGCAAAGGGCTGGGCGGCTCGTCATTGATCAACGGCATGTGCTACATCCGCGGTAACGCGATGGACCTCGACCACTGGGCGAAAGAGCCGGGCCTGGAGCACTGGAGCTACCTCAACTGCCTGCCCTACTACCGCAAGGCAGAGACGCGCGACGTGGGGCCGAACGACTACCATGGCGGCGACGGTCCGGTGAGCGTTACCACCTCGAAACCGGGCGTGAACCCGCTGTTTGAGGCGATGGTGGAGGCGGGCGTGCAGGCGGGCTATCCGCGCACCGACGATCTCAACGGCTATCAGCAGGAGGGCTTCGGCCCGATGGACCGCACGGTCACGCCGCAGGGCCGACGCGCCAGCACCGCGCGCGGCTATCTGGATCAGGCGAAACCGCGTCCGAACCTGACCATCCGCACCCACGCCATGACCGATCGCATCCTCTTTGAGGGCAAGCGCGCGGTGGGCGTCGAGTGGCTGGAGGGTGAAAGCACCATCCCATCCAAAGCGACGGCAAAAAAAGAAGTGCTACTGAGTGCCGGGGCGATTGCCTCCCCGCAGATCCTCCAGCGCTCCGGCGTGGGCAACGCTGACCTGCTGAAGCAGTTTGATATCCCGCTGGTGCACGATCTGCCCGGCGTGGGGGAAAACCTGCAGGATCACCTGGAGATGTACCTCCAGTACGAATGTAAAGAGCCGGTCTCCCTCTACCCTGCCCTGCAGTGGTGGAACCAGCCGAAGATTGGCGCGGAGTGGCTGTTTGGCGGCACCGGCATAGGTGCGAGCAACCACTTCGAAGCGGGCGGGTTTATCCGCAGCCGCGAGGAGTTTGAGTGGCCAAACATTCAGTACCACTTCCTGCCGGTGGCGATTAACTACAACGGCTCGAACGCGGTGAAAGAACATGGCTTCCAGTGCCACGTCGGCTCCATGCGCTCCCCGAGCCGTGGACACGTGCGCATCCAGTCGCGCGATCCGCACCAGCATCCGGCGATCCTGTTCAACTATATGTCCCACGAGCAGGACTGGCAGGAGTTTCGCGACGCGATCCGCATCACCCGCGAGATCATGCACCAGCCCGCGCTGGACAAGTACCGCGGCCGTGAAATCAGTCCGGGTATTGACTGCCAGACCGACGAGCAGCTGGACGAGTTCGTGCGCAACCACGCCGAAACCGCCTTCCACCCGTGCGGCACCTGCAAGATGGGCTATGACGAGATGGCGGTGGTCGACGGCGAAGGCCGCGTTCACGGGCTGGAAGGGCTGCGCGTGGTGGATGCGTCGATTATGCCGCAGATTATCACCGGCAACCTGAACGCCACCACCATTATGATTGGTGAGAAGATTGCCGACGCCATTCGCGGGCGCGAGCCGCTGGCGAAGAGCACGGCGGCGTATTATGTGGCGAACGGGGCGCCGGTGAGACGCTAAGTCATTTGCCCTCTCCCCACCGGGGAGAGGGAATTCACTTCCCAGCCACAAATTTATTTTCATTTCCCTGCATCCAGTTTCCCCCCGCCCCTCGTATATGAGTATGTGAGCAACGCCTTTGCTCCTTAATCCGAGGATAAATGATGAAAAAGCTACTCAGTGTTGCATTCGTATCCAGCGCGATACTCTTCTGTGCAGGCGCATCAGCAGCCATGACGTCAGACACCGTGATGGTGGGCGGAGCGGCGATGTTCCCGAGCAAAAATATTGTTGAAAACGCCGTGAACTCGAAAGATCACACTACGCTGGTGGCCGCCGTCAAAGCGGCCGGGCTGGTGGATACGCTTCAGAGCAAAGGGCCTTTCACCGTCTTTGCGCCGACCGATGCGGCGTTTGCGAAATTGCCTGCCGGCACGGTCGAGAACCTGGTCAAACCCGAAAACAAAGCCACGCTCACCAGCATCCTCACCTATCACGTGGTCGCCGGTAATTACGATATGAAAGCGCTGGAGCAGAAAATTAAACAGGGCGGCGGCCACGCGGAGCTGAAGACCGTTAACGGTCAACCGCTGTGGATCATGAGCAACGGCCCGCACAATATTCAGCTTAAGGACGGTAAAGGTAACGTGGCGAACATCAGCACCTACGACGTCCATCAGAAAAATGGCGTGATCGATGTGATTGATACCGTCCTGATGCCTAAGTAGTTGTCTATACTTCGGAAGTGTGACGTTGCCTTCCGGAAAAAACATGGATAACGCGCTGGCTGAACAGCAGTTGAAATTAATGCAGGCGATCGCTAACGGCGATCGCCGCGCATTTGAACAACTTTACCGACTCACATCGCCTCACCTGTTTGCCGTTGCGCTGCGCATGCTGCGCGACCGCGCCTGGGCAGAAGAGATCCTGCACGACTGTTTTGTCACCGTCTGGAGTAAAGCCGAAACCTATAACGCTACCCTGAGCTCCCCGATGACCTGGCTTACGCATATTGTTCGCAACCGCTGTATTGACTGGCTGCGCAGCGGGCAAACCCGGGCTGCAGCCCGTGAAGAGTCGTATTCGGAAGATATTCTGCTGAGCGAAAGCGATGAGCAGAATAACTGGCACGACGATGCGCAGGCAGAGCGGCTCAGGCATTGTCTCGAACATTTGAGCAGCGAGCAGCGCCAGAGCATTACGCTCGCCTACTATCAAGGCATGTCTCACAGCGACATTGCCGACTGGCTCCAGCAGCCTGTAGGCTCGGTGAAAAGCTGGATACGTCGGGCAATGGATCATCTTCGGGAGTGCGTGGGGCTATGAATGACGCAGAAAAACGCGACGACATGCTGGCAGCAGAGTATGCCCTCGGCACGCTGCGGGGAGGAGCACGGCTTCAGTTCCAGAAAAGGGTCCTCCGTGAACCGGCTCTGGCCGCCCGCGTCGCGTACTGGCAGAAAATGTTCAGCACGCTGGATAGTCATCTTGTGCCCGTCCCTCCACCCGAGACGGTGTGGAAAAGAATCGCCCTCGACCTGCCGCCCAAAAAGCCTTTACGCAAAAGTCGGCCTTATGTCGGCTGGATGGTTGCGGCCTCCCTCGCCGCCCTGTCGGTCGTTGCCTGGTATGCCACCCGTACACCGGAACTCGCTCCGCTGATCGTCCTCAACGATGCCCAACAGCACGGGGAATGGGTCGTCAGCGCGGATGCCAGCCGCCAGCACCTGAGCATTGCCCCTCTTCGGCCGACGGCCGTCGCGGCGCAACACAGCCTCCAGCTTTGGCTGATCCCAGGCGGGCAGGCGCCGGTCTCCATGGGGCTGCTGCATAACGACATACCGACACGCGTCACCCTCAGGAACACAACGCTCCCTCCTGACGCCACGATAGCCATAAGCCTTGAACCAGCGGGCGGATCGCCCACTGGGCTCCCCACAGGCCCGGTGCTTTACAGTGGCAAATTGTAATTCTCAGGCCCTGTTCGCAGGGCCGCTATCGTGACCCCATTTCATTTAAATACTATTCTCGGTTACCTATAAGAATTAAATATTAAGCCTGTAATTAATTTAATTATTAAAAAACAACATTGACAGACTCTTGCGCACTCCATTAAGTTTTAAATGAACATCATTTTATTTCCGATACACAATATATCAAAAACCGCATTAATGAATTTGTCATTATTCATTTACGCTTCTCTGCCTTTTATTTTTTGCATCACTCAATAGCGAGATAAGATCATGAATAATAGTGCAAACAAGGTTGTTGTCATTACCGGTGCCAGCAGCGGTATTGGTCAGGCGATTGCCCTCCATTTAGCGAATAACGCGTTTTCGCTGGTGCTGGTGGCGCGCCGTCTGGACAGAATTAATGCCCTGGTGGATCAGATTATTCAGCAAGGCGGCAAGGCGATAGCCGTGAAGGCCGATGTCACCCGTCAGGAGGAGGTTCAGCGCGCCATTGACGCTGCCGTTGCCGCCTACCAGCGCGTGGATGTGCTGATCAACAACGCGGGCTTTATGGCTATCGCCCCCTTGAGCGAGCTGAAAACCGACGAATGGGACAAGATGATTGACACCAATCTGAAAGGGGTGCTGTACGGCATCGCGGCCGCGTGGCCGGTGTTCCAGCGTCAGGGCAGCGGGCATTTTATTAACGTTGCCTCCGTTGCGGGCATCAAGGTGCTGGCGCCTGGCGGCGTGGTGTACAGCGCCACGAAATTCGCCGTCCGCGCGCTGAGTGAAGGCTTACGTCAGGAGGCGGGTAGAACCCTCCGCACGACGCTTATTTCACCCGGCGCCGTCGAGAGCGAACTGCAATTCGGCAGCTCTGACGAAGAGAGTAAAAAATTTCTCCATGAGTTTTATAAGCAGGCTATTCCGGCTGACGCAATTGCCCGCGCGGTTTTATTTGCCATAGAACAGCCTGGCGACGTTGATATTAATGAAATTGTTGTTCGTCCGACGCAGGAAGAATTTTAGCCTGGGTTAAATAATACTGAATGAGGTGTCAGTATGATTAAATCATTAACGTCCTTATCAGATCTCAATATGCGAACGGGTGCCGATATTCTTCTTGAAGTGCTGGAGAGTGAAGGCGTGGAATATATTTTTGGCAACCCCGGCACCACCGAACTTCCTCTGATTGATGCCCTGCTTCGCCATGAAAATATTCACTATATTCTGGCGCTTCAGGAGAGCACCGTGGTGGCGATTGCCGACGGCTATGCGAAAGCCTCCGGCAAAACGGGCTTTATCAATTTGCATACCGCGAGCGGCCTGGGGCACGGCATGGGGAATCTCATTAATTCGCGGATCATGAAAACCCCGCTGGTGGTGACCGTTGGACAGCAGGATACGCGGCACTACGTCCGCGACCCGCTGCTGTATGACGATATTGTGTCCATCGGCTCTCCGGTCATGAAGTGGGCGCAGGAGGTCACCAGCGCCGACCAGCTCCCGGTGCTGGTACGCCGCGCGTTTCACGCTGCCAGCTACCCTCCGGCTGGTCCGGTGCTGCTCTCCCTGCCGATGAACGTGATGGAAGAGCTGAGCGACGCCGGAATACAGACGGCGTCGAGAGTGAACTACCACACCGTGGCGGGCTCGCTGGACGAGCTGGCGGAGGCGCTCAGCGAGATCGCGCCGGGCAGGATCATGATTGTGGCGGGCGATGAGGTGCACTCCAGCGGCTCGACGCAGGAGATTGTCGAGCTGGCGGAAGCGCTCAGCGCCCACGTCTACGGCTCCTCCTGGCCGCTGAATTTGCCTTTTCCCACTCAGCACGCGCTCTGGCGGGGCAATATGCCCACCACCGCCAGCGAAATCGCCAGCATCATCAATGCCTACGATGCCGTATTTATCATCGGCGGCAGAAGCCTGATCACCATTTTGTACAGCGAGGGCGAGGCTATTCCGGCGACCTGCGCGGTGTACCAGCTCTCGGCGGATATGCACGAGCTTGGCCGCACCTATGCCACTCGCCTTTCGGTGATGGGGGATATCAAACTGTCCCTGCACGAACTGCTGCCAAAGCTTAAGCAGCGCCTGATCGCCAGCACGCTGGCCCACCAGCGGCTGCTGGTGGCGGCCCGCGACGAACGAGAGAAGGAGTGGCAGCAGCAGGAGGAACGTCTGGCCGTCGAGCGGCTACGCCCGGCCCTTTCGCCGATGGTCGCAGCCTGGGAAGTCATCCGATCCATTCCGGCGGGTACCACCATCGTGGATGAGGCGATAGCGACCGCCAGGCATGTCCGCCGGTTCATCTCTGACCAGCAGCACCAGCGCTACTACTTTATGCGCGGCGGCGGACTGGGCTGGGGGATGCCCGCAGCAGTAGGTCACTCGCTGGGGCTGGGCCGCGAGCCGGTAGTGTGTTTAGTTGGAGACGGAGCCTCCCTCTACTCGCCGCAGGCGCTCTGGACGGCGGCACACGAAAATCTGCCGGTCACCTTTATCGTCATGAATAACAGGGAGTACAACATCCTGAAAAACTTTATGAAGAGCCAGGCTGACTACAGCTCAACGCGGCTGGGGCGTTTTATCGGGATGGACCTGGTGAACCCGCATATCGATTTTCAGTCGCTAGCCACCGCCATGGGCGTCCACTGCTGCCGGGTAACCGAGGCTGCCGATATCGCCGAAGCGGTAACGCGCGGCCTGCAGTCAGGAAAAACCAACCTGATTGAAATCGCGATTTCCGCGGATTAACCGCGCGTTTACGCTGTACCCTACATAAAAAACTTATAACCGAAACGCCTCAAGCCGCTTTATCTGCCGCCCTTCCTCGTCAAAATTCTCTGCCGCCAGCCAGGCGCGCAGCTCCGCATCTCTTTGCGGCCATTCGCCGTCAATAATAGAAAGCATATCGCTGTCGCGGTTGCGCCCTTTACGCACCAGCTTCTGGCGCAGGCGTCCTTCCCAGACAAACCCCAGCCGCTCCGCCGCCCTGCGCGACGCCACGTTCATGGAATCGCACTTCCACTCGAGGCGCCGGTAGCCGTGCTCAAACGCATTTTTCAGCAGCAGCCACACCGTTTCGGTGCCGATGCGGGAACCTTTCATTTTGCGCGACCAGGTGACGTGACCAATTTCCACCGACCCCAGCAGCCGCTCGTTGGCCATATAGCTCACCAGCCCCACCGCTCGTTCGGTGCGTAAGTCAATGACGGCAAACGGCACCAGTTCATCGTCCATGACCTTCGCCATGATCCAGTGCGCGGTGGCTTCCACGCTCGTGGGCTGCGTGCTGGCAAGCCACGTCCAGTCGCTGTCGTCTCCCAGCGCGTAGGCCTCAAAGAGATCGGCCGCGTGGCGATCGGCGTCCAGCGGCTCCAGGCGACAATACTGGCCGAACAGCGGCGTGCGGGTTAACGCGCGCGCGCCTTTCCAGTCGGGAACGATATCGTTAACGGTTTGACCATGTTGATTGATTTCGGGCACGGCGGTGACTCCCTGAAAGGTAAGGCATTTGTTATAGCAGGTTAAAAAGCAGGCGAAAAGCCGCGTGTTTTAATAGCCCGAGCGCATGCGATATTCCCGGAAGGCATAAGTAAAGCTGAATTTCGACTTTGTGGAATGTCACAGTCGCCCTAACGTAGCGGAGCATAAAACAATCACAATATATTCTTCTCAGGGATCGCTATGACAAAAAAACTGTTGCCGTTACTGGTGCTGGCTGCGCTCTCAGGCGCCGCCCACGCCGCTACGCCGCCCAACACGCTGGTGGTTGCCCAGGGGCTTGATGATATCGTGAGCCTCGACCCGGCCGAAGCCAACGAGCTCTCCAGCATCCAGACCGTGCCGAGCCTGTACCAGCGTCTGGTGCAGCCGGACCGCGATAATCCGGAAAAAATCACGCCGGTTCTGGCAGAAAGCTGGGAAGCGGACGCAGCAGCAAAAACCCTGACCATCAAGCTTAAACCCGATGCGACATTCGCCTCCGGCAACCCGCTGCGCCCGGAAGACGTGATCTTCTCTTATACCCGCGCCGTGACGCTGAACAAATCCCCGGCCTTTATCCTCAACGTGCTGGGCTGGGACGCGAGCAACATCGCCAGCCAGCTGAAAAAGGTGGACGATCATACCCTCCAGCTTCACTGGACGGCGGACGTCAGCCCGTCGGTGGCGCTGAATATCCTCTCCACGCCGATTGCCTCTATCGTCGATGAAAAAGAGGTCGCCGCGAACGTCAAGGATAACGACTTCGGTAACGCCTGGCTGAAAATGCACTCGGCGGGCAGCGGCGCGTTCAAAATGCGCGTCTATCAGCCGCATCAGGCCATCGTGCTGGAAGCCAACGATTCCGCGCCCGGCGGCGCGCCGAAGCTCAAAAGCATCATCATTAAAAACGTCCCCGATCCGGCTTCACGCCGCCTGCTGATCCAGCAGGGGGATGCGGACGTGGCGCGCGATCTGGGTGCAGACCAGATTAGCGCCCTGGACGGCAAGCCGGGCGTGAAGGTGCTGAGCATTCCGTCCGCCGAGCAGAATTACCTGGTGTTTAACACCGGCAACAGCGCCAATCCGCTGCTGAACAACCCGGCGTTCTGGGAAGCGTCGCGCTGGCTGGTCGACTATGACGGCATCACGAAGAACCTGCTGAAAGGCCAGTATTTTGTTCACCAGAGCTTCCTGCCGGTCGGCCTGCCGGGCGCGCTGGAAGACAATCCGTTTAAATTTGATCCGGCAAAAGCGAAGGCAATCCTCGCCAAAGCGGGCATTAAGGACGCGCACTTCACGCTGGACGTGGAGAACAAGCCGCCGTTTATCACCATCGCCCAGTCGATGCAGGCGAGCTTTGCGCAGGGTGGTGTGAAGGTGGATCTGCTGCCTGCCGCCGGGAGCCAGGTCTATGCCCGCGTGCGCGCGAAGCAGCCTCAGGCGGCGATTCGTCTGTGGATCCCGGACTACTTCGATGCGCACTCCAACGCCAGCGCCTTCGCGTGGAACGACGGGAAGTCCAGCACCGTGGCCGGTCTGAACGGCTGGAAAATTCCGGAGCTGAACAAGGCCACGCTGGCGGCGGTTGCCGAACCGGATCCGGCGAAACGTCTGGATCTGTACAAGAAGATGCAGGAACAGCTGCAGCAGAGCTCGCCGTACGTGTTCGTCGATCAGGGCAAAACCCAGATCGTGGTGCGCGATAACGTGAAGGGGTATCAGCAGGGGCTGAACGCGGATATGGTCTGGTACGATCGCGTCACGAAGTAGCCCTTGTTGCCGGGTGGCGCTGCGCTTACCCGGCCTGTGTTCTCGGTTTTTGTAGACCGGGTAAGGCGAAGCCGCCACCCGGCATGAAGAGATTTTCCATGCCACATCTTTCCACCCGCGTGCTTCAGGGTCTTCTGACCCTGCTGCTCACGCTCTTCGGGCTGCTGCTCGTCACGTTTGCGCTCTCGGCGTTTTCCCCGGTCGATCGCGTGCTGCAGATCGTCGGCGATCACGCCAGCCAGTCAACCTACGATCAGGTTCGCCACCAGCTTGGGCTGGATCGTCCCCTGCCCGTGCAGTTCTGGCACTATCTGCAGAGCCTCGCCCACGGTGATTTAGGCACCGCCAGCGCCACCGGGCAGCCGGTGCTGCAGGATCTGCTGCACGCCTTCCCCGCCACGCTGGAGCTGGCAACGCTGGCGCTAATTATCGGCACGATACTCGGCGTGATTGCGGGTGTGCTGTGCGCCCGCTACGCCGGTTCGCCAGTGGACTTAGCGATCAGAACGCTCACCCTGCTCGGCAACTCGGTGCCGATTTTCTGGCTCGGCCTGCTGATGCTGGCTCTGTTCTACGCGAAGCTGCAGTGGAGCGCGGGCCCCGGCAGGCTGGACGATATCTGGCAGTTCACCGTCGAGCCGCGCACCGGCTTTGCGCTGATAGATACCTGGCTTTCCGGCGATCGCGAGGCATTCCGCAACGCCATCAGCCACCTGGTGCTGCCGGTGGTGCTGCTGGCCTACTACTCGCTGGCGAGCATTACCCGTCTGACCCGCTCCGCCTGCCTCAGCGAAATGAACAAGGAGTACATCCTGCTTGCCCGCGCCAAGGGCGCCGGGGAGATGACCATTCTGCTGCGCCACGTGCTGCCGAACATTCGCAGCACCCTGCTGACGGTGATCGCCCTGGCCTATACCAGCATGCTGGAAGGTGCGGTATTAACCGAAACCGTCTTCTCGTGGCCGGGCATCGGACGCTATCTCACCACCGCCCTGTTCGCCGGAGACACCACCGCGGTCATGGGCGGCACGCTGCTGATCGGCGTCTGCTTTGTCCTGATCAATAACCTTACCGACCTGCTTGTGCGGGCGACCGATCCCAGGGTGCGCTGATGCCGTTTTATCTCTTCTTACGCCGCCTGCGCCGCTCCCCTGCCGCCGTTTGCGGGCTGATTGCCCTGGCGCTGCTGGTGTTTATTGCCCTGTTCGCGCCCTGGCTGGCACCGGTTGATCCGAACTGGCAGGACGCCGCCGCGCGCCTGCAGGCACCGAACGGCCAGCACTGGCTGGGCACCGACAGCTACGGGCGCGATCTGCTCTCGCGCCTGATTTACGGCACCCGTCCGGCGCTCGGGCTGGTGGCATTAGTCACCGTTATCACCCTGCCCGCCGGGCTGCTGGTGGGGATCCTGTCCGGCTACTACGGCGGCTGGCTGGAGCGAGTCCTGATGCGCTTTACCGACGTGGTGATGTCGATGCCGCGCCTGATCCTCGCCTTCGCGTTTGTGGCGATGCTCGGCCCGGGGCTGGTCAACGGCGCGCTGGCGCTGGCCTTAACCAGCTGGCCCGCCTACGCGCGTCAGGCCCGGAGCGAGATTCAGCGTCTGCGCCACAGCGATTATCTGGCCGCCGCGGAGATGATGGGGATCCGCGGCCCGCGCCTGCTGGTCGGCCATATTCTGCCCCTGTGCCTGCCGTCCGCGATTGTGCGGCTGGCGCTGGATCTGGCGGGGATTATTCTGGCCGCCGCCGGTCTCGGCTTCCTCGGCCTTGGCGCACGGCCGCCCATGGCCGAATGGGGCGCGATGATTGCCGACGGCATGCAGGTGATTTTCGACCAGTGGTGGATTGCCGCTATTCCGGGCGGAGCGATTCTGTTTGCCAGCCTGGCGTTTAACCTGCTGGGCGATGGCCTGCGCGATGTACTGGAGCCACAGCATGACTGAACACCGCGTCATCGTCGATGCGCTGAATATCGACTACCCCGCCGCACGCGTGGTCAACAACCTGAGCTTTACGCTTGGCAACGAGCGGCTGGCGCTGGTGGGGGAATCCGGCTCCGGCAAGTCCATGTCCGCCCGCGCCCTGATGGGTCTGGTGCGTAAACCCGGTATCGTAAGCGCCAACCGGCTTAACGTGCTGGGCAACGATCTGCTGACCCTGAACGCCCGCCGCTGGCAGGCGCTGCGCGGCAACGGGATTGCGATGGTCCTGCAGGACCCGCGCTACGCCCTTAACCCTGTGAAAAGCGTCGCCGCGCAGCTTGATGAGGCGCTGAGCCTGCATCAGCGCCTGCCGCGTCCGGAGCGTACGGCGCGTATTCACGACATCCTCCGCGCCGTCGGGCTGAGCGAGAACGTGCTGTCACGCTATCCCGGCGAACTTTCCGGAGGCATGGGCCAGCGGGTGATGATTGCGATGGCGCTGATCAACAACCCGCAGGTGCTGATTGCCGACGAACCGACCTCCGCGCTGGACGCCCGCCTGCGCAACCAGATCCTCGAGCTGCTGGTGCAGCAGTGCGAAGAACGCCAGATGGCGATGCTGCTCATCAGCCACGATCTGACGCTGGTGGCGGAGCACTGCGACCGCGTGCTGGTGATGTATCAGGGCGAAAAGGTCGATGAGATGGCGGCAAGCCGGCTCCCGCAGGCGACGCATCCGTACACGCGCACCCTGTGGACATGTCGTCCAGACGCCCATACCTATGGGCAGATGCTGCCGACGCTCGACCGTTCGCAGCCGTGGAAGGAGGCCAGCGATGGCGATCGTTGAGGTTAACCAGGTGCAGGTCGCCTTCGGGGAAAAAACGGCGGTTTCGGCCGCCAGCTTTAGCATTGAGAAAGGCGAGACGTTCAGCCTGATCGGTGAATCCGGCTGCGGGAAATCGACCCTTCTGCGCGTGCTGGCGGGGCTGCAGCGCGAGTGGCGCGGCAGTATTGCGCTACTGGGAGAAGCGTTAACGCCAGGGCGACGCTTTGAAGGCGAGCTTCGCCGCAACGTGCAGATGGTGTTTCAGGATCCGTGGGCGTCGCTGCATCCCAACCACACGATTTCTCGCACGCTGTCGGAGCCGTTGAACATTCGCGGCGAGACGCAGGTCGCGGAGAAGGTGGCCAATGCGCTGCACGAAGTGGGGCTCTCCGCCGACGCGGGCAGGCGCTATCCGCACCAGCTTTCCGGCGGCCAGCGTCAGCGCGTTGCGATTGCCCGCGCGCTGCTGCTGCGCCCGCAGCTACTGCTGCTGGACGAGCCGACCTCGGCGCTGGATATGTCGGTGCAGGCGGAAATCCTGAACCTGCTTAACCGCCTGAAGGCCGAGCATGAGATGACGTATCTGCTGGTGAGCCACGACGCGGACGTGATTGCCCATATGTCCGACCGGGCGGCATTGATGGCGCACGGGAAGATCCAGAAGGTGTTTGACCGTGAGGCGATGTTACGGGGCGAGCACAGGATGGGTTAAGTGCGTGCGGCGGTGCCCGGTGGCGCTGCGCTTACCGGGCCTACGTTTTGTGCCGCGTTGATGGTTTTTCGTAGGCCGGGTAAGGCGTAGCCGCCACCCGGCAAACAATTACTTCAGCAGCTTCACCGTGGCATCGATGTCGATCTCATCTTCGGTGAAGATCAGCGTCGTATTCTGGAAGGTGGTGATCGCCAGCTTCTTCACCGTGCGCATTTCGCCCGGCTTTTTATCGGATTTTGGCTTGATGCTGTTCATCAGCAGGCCCACCGACAGCACCGCGTTCTCTTTGTCGATTTTGGTATCAACGGGCTCTTCTTCGCTGAACACCACGAAGGATTTGATCGAGGTGAGCTTTACGCGCTCGCCTGCGATATAGAGATGTTTGCTTTCGGGGATCACCTTCACCGCATAGGCGGAAAGGCCTTTGTTGTTGGTGGTAGGCTCGAAGGTCACCGCGGCATCTTTCTTAATCAGATCGGGGTTCGCGACCTTAATCACATGAAAATAGCGGTTGTCGCCGTTTTCATCTTTGATAAATCCAAAGCCTTTATCTTTAAACCACGTTGTGATTGTACCGTTCATCGCTGTTACCGCCTGTCAGATCGTAATGACTAAAGTTTTGCAGCGCGCAGTGTAATGCACAATGACGGAGGAGACAAAAAAAAGCCCCTGCACGGGGGCAGGGGAAAACTCATGTCAGAGCTTATTAGAATTTAGTTGAACACCATCCCACCATCGATGAGCAGAGACTGGCCTGTCATGTAGTCAGAGTCCGGTCCTGCCAGGTATGAGACGCAGGCGGCGACATCTTCCGGCTCGGACAGGCGGCCAAGCGTAATGCGTTTGGCAAAAGTCTCGGTTCCGTAGCCGAGCGGTTTACCCGCCGCCTCGGAGACCTGACGATCGATCTCCGCCCACATCGGCGTTTTCACGATGCCCGGGCAGTAGGCGTTAACGGTGATCCCCAGCGGAGCAAGATCCCGCGCGGCGGTCTGAGTTAGGCCGCGCACCGCGAATTTACTGGAACTGTAGACGGCCAGCTCCGGGTTACCGGTGTGGCCCGCCTGGGAGCAGGCGTTGATGATTTTCCCGCCGTGCCCTTCTTTACGAAACGCGTCAATCGCGGCCTGAATGCCCCAGATCACCCCTTTCACGTTGATGTTGTAGACCTTATCGACAATCTCCGGCGTGATGGATTCGATTGGCGTGGACGGCGCGACCCCGGCGTTATTGACGATCACGTGGAAACCGCCCAGCGCGGTGCGGGCTTTCTCCACCGCCGCAAATACCTGCTCGCGGTCAGAGACGTCCACCTTCACGGCGACGGCGTTACCGCCGTTGCGGATAATTTCATCGGCCACGGCTCTGGCCGTTTCCGCGTTATAGTCGGCGATGGCGACGGCAAAGCCATCCTTCACCAGGCGAAGCGCAATCGCTTTACCAATCCCCTGGCCTGAGCCTGTTACGAGAGCAACTTTTTGCATTTCTCTGTCCTTATGTTGAGTCACAAAATCTGGCTGAGATGGAGCTGGCCCATCAGCAGCGGGTTATCGCTGTAGTCGACGGGAATGGCCACCACGGCCGGGCCATCCACATCCATCGCCGCGCGCAGCGTGGGTTCGAGCGCGTCGGCGCTCTCCACGGCAAAGCCTTTCGCGCCAAAGGCGTCGGCATAGACTTTGAAATCGACCGGGCCGAACTCGACGCCGGAAAGACGCTGGTATTTTTTCTCTTCCTGAATGGCAACCATGTTGTAGCCGTTATCCACCCAGATGATGTGCAGCACGTTAGCGTTGAGGCGCACCGCGGTTTCCAGCTCCATGCTTGACTGCAGGAAGCCGCCGTCACCGGAGACCGACACCACCTTGCGGCCCGGGTTGACCAGCCACGCGCCAATGGCCCACGGCAGCGCGACGCCCATGGTCTGCTGGCCGTTGGAGATCATCACCTGGCGCGCCCGGAAGCTGTAGAGGTAGCGGGCGATCCAGATGTGGAAGCTGCCCATGTCGACGGTCAGGGTCACGTCGTTATTCACGATGTCCTGCATGGCCCGCACGATGCGCAGCGGATGCAGGGCGAACTGGTTGAGCGAGGCGCCGCGGCGATCGAGCAGATCGCGCTGATGCTGGCGGTCGACCAGAATTTCGGAGGCCCGCTGGCTCAGCTCCAGCTTGTGATCGATACGGTTCGCGAGCTGATTCAGCGTTTCGGCGATGTCCCCCACCAGCTCCAGATCCGGCACGTAGTTACGTTCTTCATAGGCAGGCAGCACGTCGATGTGCACCAGCGTGGCGTCGCCGCTGTTCCACATGGACGGCTCGTACTCCACCGGGCTGTAGCCGATGCAGATAATCAGGTCCGCCAGATGGAGCAGCCTGTCGCCCGCCTGGTTATTGAACAGACCGACGCGTCCGGCGAAGCGGGTGAAGTGCTCCTGATTCACCGCCCCGGCGGCCTGATAGGTGCTGGTGACCGGAATACGGCTTTTCTCCAGCAGCTTGCGCAGCGCCGCGCTGTTGGCGGGCTGGCTCGCCATCAGCCCCAGCAGGATGACCGGGTTTTTGGCCTTTTCGATAAGCTTCGCCACGTCGTTGATAGCGGATTCTGGTGCGGGGCCCATCAGCGCGGGACCGCTGGCGGGTAAAATCGCCCCCGTGGCGGGCTGGTCGACAATATCCTGCGGCAGGCTGACGAACGCGCCCCCCGGCCTGCCGTGCTCGGCGGCGCGAAACGCATTCGATACCACCTCAGCAATCGCGTCCGGCGCACTCACCTCCACGGCGTATTTGGTGACCGGGCTGAACATGGCGACGGTGTCCATGCTCTGGTGCACCAGCTTGGCTTTATCCGCCCGCTTCACCGCCCCGCCCAGCGCCACCACCGGGTCGCCTTCGCTGTTGGCGGTAGCAATGCCGGTGATCAGGTTCGAGCAGCCCGGCCCGGAAGTGACCAGCGCCACCCCGGCCTTGCCGGTCAACCGCCCTACCGCCGCCGCCATAAACGCCGCGTTCGCCTCGTGGCGCACCGGGATGATCTCAATGGAGGAGTCCAGCAGAGAGTCAAAGACCTTGTCGATTTTCGCCCCCGGGATCCCGAACACCTGCTTCACGCCCTGCGCTTCCAGCTGGCCGACAACCAAATCGGCGCCGTGCGCCCACTGACGTGACTGTTTCTCACTGTTCACGGTAGTTCTCCTGTTAGTTTTCGACGGCACGGATCGCCGCATCCAGATTGCTGGGGTGAAGGTTGGCCTGTAAAAAGGCGCTGTCGGCGGGCAGGTCAATCATCAGCTTGTGAATTTCACCGAAGGTGAGCACGCCGCTCTCCAGCTGGTAGTCAAGCAGATGGCCCCCGCCCTGACGGTCGTCGGTGATGAAGTGTTCGTGGTAACCCGCCACGTTGATCCCCTGCATATGCTGCGGCGTGCGGAACCCGACCAGCACCCCTTCGCGCTGGTTAAAGCGGAACACCGGCTGGTCGTCCAGCACGTCGGTCATCGCGCGGTACGGCGGCGTCTGGCGCGGTACGGTGCGGGTGTGGGCATGGCGGAAGTTGCCGTCAATGCGCAGCGCGCAGAACAGGTTATCGGAGGGGATCTGCTGGTCGATGACGTCGTGGATCTGCTGACGGCTGACCGGCGCGTCGAAGGTTTTACGGTACTGCGGCTGGAACCAGGTCATCACCGCGAACGGCGTTTTCTGCTCCGGCTTCGCGGCCCGGGCGCTGCCGTCGGCGCGCAGCTGGTACACCTGGCTACTGAAGGCAATCATTTCGCCGTCCAGCTCGTTGAAGGTGCCCAGACCAAAGTCACCGTGTGCCAGCAGATCGGCGATGGTGGTCTCACCTTCATATACGCCGCTTAACAGGGCGCTCATTAGCGATGTCTGATAGATCACGCTGTCAGGATGCTGGGCGGAGAACCCGCGCAGGGTCTCGCACAGGCTGGCTTCACAGTCGCAGGCAGATGAATGCACCATCATGCTCGTCCTCTTCAACTTTATTTAGAAAGGTTAAATAAATGTTGACCCGATTCAGCAGAGAGTTCCAATATAGAAACCATGCTGGTTTGAGACGTTTTAGATATGGAACTTCGTTATCTGCGGTATTTTGTCGCGGTAGCACGCGAGCGACACTTCACCAGGGCGGCCGAAGCGCTGGGTATTTCACAGCCTCCTCTGAGTCAGCAGATCAAACGGCTCGAAGAGGAAGTGGGCACGCCGCTGTTCAGACGCCTGACGCGGGGCGTGGAGCTGACCGAAGCGGGAGAAGCCTTCTACGAGGACGCCTGCAAGATCCTGGCGCTGAGCGACGCCGCGCTGGAGAAAGCCCGCGGCATCGCGCGCGGGCTGAACGGTAACCTGTCGATTGGCATCACCAGCTCCGATGCTTTTCATCCCAAAATTTTCGCGCTGATTCGCCAGTTTCAGGTGCAGAACATGGCGGTGCAGGTTCACCAGGTGGAAGCCAATATGTCGTCGCTGACGACGATGCTGGCGGAGGGTGAACTGGATATCGCCTTCGTGCGCCTGCCGTGCGAGAGCAGCAAGGCGTTCGAGTTAACCATCCTCGACCGGGAGCCGATGGTGGTGGCGCTGCATCGCGACCATCCGCTGGCGGCGTGCGATTCGCTGGCGTTAGAGCAGCTTCGGGATACGCCGGTGGTGTTGTTCCCGCAGGAGGTCGCGCCCGGCCTGTACGACCGGGTTCACGGCTGCTGCGAGCGGGCCGGCATCGACGTGCAGCACGCGCTGCAGTCGTCACAGCTTTCATCCTCCCTGAGCATGGTTTCCGCGGGCGGCGGGTTTGCGCTGGTGCCGAAATCCATGGCGGCCATTTCTCCGCCGAATGTCACCTACCACGCGCTGAGCTCGCCGGAGCTTTACACCGATATCGCGCTCTGCTGGCGGCGCTTTGAACGCTCGCGGACGGTGAAGCGGTTTCTGGCGATGATGAGCGAGGGGTAGCGGCCGTGCCCGGCGGGATTGGTTGGTGGTTTTTGTAGGCCGGGTAAGGCGTAGCCGCCACCCGGCAATGCCCTTCTGGAAGCCGCCTCGCAAACCTGCAAGCAACCTTATGTAATTCAGGGTTATCCCCTTTCCATCCTTTTTTCACCGCCGTAAAGTGCCTGCGTTGCGGCCCATCCGTAACCGGGCGTAGGAACCCGTTAGCATAAAGCGATATTTTTTGTCGCGACAGCGCATATCCCGTTAGAATCACGGTGGCGCTGACGGAGCAGTCGAAAGGCTGGCCGTTTTTCTTTATGCACGGTATTCCTACCTCCGTCAGCGCTACCCCCTCTGAGCGTAGGAACTCATCGGGCGGTTAACATTTTTTGCATAAAGAGGATGCCTTATGGCTACTATCCCTGGATTTTCTTACGCGCTTACTGAAGAAAGCGCTGTTTATCACCTTCTCCACGTACAACTTCCCGATTCTGCGGATCTCTTTGAACTGGCTGACGCCTGCACTGCGTATGTGAGCGTATTGGTGGAAACTGATGACGCGGTGACGTTTGCCACGCTCTGCAAGCGATTGCTGGCTGTGCTGAAGCGGCTGCGTGAGTGCTGCGATGCCGAACTGCCTTCGTATCTGGTTGAACAATTGATCGCAGGGGAAAAGATTACCTCCTGCGTGCCGGACTGCTGGCAGGAAACGACGCTGCAAGTGGACTATACCGTGGCGTTAACGCTGGCGGTGATGGGCGGGACACTGCCTGCGAGCGTGTCGAAAGAACTCACCGGACTGCTGCATGATATGGTCTGGCTGCTGGCGGAATTTGTGAAGGAGCCGTATATTACGGCGCACTGAGGTGGTTGATCGGAGGCCGGGGTTCTGCTGGGTAAAAAGCGGGATTTCGGCCTTATGCAAAGAACAACGTTGTTTGTTGAATGTTCATTAGGAGCGAGGAGCAGACTTTAGAAGCTATCATCTATAGTTGAAGCGCTACAGAAGATCATAAATTGTACACTTTGTTCTCAACATCCCATTATTGCTTTATGATCAATTGTAATTTTTTATGACGGAATCAAATGGATGAATCAGAAAGCATGGTCTTTTAAAGCAGTAGGTAATGATGATCTCCGGTACTTTGGGAATAATGGTTATCACGATGACTCAACTAGTTTTTACCAATATGACAACTTTGTACCAAACCATAAGCAAGTCAAAAAAGGGGATATTGTCATAATAACTGATAGGAATAACGTTCTGGGTGTATCAGTTATAGATAATTTATCATCTTCCCCATATCTAAAAGCTCGTAACCGATGCCCATATGAGAATTGCACACCAGCAAAATTGACCCTTCGAAAATCAAAAAATCCAAAGTGGCGATGCAGCAATGATCATGAATTTGAGCAGCCCAAAGTCGAAAACGTGCCGGCACTCAAATTTAAAGCTGAGTATAAGCACAACTACATGCCCATTAATTCTATCTCCATGATGGATTTAGTATCTCATACACCGCGTTACAACGTTCAAAGTTCAATTCAAGAAATTGATTTTGAATGGGCAAGTAGTCTATTTAATGGCATCATTCAGTTGGAGTCTTCTGAAGCTGACATTGATGATACTTGTCTCGATGTAGATGATCAGCGCAAGGCGGTTTTACGGCAAATTAAGCAAAGGCGCGGGCAAAAAAGTTTCCGTGACAATTTGTTAAATCAAGAAGCAAAATGTGCAGTAAGTGGCTGTGAAATAGTTGATATCCTCGAAGCGGCACATATCACTGCATACAAAAATGATACACATAATCATGTCAGCAATGGACTATTATTGCGCTGTGATATGCATACTCTTTACGATCTGGATCTATTTGCAATCGAACCGAACTCATTCGTAATTTACTTTTCCCCACAGATCAAAGATAAAGAGTACATAAGATATCATGGTAAAAAGCTGCATGTAACGTATAAAGTTAACCATGGAGCTCTTGTCGAAAGATGGAAAAGGTTTGCTAAAAAATATGATTTAGATGAAGTTAACTTGCTAAATCTAATCATGCATAGTTAAACAATATTGTCAATAAAATTTATATTTAGTTAAGCGGTTACCATGTTTATAGTCCACTCTTAACCAAGAGTGGACATGATTTAATTCCATCAATTCCTTCGAGAGCGAGGAAGTGACGTTTCTGGATTAAGTGCATTAACCATAATTATATTTATCACTCCAATATTGCCGATGATTTTGCAAATGAGTGATTAACGGCCAGTCTTTCTTATCTTTTGGCAATCTAAGGTACCTGCCATCTAACTCTGCATATTCCGTCCCAACGAGCTGTTCAGATATTCTTATTTTTAGCTCGGCATCAATCCAGAGCAAACCACGATCAAATAAAGTATGAATATCTGTTTTCAATAATAAACCATGCTGGGCGCGGGTATGCCAGGAACCGGCATAAGGTGTTATATGAGCAGCCTCTAGTAACACCTGGATAGAACAACCTGTTACCGCACATCTGCCGTCATAAGCTTCGATTAGTTTTCGTCTAAATACGGGTTGTCCTTCCCGAACAATAACTTCACGTAAAGCCTTTAGACGGATGTCACCTTCATCCTCCGGCGACTCCGTGAATAATTCATCCCTCATTTCAAGTACTAACCGATCATATGGCCTTGGGACAGCAATCTGAACTGGTGTTCTCCCATCATCGCCAATATCCCATATACCGTGCAGTTCTTGGATATATAGTTCATACCGTGTATTTCGTAGGTTTCCTGTACGAAACAACACGTCGTATGGATTGCCCTGGTCAGTACGAGCGCTTTTACGGCTACCAAGATATCGATAACGTGAATTGCTATTAACAGTTAATGCATCCAGTTGAATGCGAATCTCGGTTTCTTTCAGAGTGGCGTTGCTGTTACGGATCCACTTAACAATATTTGCAGCAGAGGCGGAACCGAGTTGTGTCACGGCATACCATACACGTAGGTATTGTGGATAGTGCATTTCTTCAGGGATGATACCCGACTCACTAGCAACAAATGTTGAGAAATTATGATGACGCATCCACTCTCCCCATTGGCGAGAATGTGTACTAATACCTATACGATGTGGTTCGCGTTTACCAATTTCGTCATTAAATTCCTGGCGGGAGGGGGCTCGGCCTAGTTTCTCATAAAGTTCATCACAGCACCCCCATACAGCCCGTACCAACGGGGCTTGTGGATATCCATCTTTGCGCAGATTCAAAATTATTCTCCGTCAATAAACATATCTTGAAATAAGTGAGATCCAAACTCGCAACAATTAATCAGACTTCTGTGAGCAAGAAGATGACTAACCCGCTCCGTGCCGACCTGTCACCTTGATTTAATAAACGAGTCTCAGGAAGTTGCAGTAACACTTTTGCGATATTTTTTAAGAGGGACCTAATTTACAGTCCCATCAACAATCTTGAAATTCTCAATTTGTCGATACCAGTTCCCTTAGATGCACGATATTTAAGATTCATTTTGACAAACTTTAGCCATTTTCCCTCGTCCTCTAAATCACCATGCAATGATCCGCCAGAGTATCGATTTATTAGGGCTGTTCTAACACTATGCCATTTTGACATATCAATACTAAGCCATAGATCAACAAATTCATGAGGTTTGAAACTTGCTAGAATCGGAATATAACCATATATATTTATCTCTCTGAAGCCATTTCTAGAAATTTGTTCACAAAACTTTCCGGTATCTTCCTTTAAATTTGTTTTCAGCTCAGATCTAAAAATTGGATATTTTTTTCTTAAGGATATTTGTCTATGCTCCATTAATATCTTGTACAATTTCGCTGAGTATTTTCTATAAGAATCATTTATCCAAAATCCATATCCATAAGCTGAATCACGAATTGGATCATATTCTGTGAAGAGATCAGCGGGTAGGAATTTATCATTACATTGTAATTTTTTAACGTAGTCTAAAAAAAATGAATATATTTCATCAAAACTTTTATCAATATGTTGAGCATCTGATAATAAAAACAATACATTGATAGAATGCTGGATTTCACCGTTTTCGACTAACTGCATATTCTCAAAGAGAGCATAAAGTTCTTATAACGCTTTATCCACCTCTTCAGTTTTGCATGAGTCGAAGCTCAAGATAGTAAACCAAGGTCCATAGCTCTCTGGTTTCATAAAATGACGGCTTTTACTTATGCAGTCATGGATTTGCTCTTTTATATATACGCCATTAATAATCGTATTGATTAAAATTTCATTTGAAATCAAATCACTTTCAATATCTAAGAGGACTTCGTTTTTTTATAATTATTTTTTATTGTATCAAATATATCTTCTGCATTTTTATCCTTATTCATGTAATAATAAACAGAATTTCTTGATTCAATGTCTTTGTCTCTTAATTGACCTAGCCTATAGTTTATATCTATTGCGGTAAACAAAACAAATAACTCTGACAATAATCTTTTATCATTATATAAATTTTCAGGAATACAAGGTAGGAACCTTGCACAATCATTAATTACGTAATCTAATACTCTTAATGATTTACATTGCGAAGCAATAAAAGATTTATAAATAATATCTTTAACACTTTCAAAAGCTTTTGGTGCCTTGCTTCTTTTGATAAATTGATTAAAGGCGCCCTGAATATCTGGTGAGACTTTTAGAATTTGCCCGAAGATTTTTTCCTTTTTATCTGTCAAACCTTCCTGTAATTTTTTATCATGCGCAATTACAATCACTTTGCATTGATGGTGTTCGATGTATTTATTTATTGCACCAAATATATCTTCTTGATCTATTTTACACCTTTCCAAATCATCAAAAATGATTGACTTGGAGTTATCAACCTTTTCTTTTATAAGAGCATTTGCTATGTTTCCGATTAATGGCCCTAATGCGAGTGTTAAGTCATTAGCTTTCATACTGGAGTTTCCAAACCAGTTGAAAAATTTTCTAAGTCGAGATCTTTTGGGGTACATTTTAACAAAAACTGTTGAGTGTACTTCTTGTATTGTTGTTAATCCAAATAGACTTACATAAATGTTTGGTTTTTCTTTGAAAATTTTATTGATAAGATGGGTTTTACCTACCCCCCACTCACCATCAACTAGCACAGCATACTTGGGATTTGTTAAACCAGTATAATACTCAAGGTATGTTATCAAATGTTCGTTAAGGGGCTCATCATTTTTTATCATCTTTTTCACCACAATAATTTAATAGTTTTAATTTTAACGCTTCTTCAAGATTATTAGGTGCAAAATGAGCGTATCTCATAGTCATTTTTATATTGGTATGACCGAATTTTTTTTGCAACATTCATATTTTGTCGTCATTCATCATAAAATGAGAAGCAAAGGTGTGCCTAAGTCCGTGAGTTAACTGTCCAGTCGATAATTCAATCCTAGCTCTCCCTAATACAGAACTCAAATCTTAATCATTTATGATGGAAAAGATATCCATTATTTCTCTTTAAAAGCAAAATATATATTTCTTTCATAGCGAAGCGGCTGTTGATGCTGTAATCTGCTGCACCAGCTACACCCACCTTACAGCAATAGATGGGCTTCGCCAGGATCACCGCAAGTACACTTTTATTAAAAATCAAGATCGACTTTAACTACTCCTGATGCATCTATTTTATCATCCCGCGCAGTAAGCATATCAACAAACTCATCGAAGGAGTTTGCTATTTTCGTCAGCCCGGAGGTCACTACTGAATCATTGAATATTGGATCAGACTCGTGATCCCAAAACCAGATCTCTCCCGACATACCTCCCTTGAGGCAAAGACAGATTTGATTATCACCAGACGAGGCTCCTATCGGTAACCATTGATCGCGAAAATCATTCCGGTATGTATCAGCCATTTCAAAGACAGTATATTCTTTACCCGATTCTGCAAGGCCGTACAAAGACTCAAGCGTATCGTTTCCTTGCTCATCAGACCACGGAGATGGTTGTGACGCTTTGAAAACAACATTTACCTCAAAAAGAACTGAAACGCCAAAATGAAGTAAATAGGCACGATAACTTTCAGGAATTGGCCCTATTGATGTTTCTAATGTATTTAAACTCTTTTTCAGTTCATCTAATGGTAATGGCGTCGGTTTCGCTCCAAAGCGCTCTAATTTTTTCAACATTTTCCTTTCCTCCTCATATCTGATGCGGAGCCAATATGTGGCACATTGCCATGAAGATCTCTTGGGACAAGAATTATAGTATTCGCACTCAGATGATGTGGAGTAAGCATTTTTTCCCTTAACAAATTCTGAGCCGCTTTCTGTGTAATGCCTTTTTTCTCTGCAATGGCACTATATACTTTTGAAAAATCTTTATCCGTCCCATTCAGCACACCATCTTCGAAAGTAAGTGTACCTTTTGACCACGCAGAAAAATCAGGCCTTCCATCACTGAAAGGTATAGGCTGGTTCGATGTAACTGCATTAACTTTGTCATTATATGAATACCAGTTACTTTCTCCTGGTATTCCGTCCCAATGGCCATTATTTCTTGGGAGCCTGACACCTGCTAACCCCCATGGATCAATCCACCCCAACGGGTTCGGCGCATACTGATAAAGGTTCCACCCACCGTTCAACCCAATCGGATCCTGCACAATAAACCGCCCGACCTGCGGGTCGTAGTAGCGGAACAGGTTATAGTGCAGCCCCGTTTCCCCGTCAGCGTACTGCCCGGCATAGCGAAGCGGCTGGTGTGGCATTGCCGAGCGATTCACAAGCCGTGAGAACCCTTCGCTCTGGTGGCGCACTTCGCCAAAGCTGCCGTACTGGCCGCTCCAGCGCACCGCGCCGCGCTCGTCGGTTATTTCCAGCGGCGCGCCGTTCAGGTCGGTGTTGAACCAGTAAATCTCACCGCTGCTCTGATCACGAAGGTGATCCACCCGCGCCAGCGGGCTCCAGGCCTCATTCGGGTCGTATACATAGGTGCTGCACAGCCCGCTCTCCTGCTGCTCCTGCAGCAGGCGGTAGCCCTGCCACAGGAAGCGGGTGTCGGTGGTGCCGTGCGTCGTGGTGACGATTTTGCGCGTGCGGCGGCCCAGCGCGTCGTAGTGATAGCGCGCCTCAAACCGCCCTTCCGGCCCGGTTCCCCGGGCGGACACCAGACGGTTCTCGGCGTCATACGCATAATGCTGTTCATACAGCCCGTTGCGGCGGCTGACCAGGTTGCCCCAGTGGTCGTATTTCATGAACAGCGCCTGCCAGTGCTGCAGGCGGTTATCCGTGACCGGTACCGGATCGTCACTGGCGGCGAGGTTATCCGCGGCGTCGTAGCTGTACTGCGCGCGGCTGTGCCCCTGTCGGGCCTCGTAGTGCTTCAGCAGACGCCCTTCGGCATCGTAGCCGTAGTCCACCTCTCCGCGCAGGGTGTCGCTGACGCCGGAAAGCTCGCCGCGCGCGGTGTAGCGATAGAGGCGTTCCAGCAGCGCCTGCTCCGGCAGGGTCACGTCCGTGCTCAACTCGCTGCGCTGCAGGGTGCGTCTGCCGAGGCTGTCATACTGACGGAACTGCTCGCGCGCGCCCTGGGTGCGGCGCACCTCGCGGTGCAGGCGGTCGCGGGTGAACTCGGTCACCAGCTGCTGCCCGAAGCGGATGGCGCTGACGTGGCCGGAGCCGTAGTGCAGCCAGGCCAGCTTTTGCTCGCCGGGCAGGGTCAGGCCGGTCAGGTAGCTCAGGGCATCCCATTCGTAGCCCACCGCGCCGTTAATGCCGGACTCACTCAGCACGCGCCCGGCGGCGTGGCGGTAAGCGATCTCATCGCTTTCGATACCCAGGGCAACGCCTTCGGCCGTCGGCGTGCGGCGAATGCGGGTGATCTGGCCGCTCAGATCGCGGAAGTAGCGGTACTCCGCGTGGCGCTGGGTGCGCCCGATCAGCAGCCCGCTGTCGTCATAGCTGAACTGCTGGACGCGCCGGGCGATGCCGCCGTCGGCGGCAGGCCGGCCGTTTTCTTCGAGCGCGCAGAGGAACCCTCGCGCGTCCCATTCCATATGGCGCACGGTCTCGTCCGGGCGCGTTTCGCTGAGCGGGCGGCCCACGGCGTCGTAGGTGAAGCGGTATTCCACCCCGTTGCCGTTATCGAGTCGCAGCAGGTTACCGCGCGGGTCGTAGCGCCACTGGCGCACGCGGCCAATACGGTCGGTGAGGCTGACCGGGAGGCCGAGCGCGTTATAGGCCCAGCTAACCTCGCTTTCCAGCGGGTCGCGCCAGCCCGTGAGCTGGCCGCGTTCGTTCCACACCAGCGACTCGCGGCTGCCGTCCGGATGGATCACGGCGCTCAAAAGTCCGGCACGGCTCCACTCCCGGCGCGTGATGTTCCCTTCCGCATCCTCACTGGCAATCAGCTGCCCGAATCGGTCGTAGGTGAAGCGGGTCACGCTCCCGGAGCAGTCGGTGCGCTGCGTCAGCAGCCCCTGGTGGTTCCAGACCAGGCGCACCACGCCGCCGATGGCGTCGGTGATGCTTTCCGGCAGGTTTTCTTCATCGTCGGGATAGCGATACGCGGTGGTGCTACCGACCGGGTCGGTTTCCGACAGCAGGCGACCGCGAAGGTCGTACATGGCCTGCGATGAGGTGCCGTCCGGGTATACCGTGCAGGTGATGCGGTCGGTCAGGCGATGCCAGTGATACTCCGTGCGGCGGCCCGCCGGGTCCGTCTCGCTGGTCATGCGGCCGTATTTGTCCCACGTGCTGCGGCGCATCGCACCGCCGGGCAGGATGACGTCGCAGAGCTCGCCGTCGCGGTAGACAAACGTCGTCTGGCGACCGTCGTAATCCGTGAAGCGGGCAACGTTGTCGTCGTCATCCACCAGCCAGTGCGCCTGCGCGCCGTCTTCGCGAGTCGCACGGCGGGTGCCGTTATCAAAATCGTATTCGAGCGTCAGCTGTTCGCCGCCGCTGTGGCGGAAGCCGACCACGCGCGGCAGGCCGTCAATCTCCCGCCAGCGATATTCGCTCAACAGGCCGTTGGCGTCCTCGTGGGCGCTCATCAGCCCGTCCTGCCAGCGGAAGCGTCGGCGCACGCTACCGCCCCGGCCGGTCACACAGACCAGCTGGCGCTGTTCATCATAAGCGTAACTGACCAGGCAGATCTCGTCATCCAGCCAGACGCCGAGGAGCCTGTCGCGGTCGTAGCGGCAGACCACGCGCTGGCCCGCGCCGTCGGTCAGGGCATGCAGGGTATGATCCGCATTCCACTCGAAGAGGATCTCGTTGCCACAGGGTTCAGAGAGGCGCTGAAGCAGCGACGGTGCATCATCCTTAAGCGGCGCATAGTGCCAGCGCTCGCCGCTGACGTCATACACCGACCAGCTGTCGTCCTGATGATGTTCAAGCCAGATTTTTTCGCTTTCGCAGTAGGTGCGCAGCCCTCTAGGGACCTTCGGGAAGGCGACGTAATCGCCGGACGGCGCGCGCCACACCAGCCCGTCCTGATAATGCTCCAGGCGGCTTTCCCAGAACAGGCTCCAGCCGCGGCCCAGCACGCTGTCGCCGGGGTTGCCGCTGCGCCAGTAGCGCTGCCAGCGCACCGGCAGGCGGGAAGGAAGAACGAAATCAAGCTCATCATCCCCGCTGAGAAACTTCTGTCCGCTGACGATATCCACCGGGCGAGCGATGATCCCCGCGGCCGCCACGCCGGTCATCAGCGTGCCGGCGCGACAGGCGATACGGGCCAGCTTGTTGATACCGGGGATTTTGCCCAGCAGCTTAGAGAGCGCCCCGACTTTACCCGCGGCACCGCCCCACCCGCCAATAAGCCCGGCGAACAGCAGGGTAAGATCGGAGACTTTGTAGAGCCACTCGGGGACTTCAGACTGAATGGGCAGGGTTTGCTGCGGGTCGCCGCCGATAATGACGTTGTTCGAACCGGTCATCACCTTCGCGTCGCAGGTGGTGCGATCCCCGATGCGTGCCGCAGGCAGGCCGTTGATAGAGACCCGCGAAGAGCCTTCGGCCATCTGCTGCGAGCCGTCGTCAGAGCACTTCACCGTGCTGTCTGTTGCCATGGCTGCGGGTTTACCATTGATATACACATTGGGCGAGCCGGAGGTGATGACGCCTTTCTTCGTCATGCTGGATGCCCCGGCGTCCGCGATGCTGTCCCGGGCGGCGGTCGCCAGCTCCCCGGTGTAATACCCCACGGCCAGGCTGGCGCCGACGAGCAGGACGCCCACGCCAAGACAGGATGCGCCGAGACCGGCAATAAACATGGCCCCCGCCAGAATGCCCCCGGCGGCAGCAATCAGGCCACCGACAATCGTTCCGGCAATCATCCCGGCCAGCGCACCGGAGTGGCCGATATCATCGCCAACGCGTGCTGCTTCAAACATAACAACTGTCCCTGGTGTTAATGGTGGAAGCGGAAGCTCCTGAGAAGATCGCCAAACAGCGCGCTGTCGACATCGCCCGGCGCGCGGGTGCAGGTCATGGTGAAGACCAGAATGTTATCGCTGTCGACATTAAATACGGCCTGCTGCTGCCAGATGCGTTTCCCGTCGCGCAGGTAGCTGGCATGGACAATTTCACCCAGGGAAAGATTATCGCCAAGCGTAGCGGCGCTGCGCTCCCCCTGCTTCCAGCCCTTGATGTGTTTTTCCATCAGGTCAAGCTGGCGATCGATATACGCGGCAAGCGCTTCGCCGGGGTTGAGGGCATCGCGGGAGATGTTGAACGCCGGCGCATCCGCAGCGGGCGGCGCGAATACGTTGACGGTACGATCCTGATAACCCTCAGGAAAGGTGATCTGTCCTTCACTGAACAGGCACTGCGAATGTTGTTCTGACATTGAGCGGGTCCCACCACATATTTTCAGAAGCGGCAAGTTTCGCATATGTGTTTAAGGCTGACTATCCCCAGATTATTGCCCAACGCCAGCCCTCGCCGAACGGAAAAACAGTAACCGTTAACCCGGCCCCTCGCTCCCCGCCGCCAGCAGCGGCACCACCACGTCGCTGATGGGCACCGCAATGCCGTGTTTGCGGCCGTAGCGCTGGATCACGCAGTTGCGGATGTCCCACTCCATCGGGCGAGCCGCCTGACGGTCAGCGAGAATCGACGTGCCGAGGTCCTCAGGCGCGCGCTGAAAGTTCGCCAGAATCTCCTGCGCCACGTCATCGGCCAGCTTCGCCCCCTCGGCGCGGGCGACAATAAGCCCTTCCCGCAGATAGGCCAGCGCAAGTTCGCTGATATCCTCGCGCCTGAACATCCCGGCACGGCGGTTAGCGAGCACCATCAGCCCGGCGACCGCGTTTTGCAGCAGCTTGCGCCAGGCGACGGTGGGGAAATCCGCCGAGAGTTCAACCGCGCAGCGCGTATCGCGAAGCGCCTCCACCACCCGCTGCGCCTGCGGCACGTCCGGCAGCGTCAGGCGCGGCTTCGCCCGTAGCCAGACGGAGGCATCCGGCTCGCGCTGCGCCGGGAACCAGACCACCGACGGCAGCACCGTTGCGCCACTGACCAAAGGCTCAAGCTGCGCCTTCTGCTCTACGCCATTTTGCAGCGCGCAGACCACGGTATTTTCATCGCAAAGGGCGCGCAGCCACCCGGCGCTGTCGGCATTTTGCGTCGTTTTTACCGCGATAAACACGAGGTCAACGGGGCGCGTGATGGCCGCTGGATCGGTTAATACCGGACCGGGCACCACCGTTTCACCCTCATCGTGACGCAGGCGTAATTCCGGATGCGCGGTGCGTCCGCAGAGCAGCGGCGTGCGGCCCGCGTCATGCAACACCGCGGCAATGGTGGTGCCAATCGCACCGGGACCAATCAGCGCAATGGTTGGATAGTCAGACATGAGTCACTCCCCTTTTGCTAAGCCTGCTATCAGTTATACCACCCTGAGGCGAGCGCGCTACACCCGTTGTCTATACTCAACATTCACAGACAACGGAGTGCGCCATGCCTTTACCCGATTTTAAATCCTCTGAACCGTTCACCCTTGGCATCGAGCTCGAACTGCAGGTGGTTAACCCGCCGGGGTACGATCTCAGCCAGGACTCCTCCGCGCTCATCGCCGCCGTCAAAGACGACATCAAAGGCGGTGAAGTCAAACACGACATCACCGAAAGCATGCTCGAAATCGCCACCGGCGTGTGTCAGACCATCGATCAGGCGGCGGCGCAGTTCTCGGTGATGCAGCAGAGCATCCTGCGCGCGGCGGCGGAGCAGCACATCCAGATCTGCGGCGGCGGGACGCATCCGTTCCAGAAATGGCAGCGTCAGGAGGTGTGCGACGACGAGCGCTATAACGTCACGCTGGAGCGCTTTGGCTACCTGATTTTGCAGGCGACGGTGTTCGGCCAGCACGTGCACGTCGGCTGCCGGACCGGAGATGACGCGATTTACCTGCTGCACGGCCTGTCGCGCTTTGTACCGCACTTTATTGCCCTGGCGGCCGCCTCGCCGTACATGCAGGGCACGGACACGAAGTTCTCCACGTCGCGGCTCAACATCTTCTCCGGGTTCCCGGATAACGGACAGATGCCGTGGGTCAACAGCTGGCAGGAGTTCGAAGGGCTGTTCCGCCGCCTGAGCGCCACCAGCATGATCGACAGCATCAAAGATCTGCACTGGGATATTCGCCCCAGCCCGCATTTTGGCACCGTGGAGGTGCGGGTGATGGATACGCCGCTGACGCTCGGCCACGCGATTAACATCGCCGGGCTGATTCAGGCCACGTCGCACTGGCTGCTGACCACGCGGCCGTATAAGCATCAGGAAAAGGATTTTCTGCTCTACCGTTTTAACCGTTTTCAGGCGTGTCGCTACGGGCTGGAGGGGATCCTGACGGACGTGCACACCGGCGAGCACAAAACCGTGGCGGAAGATATCGCCTGGCTGCTGGAGCAGGTGGCGCCGTCGGCCGAGAAGCTCGGCGCGACAAGCGCAATCAATGAAATTGCCCTGCTGTTAAAGCAGGGCAAGAGCGAGGCGCAGCGCATGCGGGACTTTATCGCCGACGGCGGCTCGCTGATTTCTCTGGTGCAGAAACACTGCGAGCTGTGGGCGACGAGTCCGTAAGGCCGTGACCCCACTCCCGCAGGCGCTGGAACAGCACGAACAGCGCGGGGATGAACAGAATCCCCACCACGGTCGCCACCAGCATGCCGCTGAAGACCGTGGTGCCGATGATGCGGCGGCTCTGGGCACCCGCCCCGGTCGCCAGCATCATCGGCAAAACGCCGATAATGAACGACACGGCGGTCATCATCACCGCCCGGAAGCGGCGCGAGGCCCCTTCCCGCGCGGCATCGACAATCGCCATTCCGTCCATACGCCGCGCGCGGGCGAACTCGACGATAAGAATCGCGTTCTTGGCCGCTAACGCGATCAGCAATACCAGACCAATCTGCACGTACACGTCGTTGGCGTAGCCCGCCAGCCACAGCCAGACCAGCGCCCCACCGAGGGCGAACAGCACCGAGAGCATCACGCTTGCCGGGAGCGTCCAGCTCTCGTACTGGGCGACGAGGAACAGCCACGCCATCACCACCGCCGCCAGCACGATCCAGATCGCCTGATTACCTGTCTGCTGCTCCTGGTACGACATACCGCTCCAGGCGTAGTCGTAGCCGGCCGGCAGGCTTTCCGCCAGGAGCTCGCCCATCGCCGCCATCGCGGTGCTGCTGCTCACCCCAGCCGCTGCCGAGCCGCTCACCGATACGGACGGGAACTGGTTGTACTGCTGCAGGAACGGCGCGCCGACGGTCGGCGTGATGGTGACGAGGTTGCTCAGGCGCACCCGCTCGCCGCTGTTGCTGCGCACGAACAGCTCGCCGATCTGCTCTGCGCGCTCGCGCCACTGCATCTCGTTCTGCATTACCACGTGGTAGACGCGGTTGTTGATGCTGAAATCCCCGGCGCGGGTGCCGCCAAAGGCGGTTTGCAGGCTGCTGAAGATGCGCGATACCGGCACGTCGAGGCGGGCGGCGCGCTCGCGGTCAACGGTCAGCGTCAGCTGCGGCACGTTGCTGCTCCAGGTGGTGAACACGCGGCTCAGCTGCGGGTGCTGGTTGGCTTTCATCAGCACCTCGCGAGTGACGCGCTCCAGCTCCGCCAGGCTCTGCCCCGCCTGGGCCTGGATGCGCAGGTCGAAGCCCGAGGCGTTGCCCAGCCCCGGCAGCGTCGGCGGCGCGAAGGTCATGATGGTCGCCTCCGGCAGGGCCAGCAGCTGGCGCTGAAGGGTACCCATCACCTCATCCAGCGGCGGACGCGCGCTCCAGTCTTTGAGCATGATGGAGATAAACCCGCCGTTGGAGGCGCTGGTGCCGTTGAGGATGTTAAACCCGGAGACCTGAATCACGTCTTCCACCGCCGGATTTTGGGCGATCAGCTCCCGCGCGGTGGTCATCACCGCTTCGGTGCGCTCCAGCGAAGCCGCTTCCGGCAGCTGAACGCTGGCGAAGAAGTAGCCCTGGTCCTCCTGGGGCAGGAAGCCCTTTGGCATCGACATGAAGCTGAATACCACCACCGCCGCCGCGCCTGCGGTGGCCAGCAGCGCCAGCCACGGACGGAGGTTGAACACGCTCACGATCCGGGTGTAAAGCGTGCGCGTGGCGTCCAGCCCGCGGTTGAACCCACGGAAAACGGCGGCGGGCTGTGCCGGACGCGGGCGCAGCAGCAGCGCGCAGAGCGCGGGCGTCAGGGTCAGCGCCACCAGGCTTGAGAGCGTGACGGCGGTCGAGAGCGTCACCGCGAACTGGCGGTACAGCTCGCCCACGATCCCTGGCAGGAGCGCCACCGGTACAAACACCGCCAGCAGCACCAGCGTAGTGGCAATCACCGGCCCGGCAATCTGGCGCAGCGCCAGCGCGGTCGCCGCCGTGCGGCTTTGCCCTTCCGCCATCAGGGTTTCGACGCTCTCCACCACCACGATGGCGTCATCCACCACCATGGTCAGCGCCAGAATGATGGCGAACAGGCTCAGCGTATTGGCGGAGTAGCCGAGCGTATAGAGCACCGCGTAGGTGCCCACCAGCGACACCGGAATGGCAAGGGCGACAATCAGCGTCGCGCGCCAGCTTTGCAGGAACAGGGACACCACGACCACCACCGCCAGCATCGTCAGCGCCAGCGAGACGCCAATCTCTTTGATGGTGGCGGCCACAAACGAGGTGGTGTCGAATTTGACTTCATAGACCAGATCGTCCGGGAAGCGCGTGGATAACCGTTCCAGCTCCGCGCGCACCGCGTCGGCCACGCGCAGGGCGTTGGCGGACGGCGTCGGGTAGATACCCAAATAGGCGGAGTCGTGCCCGTTCAGCTGCGCGCCGGAGCTGTAGCTGCGCGAGCCGAGCTCGATGGTGGCGACGTCCTTCAGGCGCACCAGCTGGCCCATTTCCCCCGCGCGGATGATGATATCGGCAAACTCGTCGGCCTGGCTTAAGCGCCCCAGCCCGTTGATGGTCAGGGTCTGCTGCTGGCCGTTAAACACCGGCGGGGTGCCCACCTGGCCGGCCGCCCCCTGCACGTTCTGCTCTCGCAGCGCCTGCGCCACGTCATCGGTGGTAACGTTCAGGGCGTTCATGCGGTCCGGGCGCAGCCAGATGCGCATGCTGTAGTCGCGCGCGCCGAACATCTGCACCTGCCCCACGCCGGGCAGACGCGACAGCGCCTCGCGCACCTGGGTGCTGGCGTAGTTGCTGACGAACAGCAGCGTGTGGGTATTATTCGGTGAGTAAAGACTTACCCCCATCATCAGGTTGGTGGCGCGCTTGCGCACCTGCACGCCGTTTTGCTGCGCCTCGGTCGGCAGCTGCGCCACGGCCTGCGCCACGCGGTTCTGCACGTCGATGGCGGCAAGGTCCGGATCGGTCCCCGCCGCAAAGGTGATGTTCAGGCTGTAAGTGCCTTCGTCCGAACTGGTGGACTCCATGTAGAGCATATGGTCCACGCCGTTCAGCTGCGTCTCCAGCGGCGTGGCGATGGCCTCCGCCACGTCAGCGGAGCTGGCACCGGGCCAGCTGGCAGAGACGTTCACCACCGGCGGCGCGATCTGCGGGTACTGCTCCACCGGAATAATCCTCAGCGCAATGGCCCCCAGCAGGGTGATGACCAGCGCAATCACCATCGCGAAGCGCGGGCGTTTGATGAAAAACGTCAGCATGATGGCTCCTTAATTCAGTATCTGGACAGCAGCGCCGGGCTGCACGCGCTGCGCGCCGTCAGTAATCGCTCGCTCACCGGGATTCACGCCAGAGGTGATCTGGAACTGCTGGCTAATCTGACCAGCCACGTTCAGCGGGCGCATTTCGGCGTTGCCGTCGGCATTAACCACCCAGGCAAAGAAGCCGTCGCCGTTCTGCTGGACCGCTGCGGCAGGCAGGGTCAGCACCGGCTGCTCGCTTGCCGGGCGCAAAAACACGTTCACATTGCCGCCGGGCAGCAGCTGATGGCGCGGATTGGCAAACTCGGCGCGCAGCATCACGCTGGCGGTACGCGGGTCAATGCGGTTATCCACTGACGTCAGCTCGCCGCTGATGCGCTGGCCGTTGCTGTCGATCAGCGCCTGCCAGGCACGCTTCATGGCGTTAATATCCGCATGCTGTCCGGCTTTGGCGGCAAACGCCCCCTCTTCCAGCGCAAAGGCGATGCGGATCGGGTCAAGCTGCACCACCTCCACCAAAACGCCGCTCGCCGGGTTGACCAGGCTACCCACGTGGAAGCTGCTGTGCCCCACGCGGCCGTCAATCGGCGAGGTGATGCGGGTGTAGCTCAGGGTGACGCGGCGGGCGTCGAGCCGGGCCTTCGCCTGCTCGAGGGCTGCGCTGGCGACGTCGCGCTGCATGCGGGCGTTGTCCACGTCGTGGCGGCTGATGGCGTTGCTGCTGCCGAGACTTTCAAAGCGGGAAAGCTGCTGCTGCGCCTGGCGCAGCGTGGCTTCGGCGCTTTTCACTTCGGCCTGCGCCAGGCGCAGGGCGGCGCGCGGCTCGGCGTCGTCCAGCTCAAACAGCACGTCGCCTTTTTTCACGTACTGCCCGTCGCGGAAGTGGATTTTGGCGATCGCGCCTTCCGTGCGTGCGCGTAGCTCAACGGTGTGAATGGCTTCGATGCGGCCCGGGATCTGGCGCTCGGCGGCGTGGGCGGTTTGCTCCACGGTGGCGACGCGAACGGGAATGGCGGCGAATGCGGGTTGCAGGGTACTGACAAGAAGTGCTAACAGGACCGGGAATTTCATGGGAGTACCTCAGCGTTGTTTCTCCCCCCACCCCGGCCCTCTCCCCTGTGGGGAGAGGGTTAGGGTGGGGGGGAAGGTTTTCGTTATGCAGCCTTACGGAACCTGCGGGTCAGCCGCTTCTCGATTTCGACGACGAAGAACATCACGCCTGCAACGGCCAGGGTCACAAACCAGTAGCGCAGCGGCAGGGCTTCGGTACCGAACAGCATCTGCATAAACGGCAGGTAGATAATCGCCGCCTGGAGCAGGAACAGCACGCCCGTCACCAGCCAGATCCCTTTGTTCGCCAGCAGGCCGCGGTTGAGGGAGAACCCTTCGGTGTTGCGGCAGTTAATCATGTACACCCACTGGGCGCAGACCAGCATCTGCAGCAGCACGGTGCGGATGAACTCCGCGCTGTGGCCGCGCGGAGCCAGCCAGGCTTCCAGCGCAAAGGCGGCGATGGCAATCATGGTGCCGACGAAGGCCACGCGCCAGACGGCGTAGGCGTCCATCACGTGCTGGCCGGTCTGACGCGGCGGACGGCGCATGATGTTGCGCTCGGCGGCTTCAAAGGCCAGGCCGAAGGAGAGCGTGGCGGAGGTCGCCATGTTCATCCACAGGATCAGGACCGGCGTCAGCGGAATGATGTTCCCCGCCAGCAGCGCAATCACAATCAGCAGCCCCTGCGCCAGGTTGGTCGGCATGATGAACAGGATGGTTTTCTTCAGGTTGTCGTAAACGCGACGCCCCTCTTTCACCGCGCTGGCAATGGTGGCGAAGTTATCGTCCGTCAGGACCATGTCCGCCGCCTCTTTGGTCACTTCCGTGCCCTTAATGCCCATCGCAATGCCCACGTCCGCCTGACGCAGCGCCGGGGCGTCGTTCACGCCGTCACCGGTCATGCCGACAATTTCACCTTTGTCCTGCAGCGCTTTCACCAGGCGCAGCTTATGCTCCGGGCTGGTACGGGCGAAGATGTCATACTTCACCGCGGCTTCCGCCAGCGCGGCGTCGTCCATCTTCTCCAGCTCATAGCCGGTGACCGCCTGCTCGCTGTTGCTGATCCCCAGCATCTGCCCGATGCTCATTGCCGTCTGCGGGTGATCGCCGGTGATCATCTTCACGCGGATCCCCGCCTGCTGGCAGGCGTTAATCGCGTCAATCGCTTCCGGACGCGGCGGATCCATCATCCCGGCGATGCCGAGGAAGATCAGACCGTGGCTCAGGTCATCGTGCGTCAGTTCCTGCTCGCCGTTCGCCGACTTGAACGCCGCGGCGACCATGCGCAGCCCCTGACGGGCATAGCGCTCCATCTCGCTTTCCCAGTATGCGCGGTTGAAGGCTTCCGCACCGTTGCGGGTCTGCTGCTCGGCGCACAGGGCGAAAATGACGTCCGGCGCGCCGGTGATCAAAATCTGCTCCTCACCGCCAATCTGGTAGTGGGTGCTCATGTACTTGTACTGCGAGTCGAACGGGATTTTGTTAACCAGCGTGGTCATCACCGGCTCAAGGTTGGCCTTCGCCGCCAGCACCTTCAGCGCGCCCTCGGTTGGGCCGCCGGTGATGCCCCACAGCCCGCGATCGTCCTGAATCAGCTGGCTGTCGTTACACAGGTCGATGGTGCGCAGGTACTGCTCCAGCACGGTGCCCGGCTGGATGTGGACCGGCTCGTCGCTGCCTTCCAGGTAGAGGTTGCCCACCGGCTCGTAGCTGTTGCCGTCCACGCGGTAGCAGGCGTCGGCGGTGATGATAGCTTTGACCGTCATCTCGTTCATGGTCAGGGTGCCGGTTTTATCCGAGCAGACCACGGTCATCGCGCCAAGCGTTTCCACCGTCGGTAGCTTGCGGATGATGGCCCGCTTGCGCGCCATTGCCTGCACGCCCAGGGAGAGGATGATGGAGATAATCGCCGGCAGACCTTCCGGTACGGAGGCGACCGCCAGGCTAATCAGGGAGAGCAGCAGCTCGCCCATCGGGATCTCGCGGAACGCCAGGCTGAAAACAAACAGCGCGGCCATCATCGCCAGAATAATCGCGAAGATCGCCTTACCCAGCTTGTCCATTTGCACCAGCAGCGGCGTACGGTGCTTCTCGATACCCGCCATCATCTGGTTGATGTGGCCGAGTTCCGTATCCTGACCGGTGGCGGTGGCCACGCCGATGCCGCCGCCCGCGCTGACGGTCGTCCCGGAGAAGACCATATTGGTGCGATCGCCCAGCGGTAATTCGCCGCTCAGCGGATTAACGTGTTTATCCACCACGGTGGATTCACCGGTCAGAATCGCCTCTTCCACGCGTAAATTATGCGCTTCAATTAAACGCATATCCGCCGGAATACGATCTCCCGCGCGTAATACAATAATATCGCCCGGGACTATTTCAGTTGTGGGAATTGTTTCATGGTTGCCGTTACGAATAACGCGCGCCTCGCTGGCGAGCATATTACGAATACTCTTCAGGGATTTTTCCGCGTTACTTTCCTGAATATGACCAATTAAGGCATTGATTACCGCCACGCCCAAAATAACCAGCGTATCAACCCAGTGGCCCATTACTGCCGTTAATACGGCGGCGGCCAGCAGGACATAAATCAGGACATCATTAAAATGGGCCAGGAAACGCAGCCAGGCGGGTTTCCCTTTTTTCTCCGGCAGCGCGTTCGGCCCTGTTTTTTGCAGACGCGCCTGCGCCTCTGCACGGTCCAGACCGCTGGCCTGGCTCTGCGCGTGAGCAAGCACCTGCTCTACGGTCTGCTGGTATGCCAGCCCGCCGGAAGGCGGCACGTTCGGAATCACTTTTTTTTCAGTCATCGTATTTTTCCTTCAATTTCCGGTGAACAGAAGCCTGAATTCCTTTCGGGCTTAAATAAATTCATTTTAAAGTCTTGCGGGTAAAATTGATCTACCGCAATATAATGACTTCTCGGTTATTCAAAACTGATTAAAACTATTTCGATGATCTGATTTTTACAAAATATTTCTAAACCAAAACTAAACGAGGGGGAACCATGTGGGGTATTTATCGCGGGCGGAGACTGGTGTTATACGTTATCGCGGCCATTGTTATTGCCACGTTAATTGGTTATAGCACCTATACATTTGTAAAATTATTTTCCTGAGACGGACGTTTATTTACACTACGCGATAATTATTTAATCGCGTCTGGGATATTTATCTTTTTCTGTTAATTATTCACAGAATAGCGCATTCGTTTTATCCGTAAACGTGCGCCGGGTTTATATTGCTTTACGTTCCGGGATGCCGGACAATGACATTTTTAACTGACGATTAACATTACGATGAAACACCCGCTAGAATCGCTGCTCACCGCAGGCGGCATTTTATTGCTGGCACTGCTTTCATGCCTGCTGCTCCCTGCGCCTTCGCTTGGGCTGGTACTGGCGCAGAAGCTGGTTCAGACCTTTCACATGGTCGATCTTAACCAGCTCTATACCATTCTGTTCTGCGTGTGGTTTTTACTGCTCGGGGCGATTGAATTCTTTGTGCTGCGTTTCGTCTGGCGACGCTGGTTTTCACTGGCGTCGTGAGCCCATAAAAAGGCCGGGTGGCGGCTACGCCTTACCCGGCCTACACGCGACAGGTTAATGTGTCTGGCTATGGTTCTCTTTACGGTACGCGCCAGGCGGCTGGTTGAACGTGCGGGTAAAGATGCGGGTAAACGTCTGCTGCGAGTCAAACCCGTAACGCAGGCAGATGTCGTACACCCGGGCGTCGGATTCACGCAGATCGCGCGCCGCCAGCAGCAGCTTGCGTTCACGGATATAGCGCCCCAGACTCTCCCCTTTGTACTGCATAAACAACCGCTGCAGGTGCCACTTCGAGTAACCCGCGTGGCGGGCAATCTCTTCTATTCGTAATGGCTGGTGCAGATTGTCGTCGATCCATTCGACGATAGTGTCGATGACTTGAGCGGAAATGGTCATACTGCTGTCCCCCTCTGCTTCTCGCTTAAACATTATTCCCACCACGCACGAAAGGTTTGCGCGGTGTCGCTTACCCGGACGGGCTCGCCCAGTTCCGGCGTCAGCAACCGATAATTTTTATCCTGGCTGGCTTTTGCCAGCTGGATCAGCGGATCGTTCCAGGCGTGTTTCGCCAGCACGAAGCGTCCGTTATGCCCGGGCACCACGGCTTTCGCGTTCAGATCCGCCGAGGCCTGCGCCGTTTCCTCCGGCAGCATATGGATGTACTTCCAGTCCTGGTCGTACTGGCCGTTTTCCATGATGGCGACGTCCACTTCGCCAAACTGTTCACCGATGGCCCTGAAGTGCGGGCCGTAACCGGAATCCCCGCTGTAGTAAACCTTCTGCTCTGGCGTGACGAACATGAAGCTGCCCCACAAGGTGCGATCGCGTTTGATGCCGCGGCCGGAGAAGTGACGTGCCGGCAGAACGTGCACCGTCAACGCATCGCTGATGCGCACCGACTGGTTCCAGTCGCGTTCGTCAATAATCTCGGGCTTCATCCCCCAGTAACGCAGGTGGGAGCCGACGCCCAGCGGCGTCACCACCCGCTTCACCTTCGGCAGTAGCGCCCTGATGGTGGCGTAATCCAGATGATCGTAGTGATCGTGCGAGATAATCAGCAGGTCGATCGCCGGCATGATTTCAGCCCGCCACGGATACTCCCCGGCAAAGGCCTTATTGAGGAACGAGAACGGCGCGGCATAGTTGCCAAGAACCGGGTCAACCAGGATGCGTTTGCCCGCGAGCTGCAGATACCACGAGGAGTGACCGAGCCACACCAGGGTGTCCTGCTCCAGCGGCAGGCTCGCAAGATCGGTTTTCACCAGCGGCAGGGGCTGGGCCGGGCGAGCGTTTTCGGTTTTTTTGGTCAGAAACTCCCACATCGCGACCAGCATATTTTTGTCACCGTTATAACCCGGCGTCGGCAGCGTATTGTGGAATTTCCCCTCGCGATACTGTGGAGAGGCCTCCACTTCAGTAAGCCGTTCACCCTGCGGCGGCTGGCCGAATCCGGCATTCAGAACAAACGGTAAACTCGCGGCTGAAGCAATAATCATGATTAACACCACGCAGATGAAGAGAGGTTTTTTCATATCCTGACCCGAAAACGCGCCCCATCCGATAGCGTGCGCAGGGTAAACTTGATTATGAGTGAGTAAGCACTCATTATAGATGTGATGATAAAGTCGTCAAGACGTTTTCGATCTTTGACATTCCGCGTTGCAGCGTGTCAAAGCACGTGTTTCAATCAGGGTTTTTATAATTGACAGGAGGAAAAATTTAGTGGCACGTCCGAAGAGTGAAGATAAAAAACAGGCCTTACTGGACGCCGCAACCACGGCGTTTGCACAGTCAGGTATTGCCGCCTCAACGGCGCTCATTGCCCGTAAGGCGGGCGTCGCCGAAGGCACCCTGTTCCGCTACTTTGCTACGAAAGACGATCTGCTGAATGCCCTCTATCTGCACCTGAAGCAGGATCTCTGCCAGACCATGCTGGCGAACCTCGATCGCACCATCACGCTGCCCAAAGAACATACCCGCAATATCTGGAACAGCTATGTGGACTGGGGTATTCGTAACCCGGTTGCCCATGCGGCGTTCCGCCAGATTGGCGTCAGTGAAAAGCTGAGCGCCGAAACGGAACAGGCGGTGAAAGAGATGTTCCCGGAGCTGCATAAGCTCTGCCGCCGCTCGGTGCGTCAGGTGTTTATGTCTGATGAATTTAAAACGTTTGGCGATGCGCTTTTCTTATCGCTGGCCGAAAGCACGATGGAATTTGCCACCCGCGATCCGTCCCGCGCCGTTGAGTTTAAAGCGCTCGGCTTTGAGGTAATGTGGCGCGGGCTTGCCCAGGAAGAGAGCGATGGACAGTAAAACGTTGCAGGAACACGCAAAACGCGTGGCGCTGGAACTGCCGTTCACCGAACACTGCTGGCCGTTTGGGCCGGAGTTTGACGTGTTTAAAGTGGGCGGGAAAATTTTCATGATTGTGGCCGTCGCCCACGGGCGGCCGCACGTTAGCCTGAAGTCAGACCCGGAAAAATCGCTGTTAAATCAGCAGATTTATCGCGGCGTTGAACCGGGCTATCACCTCAACAAAAAGCACTGGATTTCCCTTTACGGTACGGACGACGTGACGCCGGAACTGGTTACCGATCTCATCAATGATTCCTGGCATCTGGTGGTGGATAAACTGCCGAAAAAAGACCAGAAGTGGATCCGGCCGGTCTGATTGTTCGTCTGAGACGAACAGATTAAGCGCTCGAATTGCCCTTATCTTTTCCCGCGTCCCGCTGTAATCTGCTCACCTTTCGCGCCCGCACGCGGGCGAATTTCATCATCAGGAGTTGTTATGGATATCATTTCTGTTGCGCTGAAACGCCACTCCACCAAGGCGTTCGACGCAAGCAAAAAACTGACCGCTGAAGAAGCGGAAAAAATCAAAACCCTGCTGCAGTACAGCCCGTCCAGCACCAACTCCCAGCCGTGGCACTTTATTGTCGCCAGCACCGAGGAAGGAAAAGCGCGCGTGGCGAAATCCGCGGCGGGCACCTATGTGTTCAACGAACGCAAAATGCTGGATGCTTCTCACGTGGTGGTGTTCTGCGCGAAAACCGCGATGGACGACGCCTGGCTGGAGCGCGTTGTCGATCAGGAAGAGGCCGATGGTCGCTTTAATACCCCGGAAGCGAAAGCGGCAAACCATAAGGGCCGTACCTACTTTGCCGACATGCACCGCGTGGATCTGAAAGATGACGACCAGTGGATGGCGAAGCAGGTTTACCTGAACGTCGGTAACTTCCTGCTGGGCGTGGCTGCGCTGGGCCTGGACGCGGTACCGATTGAAGGTTTCGACGCCGCGATCCTCGACGAAGAGTTTGGCCTGAAAGAGAAAGGCTTCACCAGCCTGGTGGTGGTGCCGGTTGGGCATCACAGCGTGGAAGATTTCAACGCCACGCTGCCGAAATCTCGCCTGCCGCTGAGCACGATTGTGACCGAGTGCTAAACAAAACGGGCCGCTCTGTGCGGCCCGTTACGCTTTACTGATGACTAACCTGCGATGTGGGTGCACATCACGATCGTGTCCCCAGGCAAACGCAATCCAGCGCTCTTCCAGCTCGGCATATGAGCTCACCGGCGTTAAGTGCCACTCTTCTCCTACCGTACCGTCAGCCACGCTTATCCGATAATTCATGCTGAACGCCCAGTCTATCATGCGTAACCAAAACCGCTGTCCGTCGCCGGTTTGTTCGCTGTCAGACACAACAATGTCGTATTCGCTTAGCACCCATTGAAAGAAGGATTGTGGTAAACCACTTATAACCCGCTGATGGACAGCGCGTGGCGTACGCCACACCATGACCTGTGTCGCAGCACCGTGGGGGAACGTAATTTCTTTATGAAACGTCAGCTTGACCGCATACGCCGTATAGGGTTTTCCGTCCTCGGTGGTCACGAGACGGTATTCATCGCCGTAGCGCGATTTTAACAAGCGATATCCCACAGGCAGCATAAATCCGGGCAGATGAAAATCCACCGTACCCCGCGCAAGAAACGCTTCGGTATGTTCGACGTTTCGGGAAATAAGGCCTAATTTTTGGCTGAAATCTGCGAAATCAATCATCAGTGGCGACATGGTGGTTTCTCATGGCGTGAGTATAGACGACTTAACACCCCGTCGAAATGATGTCGATTCAGTGATGGGTTTAAGTTAATCCCCACATTACGCCAGTCTTCTCCACTTAGCAGAGACGGCTCTTATTCCCTGAAAGCCCCTCGCAAAAATTATTTCCCCTGCGCCGCCAGCCACGCCATCGCCCGCTCTCCCGCCTCATCCACCGGCAGATACACCAGCAGCCGCGATCCGTTTCGCGGCGCGGAATACCAGTACATCTGCTGCAGCGTAAAATCCCCCAGCTCGGGATGGGTAAACAGCTTGAGCTGGTTCTCCACGCCGCGCACGTCGTTGCGCTGGTGCCACAGGGTTTTAAACTCTTCGGACACCGCAAAGAAGCGCGCCAGCTTGGCCTCCCACAGCGGATCGCCCCGGTGTTCGGCCATCGCCGCGCGGAAATAGGAGACAAAGATGGGCAGCACGTCGTCGCGTCTGCCGAGGCGCGCGCGCCACGCCGGATGCGTGAGGAACAGATAAATACAGTTGCGATCTTCGGGAGGGATGTCATTGAAATCGACGCCCATCAGATGCCCGAAGCTGTCGTTCCACGCCACGATATCGAAGTTCGGTTTCTGAATGCTGGCGGGTTTCGGCATCAGCGTATCCAGCAAGCGTCGGGTGCCTTCGCTAATGCCCTCGCAGCAGGCCGCCTGCGGCGCTTCACCCGGCGGTAAACCTGCTAACACAAACAGATGTCGGGCCTCGGTCGGGGTACATTGCAGCGCTTTTGCCACGGCCGCCATCACCGCGCTGGACGGATTGACGTCCCTGCCCTGCTCAAGCCAGGTGTACCAGGTGACGCCTACATCAGCGAGCATCGCCACCTCTTCCCGGCGCAGGCCCGGCGTGCGGCGGCGACCGCTGCGCGACAAACCTAAGCGCTGCGGATCGAGACTTTCCCGCCGGGCGCGTAAAAATGCCCCGAGCTGTTTTCGGGTGTCATCCTGACGTGAAACGACCGGTTCAGACATCAGCGCCATAAATCCCCCTGCATGGTAGTGCCAGTACCAGTATAAGCAAGAACTGGTACCCGTTTATCTGATGGTAGATGCTACGACCATCTGTTGAATGACGCAATGGAGTTACCATGAATACGTCAGTTGTTTCACCGGGTCGCGCTGGCCTGATATTGCTGTTAACCGGCCAGATGCTGCCGATGATTGATACCTCAATCACTAACGTGGCGCTGGACGCCATCACCCATTCACTGCATGCGACCGCTACCGAACTGGAGCTGATCGTCGCCCTCTACGGCGTGGCCTTTGCCGTCTGCCTCGCGCTCGGCAGCAAGCTGGGGGATAACTTTGGCCGTCGTCGTCTGTTCATGTGGGGTGTGGCGAGCTTTGGCCTGGCCTCGCTGCTGTGCGGAATGGCGGGGAACATTGAACAGCTGCTCGCCGCGCGCATCGTTCAGGGCGCGGGGGCCGCACTGATCGTGCCGCAAATTCTTGCCACGCTGCACGTCACGCTGAAAGGCACCGCCCACGCCAAAGCCATCAGCCTGTTCGGCGGCATCGGCGGGATTGCGTTTATCGTGGGACAAATGGGCGGCGGCTGGCTGGTATCGGCGGATATCGCCGGGCTGGGCTGGCGTAACGCCTTCTTTATCAACGTGCCGATTTGTCTGGTGGTGCTGGCGCTGAGCCGCCGCTTCGTACCGGAAACCCGTCGCGAGACGCCGTCACGCATCGACTGGCCGGGTACCGTGTTGCTGGCCATCATGCTTTGCTGCCTGCTGTTCCCGATGGCGCTCGGCCCCCAGTGGCACTGGTCGTGGCCGCTGAAGACGATGCTGCTCGCCCTTGTCCCGCTGGCCTGGCTGATGGCGCTGAACGCGCGCAAAAAAGAGCGTGAGAATGCCCACCCGCTGATCCCGCCGCGCCTGCTTGCGCTTCGCAGCGTGCGCTTTGGCGTCCTGATTGCGATGCTCTTTTTCAGCGCCTGGTCCGGGTTTATGTTCTGTATGGCGCTGACCATGCAAACCGGTCTGGGGATGGCGCCGTGGCAGTCCGGGAACAGTTTTATCGCCCTGGGCGTGACCTACTTTGTTTCGGCCTGGTTCGCGCCGCGGCTGATTGCCCGCTACAGCACCAGCACAATCCTGCTGACGGGTCTGGCGATCCAGATTACCGGCCTGCTGGCGCTGATCGCCACGTTCCGCGTTTGGGGCATGGAGAATACCCCCCTGACGCTGGCACCCGCGACCGGACTGGTGGGCTACGGGCAGGCGCTGATCGTGAACAGTTTCTATCGCATCGGGATGCGCGACATTCAGCCTGACGACGCGGGAGCCGCGAGCGCTATTTTAAGCACCCTGCAGCAGGCCGCACTGGGCCTTGGCCCGGCCATTTTTGGCGCCATTTTGCTGCACGCGCTTCAAAACCATCACGGGGATTACACCCAGGCGGTGAACGTCTTCCTGATGGTGGAAACAGCTATGATGGGGGTACTTGCTCTGGCGACGCTGCGTATCCGCCATAGCCTGTGCCTGCCGGTGGCGAAGATCTGTCAGGCCGCCAAATAAGTTCGTGAATTTGCATAATAGATCCGCAGCCGCCATTATGGGGCTGCAAAAATACAGGAGACGTTATGCAGGAATTGATTGCTCAGGTTGAAGAGTTAGGCATTGAAATTAATCACACCACCTCTTTAGTGATTATCTTTGGTATTATTTTTCTTACCGCCATCATCGTTCATTTTATTCTGCACAAAGGGGTACTTCGCGCATTCGAAAAGCGCGCGCAGGCCAGCAGCCATTTATGGCTGCAGATCATCACCCAGAATAAATTATTTCACCGTCTGGCCTTTACCCTACAGGGGATAATCGTCAACGTCCAGGCGGTACTGTGGCTGCAAAAAGGCAGCGAAGCGGCGGAAATACTCACCACCTGCGCGAAGCTGTGGGTGATGGTCTATGCCCTGCTCTCCTTCTTCTCGCTGCTGGACGTGATTTTCAATCTGTCGCAGAAAATGGCCACCGCGTCGCAGCTGCCGCTGAAGGGGATTTTCCAGGGCATCAAGCTGGTGAGCGCCATTCTGGTGGGGATATTGATTATCTCCCTGCTGATTGGCCAGTCCCCGGCGATTCTGATCAGCGGTCTGGGCGCCATGGCCGCCGTGCTGATGCTGGTGTTTAAAGACCCGATACTTGGACTTGTAGCGGGTATCCAGCTTTCCGCCAACGATATGCTCAAGCTCGGCGACTGGCTGGAGATGCCGAAATACGGTGCCAACGGCACGGTGACGGATATCGGCCTGACCACCGTGAAAGTGCGCAATTTCGATAATACGATTACGACCATTCCGACGTGGGCGCTGGTCTCCGACGCCTTTATCAACTGGAGCGGCATGTCGGCCTCCGGCGGACGACGCATTAAGCGCAGCCTGAACATTGATACCACCAGCATTCATTTTCTCGACGAGCAGGAGCAGCAGAAACTCATTCAGGCGAAGCTGCTGAAGCCTTATTTGGCCGCACGCCATGAGGAAATTAGCCTGTGGAATCAGAAAAACGGTGAAGGGGAATCGGTATTAAACCTGCGCAAGATGACCAATATCGGCACTTTCCGCGCCTACCTGAACGAATATCTGCGCAACCACCCGCGCATTCGTAAAGATATGACGCTGATGGTGCGTCAGCTCGCGCCTGACGCCAACGGCCTGCCGATTGAAATATACGCCTTCACCAACACGGTGGTCTGGGCAGAATATGAGGAGATTCAGGCCGACATCTTCGACCATATTTTCGCGGTGGTGGATGAATTTGGTCTGCGCATTCACCAGTCGCCAACCGGGAACGATATTCGCTCCCTGGCTGGCGTCATCGCGCAATAATCAGGTGCTGGCGCGGGAAATAAAGCGCCAGTCCATCATCACCCTTTCCGTGGGCGCGTCCGGGTTGTCGATCTTATTTAAGAGCAGATCGACCGCCTTGCGCCCGATATCCCGCGACGGCTGTTCGATGGTGGTGAGCGAAATCATGTCCGCCAGCTCCGTACCGTCAAAGCCGACCACGGCAATATCCTCCGGCACCCGAAGACCTGCCTGCTGAATGGCGCGCAGCGCGCCCGCCGCCAGCGTATCGGAAACGGCAAATACCGCATCCGGCGGATTATCTTTTAACAGGTTTTGCATCGCCGCCATGCCCGCCCCGGAGCTGAGATCGCTGGCATACTCCACCGCCTGATAGTCCAGATCGCGCAGGTGGATCACGCTCTTGTAGCCGCGTTCGCGCAGGCGGGCATATTTGTAGCTGAGATCGTGGTTGATCATCGCGATACGCTTGCGGCCGCCGTCGGCCAGCTGGCTGACGGCATGCTGTGAAGCGTCCACATCATTGATGCCGACGCAGGAGACCGCGCCCGCATCGGCATATTCGGCGCACTGCACCCACGGTGCAGAACCAATCAGCGCGGCAAGTTCCGGCAGCTTCGAGAAGGCGTCCATGGTGATAATGCCGTCGACGATTTTGCCGGAGAGCAGGCTTAAGCCCGAGCGGGAGCGCTCGATGTCCGAGCCGGAGTTGCACAGCAGAATGCGGTAGCCGTTTTTCTCCGCCTCGGCTTCGATGCCCTTCACCACTTCGGCGCAGAACGGGTTGGCAATGTTGGACACCATCACCAGGATCATATAGCTGCGAGCGGTGCGCAGCTGACGGGCGAGCAGGTTTGGCTGGTAGTTGCTCTCCTGAATCGCCCGCAGAACGCGCTCGCGATTTTTCGCCTTCACGGTGTCGCTGTTATTCAGCACGCGGGAGACCGTCGCCACGGAGACCCCGGCCAGCTGAGCGATTTTCTGAATTGACATAGCGACGACACATCCTGCGGTTAGCGTTTTGTGCAGGCTACCATAAATTTATTGCCCGGCGAACCGGGCAACGCGTTATTGTTCCACGCGCACCCAGCGCTGCTGCTGATGGCTTTTCACAATGGCATCAATGATATACATCACGTTTGCGCCATCGTGAAACGTCGCAAACTGCGGCGTATCCGGCATCGCGCCCGCCTGCACGGCGCGGTAGAACTGCGCCATCATATTTTTGAAGGCGTCCGGCCAGCCTTCGATATGTCCGCCGGGGAAGTGGGCGCTGTCGGCCACGTCAGGGTTCATCAGCCCCGGATCGTCGGTGAGCGTCTGGTTGGCCTGCGCGCGATGGCCGATCCACAGCTGCTGCGGCACCTCCTGGTCCCACGCCAGCGAGCGCTCGCTGCCGTTGATCTCAAACGTCAGGCGGTTTTTACGCCCGGCGCTCACCTGCGAGATGCTAAAGCAGCCCTTGCTGCCGTCGTCAAAGCGGAACAGCACCGAGCCGAAGTCTTCGGTCGTGACCGGTTTGTCTACATACTCCGCCTGCTCGTCGTGGGAGAAGGTTTGATTCCCGACCTTGCTGGCCCTGCGCGTCGGCCAGACGATGGATAAATCAGCCATCACCTCGGTAATGCGCCGCCCGGTAACGAACTGCACCGTGTCGCACCAGTGGGAGCCGATATCCGCCACCGCGCGCGATGCGCCGCCGAGCGCGGCATCCACCCGCCAGTTGTAGTCGGTTTCCAGCAGCATCCAGTCCTGTAGGTAGCTGCCGTGTGAGGCAAAAATCCGCCCGAGGCTGCTTGCGCGCATCATGCTCGCCGCCTGACGCACCATCGCAAACTGGCGATAGACAAAGCTCACGCCATGCACCACGCCCGTCTGCTCCGCCAGCGCCACCAGCTCGCGCGCCTCCTCAGGGATCATGCACAGCGGCTTTTCGGAAAACACGTGCTTGCCCGCGCACAGGATCTGGCGGTTAATCTGTGCATGCAGGTGGTTCGGCGTGCAGTTGTGCACCACGTGCAAATCAGGGTGCGCGAGCAGCTTCTCAACGCTGCCGTACGCGTGCGGTACGTTTAGCAGGCGCGCCTTTTCCTGCGCCTTAACGAGCGAGCCGTCGCACAGCGCGACCACCTGAACAAACCCAAGGCGCCTGAGCGCCTCGATATGTGCCGGGCCAATAAACCCGCTGCCGATAATCCCGACGTTAATCATGGCTGCCCCCTGCGGCGAAATCATCAAACGCCCGTCCGGAAACGGGAATAATGTGGCGGCGGATAAATTCGCTGCCCTCACTCGCGCCGGTATCGCCATCCTTCAGGCAGCACTCCCACTCCAGCACCGCCCAGCCGTCGTAGTCGTACTGGGTCAGCTTGCTGAAGATGCCCTTAAAGTCGATCTGCCCGTCGCCGGGCGAGCGAAAGCGTCCGGCGCGGTTGATCCACGGCTGGTAACCACCGTAGACGCCGCTGCGCCCGCTGGGGCGAAACTCGGCATCCTTCACGTGGAACGCTTTAATACGCGCATGGAAGATGTCGATAAAGGTCAGATAGTCCATCTGCTGGAGCAGCATATGGCTTGGATCATAGAGAATGTTGCAGCGCGGATGGTTGTCCACCAGCGCAAGAAAACGCTCGAAGGTGACGCCGTCGTGCAGATCTTCCCCCGGATGCAGCTCAAAGCAGACGTCCACGCCCTGCTCGTCGAAGGTATCCAGAATCGGCCGCCAGCGGGTCGCCAGCTCCTCGAACGCCTCCTGAAAGCGCTGCTCGTTATGCGGCGGCCACGGATAGAAAAACGGCCACGCCAGCGAGCCGGAGAAGGTGGCGTGTGCCTTCAGCCCTAATCTTGCCGAGGCGACCGCCCCCTGCTTCAGTTTCTCCGTGGCCCACGCCCGACGCGCAGCATCGTTACCGCGCACGGAAGCGGGCGCAAAGTGGTCAAACGCGTCGCTGTAGGCAGGGTTCACCGCCACGAGCTGCCCTTCCAGATGGGTCGACAGTTCGCTGATAACCAGCCCGTGCGCGGCCAGCTTAGCGGCGATGTCGTCGCAGTAGGTCTGGCTCTCCGCCGCTTTCTCGACGTCAAAGATGTGCGGATGGTTGCAGGGGATCTGCACCGCCTTATAACCTTTACCTGCCGCCCATTCAGCCAGCCCGTCGAGCGAATTAAACGGCGCTTCTGCGCCAATAAACTGCGACAGAAAAATGCCGGGTCCTTTCATCGTCCTCATACCACCTCCTGAACGTTACGCCTTGTCATCGTCATACTTAAACGTGAGAAGGAAAATCAGTGCGATCGCCGCGGCCGCTACCGCCGGGATCCACCAGAATGTCACCCACGCCTGCGGCACGGTCTGCCCTGCCACCAGGCGGTTATAGAGCGCGCCGGAAATCTGCGAGCCGAGCAGCATGCCGATGCCGTAGGTGAACATCACGATCATGCTCTGGGCCTGGCCTTTCACCTTTTCGCCCGCCACGCGGTCGGTGTAGATAAAGCCGACGACAAAGAAGAAATCGTAGCAGACGCCGTGCAGCAGGATGCCGAGATACAGCAGAATGCGCCCCTCCTCGCTGACGCCCAGTGCGAACATGGCGTAACGCACAAACCACGCCAGCATGCCGATCAGCAGCATGACCTTCACGCCCAGACGGCGGAACAGCAGCGGAATAACCAGCATGAAGACGATCTCGGACATCTGCCCGAAGGACATGGCGGTGCTGACGTTGGCAATTCCCGCATCCGCCAGATACGAGGCGGTGTAGGCGTAATAGGTGCCGAGCGGGACGGAGATCAGCATCGCGCAGACGGAGAAGACGAAAAAGTGGCGGGTTTTGAGCAGCGCAAAGGCATCCGCGCAGAAAAGATCGCGCACCTTCACCGGCAGGCCTTTCGCCGGAGCAGGCGTGTGCGGCAGCGTCAGGCTGTAAAGCGCCAGCAGCACGGAGCTGGCCGCCGCCACCTGAAAGATGGTAACGCTTGCCGCCACGCCGGTGACGCCGATGAAAATGCCCGCCACGATCCAGCCGATGGTGCCGAACACGCGCACCACCGGGAAGGTTTTATCCACGTTTGCCAGGCTGTGAAACGCGATGTTGTTGGTCAGTGCCAGCGTCGGCATGTAGCAGAGCGTGTAGCCAAACAGCAGGCCAATCAGCAGCGCGCCGTTCTCGGCAATCAGCGCCCCCGGCACGAACCAGAGGATCGCCGCGCCCGCCAGGTGCATCACCGCCATCACCTTCTGCGAGGCGAAGAAGCGGTCCACCAGCATGCCGAGCACGAACGGCGAGAGAATGGAGGCGATAGGCCCGGCGGAGAACGCATCGCCAATCAGCAGAGACATGTTGTGCTGGGTCATCACCAGGCCTAGCGTAACCGACCAGCTACCCCAGATAAAAAACTGCAGAAACATCATCAGCGACAGCCGCGGCACCAGCAGCCGATGCTGCGCTATCGCCTTTTCACTACTTTCAGTTGACACCATAATAAGCCTCACCCGGAAAAAGTAATCGATTACAAAATGATTCAAATAAAAAGTAATCGATTACAAAATAAAGATCCTGTGGATCGAAACAGATTTGGGAGGGGGGTCACGATAAAGATGAAGCAGTGTTTTGTAGGCCCGGTAAGCGCAGCGCCACCGGGCGTGAAGGCAGGTGCGGTCTGGTTTGGTGCGGTCTGTTGCCCTCACCCCGGCCCTCTCCCACAAGGAGAGGGAGAAAAACGGGCTACTTTTTGCGTGAGAGCTTAAATGCGATAAACAGGAACATCACCCACACCGGCAGCAGCATCGCCGAGAGGCGCATCTCATCCATGGTGCACATCAGCACCAGAATCAGCCCCAGGAACGCGATACAGAGGTAGTTCCCCGCCGGGTAAAGCAGCGCTTTGAACTGCGTTTCGCGCCCCTTGCGGCGCATCGCCGCGCGAAATCGCAGGTGCGCGAGGCAGATCATGATCCAGTTCAGCAGCAGCGTAGCGACAACCAGCGCCATCAGCAGGCCGAAGGCCTCTTTCGGCAGCAGATAGTTGATCAGCACCACCAGCGAGGTAATCGCCCCGGAAAGGAACAGCGAGTTCACCGGCACGCCGCGACGGCTGACGCGGGTGAGGAATTTCGGCGCGTTACTCTGCACGGAGAGACCAAACAGCATGCGGCTGTTGGAGTAAACGCCGCTGTTATAGACCGACAGCGACGCCACCAGAATGACGAAGTTCAGCGCAGAAGCCACCACGTTGCTGTTCAGATCGTGGAAAATCATCACGAACGGGCTGCTGTCTGACTTCACTTCCACCCACGGGTAGAGCGCCAGCAGCACCACCAGCGAGCCGATATAGAACAGCAGGATACGGTACACCACCTGGTTAACCGCTTTCGGAATGCTTTTATGCGGGTCGCGCGCTTCCGCGGCGGTGATGCCAATCAGCTCCAGCCCGCCGAAGGAGAACATAATCACCGCCAACGAGAGGATGAGCCCTTTCCAGCCGGTCGCCAGGAAGCCGCCGTGCTGCCACAGGTTGTCGATAGTGGCCCGCTCGCCGCCGTGGCCGGAGAACAGCAGCCACAGGCCAAAGCCGATCATGCCGATAATTGCCAGCACCTTGATCAGCGCAAACCAGAACTCGGTTTCACCATACAGGCGGACGTTGACGAGGTTAACGGCGTTAATGATGATGAAGAAGGCCGCCGCCCAGATCCACGTCGGGACATCCGGCAGCCAGTACTGCATATAGATGCCTGCGGCGGTCAGCTCCGCCATCCCGACCAGCACGAACATCACCCAGTAGTTCCAGCCGGAGAGGAAGCCTGCGAACGGGCCCCAGTATTTATAGGCAAAATGCGCGAAGGAGCCTGACACCGGCTCTTCAACGACCATCTCGCCAAGCTGGCGCATGATCAGGAAGGCGATAATCCCGGCGATACCGTAACCCAGCAGCACCGCCGGACCGGCCATCTGAATAGCGGGGCCGATGCCGAGAAAGAGCCCGGTACCGATTGCGCCGCCAAGGGCAATTAACTGAATATGTCGATTTTGCAAACCACGTTGCAGCGTCGGATTCTGATCCAACGAGGCTTCAGCGCTACCATGGCCTGAAGCGGATGACGCGTCTTTCACGTCCTACCCCTGTCTCTTTTTTAGAAGGGGCACGTTTTAACACTTCATGCTGGCGGTAGCAAGTTTAACGCCGGGAGCACGGCATGCCCCCGGCGATGCAAGGTTATGAGCCGATGATCCCGCCGTCCGCTTTGACGATGACCACCGTTGAGGAACGCGGGCGTCCGTTCGGGTTCGCGTCTGGCCAGTTGGAAACAGCGCGAGGGTTAGCAGGGTCGGTGATATCATCCCCGCCCTCCCCCGGATGCTGAATGTTGATGAACAGCGTCCGGTTATCCGGCGTAAACGCAATCCCGGTGATTTCACACCCGCGCGGTCCGGTCAGGAAACGGCGGTACTCGTTGGTGCCCGGAATGGTGGCCACCATCTGGTTATTGCCCATCCCCTCGTAGGCTTTCTTATTGATGGTGCTGGAAGAGACGTCGGTCTGGATCCACAGCACGCCCTGATGATCGAACGACAGGCCATCGGGGCTGCCGAAGGCCGCCCCCTGCATGGAACCTTTAGCCTTTGGATCGTCGCTGTCGGTCCGCCCGCCCATCACCAGAATATCCCACTTAAAGCGAGCGGCAGCAGGATCGGCCCCCTCTTCGTGCCAGTGCATAATATGACCAAACACGTTATTAGCGCGCGGGTTGGCGGCATCAACCGGTGCCTTACCCTCCTTCCCGCGATCGCTGTTGTTGGTGAGCGTACAGTAGACGCTGCCGCTGGCGTGCGGGTCGACCGCTATCCACTCGGGGCGGTCCATCTTCGTTGCCCCCACCGCGTCTGCCGCCAGGCGGGTTTTAATCAGCAGATCGCCCTGGTTTTCAAACCCGTTGCTCTTATCCAGGCCATTTTGCCCGAAGATCAGCGGCAGCCAGTCGCCGCTCCCGTCTTCGTTGAAGCGGGCAACGTACAGCGTGCCGGACGTCAGCAGCTGCATATTGGCTTCACGGTTAGCGGGATCGTATTTTTTGTCCGAGACAAACTTATAGATGTACTCGAACTTCTGGTCGTCCCCCATATAGACCACCACGCGGCTATCGGCGGCAAGCGTGACGGCCGCCCCCTCATGCTTGAAGCGGCCCAGGGCGGTGTGCTTGCGCGGCGTGGAGGTCGGGTTATAGGGATCGATCTCCACGACCCAGCCGAAACGGTTAGGTTCGTTAGGGGTTTTATCAACGCTAAATCGCTCGTCCACCTCGTTCCAGCGGTAGGATTCATCGCTGTCGCTGATCCCGTAGCGTTTTTCCAGCGGGTTGAGATCGGTTTTTTTGACAAAAATATCCGACCAGTTCTCCTCGCAGGTGAGATAGGTGCCCCATGGCGTATGGCCGTTTGCGCAGTTCTGCATGGTGCCCAGCACGCGCTCCCCCTGCGGGTCGGCGGCGGTTTTCATTAAGTCCTGATGCCGCGCCGGGCCGGTAAGCTGCATCGGCGTATTGACGGTAATGCGGCGGGCATACGAAGACGGGCGAACCACCTGCCAGTCGCTGCCCGATTTTTTCACTTCCACCACCGACACGCCCATCGCGTTCTGCCCCTTGCGGGCCTTGTCGAGGCTCCAGTTCGCCGTACCGTCGATAAACAGCATCCCGTTGTCGATGTACTCATGGTTCATTGCCAGCAGGCCATGCTCCGGGTTTTGCTCCCCCTGCGGCAGGCTAAACCACGCCATGCCGTCATGATGCATGCCCGCCTGCGCAGCCTGTTCGTCCGCGGTGTTGCTGGCGTCCGGCTTAAAGGCCGGCATGTTGTTCTTGATCCCCGTCGGGTCACCCCAGCGATAGAACGGGCGGGCGATATAGCCTTCCGGCACCCTCACCGTATCTTCCGTGGAGACGTCGATGCTGGTAAAGCCCAGGGAAACCGCTTTTGCCAGTGCAGAAGGCTTTGATACCGCGGCAATCGCATTTTCGGGTTTGATCAGAAAGGGGAATGAAACGGCAGCGCCCGCCACGGCGCCCATCTGGAGAAAACGACGGCGGGAGAGGAACACCTCTGCAACCTCGGAGAATACCGGGTTCGCGCTGCGGTTAGCGATGTCGTCGCGATGTTCTTTTTTAAAAACGGATTTGAGGGGTCTGCCCATAGCGGCTTCCTGTCATTGGCCAAGAGGTAAGGAGTCGGCGACCAGTCTAAGAAGCTTTTATTACAATTTTATAACACAACGGCGGAGGTGTGGGGCGTCCCTGCCCCGGATAACGAGGTGGAACGCTTAGAACTCGTAGCCAACCGAGACCTTAAAGGTACGCGGCTCGCCCTGCGTGATGTAGGTGCCGGAATCGTCCACGCTGGCCCAGTAGTTTTCATTGGTCACGTTGTCGATGCCCGCGCGCACCGTCATCTGGTTTGCATTGTGGTTCATCGCGAAGCGATAGCGCATCCCCAGATCCAGCGTGGTGTAGCTGTCGATCTTTTTGGTGTTGGCAAGATCGGCGTACTGCGCGCCAGAGTGGTTGACGCGGGCGGTCGCCGTCAGGCCATCAATCGGCTTGATGTCATACTCTGCCCCCAGCACGGCGTAGAAGTTCGGGACACCAATGGCATCGTTGCCCTGATTTACGCCGTTTTTGGTTTTGGTCAGCTCCGCCTGCAGCCAGGTGGCGCTGGCGTTGAGGCGCATCCCGAGCATCGGCTCGCCGAAGACGTTCAGCTCCACGCCGCGGTTACGCTGCTCGGCATCCAGGCCATAGTGATTGTTAGCATCGAGGATCGCCGACGGCATCTTGATCTCAAACAGCGCAAGCGATCCGCCCACGCGGCCAAAGTCCGCCTTCACGCCCACTTCGTTCTGCTTAGAGTGAACGATACCGGTGCTCTGGCCGTAGTTGGTGGCGGTGTTAGGCGCGGTTTTGCCCGGCTGCAGCGCTTCGGTGTGGTTGGCGTAAAGGGAAATTTCTTCCCACGGTTTGTAAACCACGCCGTAGGTTGGCATCCAGCGGCTGCCGTCGAAGCCGTCTGCCGCGTTTTCCGCACCGGTAACTTTGTTATACCCGCGAATGACCACCTTCTGATGGCGCGCGCCAGCGGTGAACAGCAGTTTGTCATCCAGCACGCCCAGGGTATCGCTCAACAGCCAGCCCTGGGTGCGGGTGCGCCCGCTGGTCAGCGGATCGCTGTACTTCCCGCCTGAGCCGTTGAGGTTGGTGCTGTCCGGCATATCCACGCCGGTGTTGTGGTAGATGTTGGTGGTCGGGTTATCCTTCGCCGCCGACATTTTCCACGCGATCTTTTCATTTTTGGTCATCGCCGAATAGCCAACGTTGACCTTGTGCGAGACGAAGCCGGTATTGAAATTACCGCGAATGCCCGCCATGCCGCTGACGGAATCGCTGATGCGGTTGGTATCAAGGCGGCTGACCGTTGCTTTACCGCTTTTATCCAGCAGCTTCGGCGCGCTGTAGATCCCTTCCTCGTGCGCGTGCTGCGCGCCAAGCCCGGTATAGGCGGTCCAGCCGTCGGTGATGTCGTACTCGCTGCGCCACATCCCAAATTCGTTTTCGATATCGCTGTAGGCCCACTTCTGCGAGAAATTGCGATCGTTTTTCGGCGGCTCGGGCACGAAATCCACCGCCGAAATATTGACGCTGGTCGGGCTGCCGTGGAAGGTTTTCTTCTGATAACCCAGATCCAGCGAGGTGCGGAAACGGTCGCCTTTGTAATCCAGACCGGTGGAGAGCAGCGTGGTGCGGCGGCGGTCGTTCGGTATGCCGGTTTCCCCTTCGCGGTGGACCAGGTTCACCCGCGCGCCAAACTGGTCGCTGTCGCCGTAGCGACGGCCCGCATCCAGCGTGGTGCCAATCTGAGAATCGGAGGTGTAGTCCAGGCCCACTTTCGCCTGCGGGAGTTCGCCCGCGTGTTTTGGCTCAAGGTTGATCATCCCGCCCACGCCCGAGCTCGCCGCGCCGTTCATCAGGGCGTTTGCCCCTTTGAAGATCTCAATGCGCTCAACCATCTGCGTATCCACCACCTGACGCGGCAGCACGCCGGACAGTCCGCCAAAGGTCATGTCGTCGCCGTCGAACTTCAGACCACGGATGCGGTAGGTTTCCGCGCTGTTGCCGTACCCCTGAACGAACTGTACGCCCGCGTCGTTGGCGACCACGTCAGCAATGGTTTTCGCCTGCTGATCTTCCACCAGCTTCGAGGTGTAGCTGATGATGTTGAACGGCACGTCCATGGCGTTCTGCTGACCGAGCATCCCCATACGCCCGCCGTTCGCCACCTGTCCGTCAAGGAAGGCCGGTACCAGCTGGTCGCCACCGGATTTGAAATCGTTGACCGGTGCAGAGTGCACAACGAGGGTATCTTCTTTTTGATCGTCCGCCGCGAAGGCGGAATGCGTTACCGCGCCAACGGCGAGCGCCAGCAGCGTTTTGTGTATTCTGGTGTTGTTCATCGTTAACTCATTTGAAAGTGCGCGCAAAAATAGCCCGTTGTCAGGCCTTAGAATGTATCGATAGCAATGCAAATGAGAACTATACGCATTATCCATGCGTTAGCAAGCGTAACCGCGAACAACAGGAAGAGGTGGGGAGACAGGATGAGGAACAACCACCCCAAAATGGGGTGGCTGCAATGACGTTATTTTTTCTTGTAGATATTAGCCGTACCGTGAATTTTATTGTTGGTGTTCCCTGAGGTGAGCACCAGAACATCCGCGCCTTGCTTATCGGCTTTCTCAATCAGTTCTTTTTTTGCATCATCAACCGATACTTCATTTGAGGTGCTTACCGTACCGATTTTTTGATACTGAGACTCGACTTTCTTGAACTCATTTTTAGTCAGCAGTTGGGCAGCAAAAGCATTGGTCGTAAACAGTAACGCCGTTCCCAACAAAATAGCAGTCGTCTTTATCATAACCTTTTTCCTTGAGATTAATCAGCAACTACGAAAAACCTCACGCATGATGGTGAGGTTTTATGAGCATGGTAGAGAATCTCAGGAAATGCCATATATTCTGGAAAATTCTTTTATAACAACCCATTGCATGAAATTATTAATGAATATTAAGAATAGTCGAATACACGCGCGGTGCCAGCAATATCAATGCGAACCGCCGTGCCCGGGTTCCATCCAGGCTGGCTGACGGTCTTGAGGGTGACGGGCTGCGGCTGTCCGGTAAGCCCAAGGGTGAGCGTCGACAGGTGACCGGTAAAATCCACATCAAGAATGGAGATCGGGCTTTCATGTGAGGCGCATGCCGTCACGCTCAGCTGCTCCGGGCGCAGCATCACTCTGCCCTGCCCTGTCGCCAGCGGGTTGTCTGTGGGCACCTCACCCAGGGCGCAGAGGGCGTAGCCCGCGGTGAGCTGCGCAGGCAGGATCAGCGCATCACCAAGAAACAGCGCCGTCTCTTCGTCAACGGGACGGGTGTAAACCTCATAAGGCGTCCCGACCTGCGTGAAGCGTCCGGAACGCATGACGGCAACCTGCGTGGCAAAGGAGAGCGCTTCGTTCTGATCGTGGGTAACCAGAATCGAGGCCACGCCCGCTTCGGCCAGCAGATCGGCCGTGGCCTTACGCGTCATGGCGCGCAGGCCGGTATCCAGCGCCGAGAACGGTTCATCCAGCAGCATCAGTGAAGGACGCTGGGCCAGCGCACGGGCAAGGGCCACGCGCTGCTGCTGTCCGCCGGAAATCTCGTGAGGCCAGTGCGTGGCGAGCTGCCTGTCCAGCGAAACCATCTCCATCAGCGCCTCAACGCGCTGGCGTTTTTCGTGGCGGGTCCCGTCCAGCCCCCAGGCAATGTTGTCTGCCACGTTGAGGTGCGGGAACAGCGCGCCCTCCTGAGGCACAAAACCGATCCCGCGCTGGTGGGCAGGGACAAAACGGTTTTCATCAAACAGGGTTCTCCCCTGCATAACAATACGACCGGTGTCGGGCGTCTCAAACCCGGCAAGAATACGCAGCAGCGTGGTTTTACCTGACCCCGACGGCCCGACAATGGCTGTTCTGCTCCCCGGCGCAACGCTCAGGTTTAAGCTGTCGAGCACCTGCACATCAGCAAACGATTTAGAAATGGCGGTTAATTCAAGCATGTCATAGCCCTGCAATTTTCTTCGACTGCATATAGAGAATGGCGGTCAGCGGGAGGGAAATCAGGATCATCAGCATCGCGTAAGGCGCGGCGGCGACATAGTCAATTTCGCTGGTCAGCGCCCAGAATCCGGTTGAGAGCGTGCGCGTGCCCAGGGGAGAGAGTAACAGCGTGGCAGTCAACTCGTTGCTGACGCCGAGGAACACCAGCGCGGCCCCCGCCGCCGCCCCCGGCGCGGCCAGCCGCATCGTGACGCTCCAGAGCGCCTTCGCGGGCGTGCTGCCAAGGCTGCGCGCCACGTTTTCCAGCTCAACCGGCGCCTGCGCAATCCCCGCCCGCAGGTTGATGAGCGCACGGGGCATAAACATCAGCAGGTAGGCAAGGAACAGGGTAATTTCCGTCTGGTAAATGGGACGGGCGTAATGAATGGTGACGGTGACCAGCGCCAGCGCCGTGACAATGCCCGGCAGCGAACTGGTGATATAGATGCACCCTTCCAGCATCCGGAAGATACGGTGCGGGTAGCGGATACCGAGCCACGCGATGGGGATCACGCACGTCGTCGTCAGCAGCGCGCCGCCCACGCCGAGCATCAGCGTCTGGCGCAGCGAGTGCCAGAGATCGGCGCTTATCCAGTTTTCCACCCCGCCGAGCCAAATCCAGCGACACAGAACAGCTAACGGCACGCCCAGCGCCAGGACGATCAGCACCATGAAAAACAGCTGCCCCAGCGCGGCAGCCGCAGGCTTCAGCGGCCAGCGTTTCTGCTCGCGCGCAGCCCCGGCGCCAATGCGCGCGTAGCGTGCTTTTCCACGCGTCACGCCTTCCAGCACCAGGATAGCGAGGCAGCACAAAGCCAGCACGCCCGCCAGCATGTTTGCTGCCGGGCCGCTGAAGGTAGACTGAAACTGGTCATAAATGGCCGTGGTGAAGGTATCAAAGCGGATCATCACGTACAGACCATATTCCGCCAGCAGGTGCAGCGCCACCAGCAGCGCGCCGCCGCAGATAGCCAGCTTGAGCTGGGGTAGCACCACGCGGAAAAAGACCTTCCACGGCGGGGTGCCGAGCGACGCGGCGACATCTTCGAGCGTCGGGTCAAGGCGGCGCAGCACCGCCGCAACCGGCATGTAGATAAACGGATAGTAGGCAAGCACGGAGAGAAACACGCCCGCGGAGAGCCCGTGCATCGACGGAACCACGCTCACCCAGGCATAGCTTTGCACAAACGCGGGAATGGCCAGCGGGGCGACCGCCAGCGCGGACCAAATGCCCCGTCCGGCAAGCTGGGTGCGCTCTGTGAGCCAGGCAATCGCCACGCCCGTCACGATACACAGCGGAACCGCTAAAGCCGTCAGCCACAGCGTGTTGCTGAGCAGCTCAGCCACACGCGGGCGAAACACCAGCGCCTTTATCGTTTCCCAGCCCGTCTCAATGCCAATGGCAATGATAAAACCCAAAGGCAGAAGCGCCAGTAATGAAAACAAGACAGCTAACGCAACCATCGGCAGTGCAGGACGCCTGCGGGCAGGCTCCTGCACTCTGTTTTTTCCGATGTCGAGACTCAGACCAGACATAAGACGTTCACTTCACTCTCAGGATCACAGCAGACCGGCTTGCGTCATCAGCTCGATAACTTTCTTACTGTTGAGCGTTGAAGGTTCAACTTTCGGCGCATCAAGATCTTTCAGCGGAACCAGTTTCGGGTTAGAGGCCGCGTTCACGCCCACGGCGTATTCAAAGGCGTTGTTGGTACGCAGGCTTTCCTGACCTTCTTTGCCGGTAATGTATTTGATGAAGGCCTGCGCCTGCGCTTTGTGCTTGCTGGACGCCAGCACGCCACCGCCGGAGAGGCTCACAAACGCGCCCGGGTCCTGGTGCTTAAAGTAGTAGAGCTGGGTGTTTTTGCTGTTTTCACCGGTTTTGGACTGATCGACAAAACGGTAGTAATGATAAATCACCCCGCCATCAATCTGACCCGCATTGACCGCTTTCATCACGGTGCTGTTGCCTTTATAGGCCACGAAGTTGGCTTTCATCGCCTTGAGCCATTCCAGGGTGGCCTTCTCGCCCTTCAGGGCCAGCATCGCGCTCACGATAGCCTGGAAATCCGCGCCTGACGGTGATGCCGCCCAGCGGCCTTTCCACTCGGGTTTCGCCAGATCCATCAGCGATTTAGGCAGCTGCTGTTCGCTCAGTTTCGCCGGGTTATAGACGAACACCGTGCTGCGGGCAGCAATGCCGATCCAGCGGCCATGCGCCGGACGATACTCTGCCGGTACCTGCTTCAGAGTGTCTGAATCCAGCGGGGCAAACAGGTTGGCGTTATCCACCAGCACCATGGACGGCGAGTTTTCCGTCAGGAACACGTCTGCCGGCGATGCGCTGCCTTCCTGCACCAGCTGGTTACCCAGCTCGCTGTCATCACCATTACGCAAAGTGACTTTAATCCCGGTTTCTTTGGTAAAACCGTCAACCCACGACTTCACCAGGTTTTCATGCTGCGCGTTATAAATAACGATACCGTCGTTGTTATCGGCGGCAACCGACTGTGTGGAAAGGAAAAGGGGTGGTGACAACAAGGCAAGCGAGAAGCAGGACAGCAGGCGAGAATTCATGAACATATCCTTAATAGACCAACGGGAGTAACCACTCATAGCTTTGTGGGACAGGATTAAAGCATACAACAACGCTAATGATAATTAGTATCAATCCAGTTTACGCGTAAAAGTGTAAAATTTCTTTTTAGCCGATTTTGTAATGATAAAAATCCAAATTTTAATGCGAGATAATTTCTAGATTAAGAAAACCTTAAGCCTGCCAACAACGAAATTCATTAGCCTTCTATTCATTATAGCGCGAAGGTAAAACTGTTATTCGCGCCCGGCAGATATAAAAAAGCCCCGATATTGCGGGGGCTTTTTATGCTTATCCGGAGGTAGCTAAATTTATTAGGCTACTCATTTAAAAAGCATCACATAGCCGCATGAGGGGCATACACAGGATAGGTGAAGAACAATAAATGCACGCAGTTCAGCCCAAAATGGAATAACGTTGCAACCCAGAGCCTGCCGCTCCACATCCACGCCAGGCCGTAAATAATGCCGGAGAGGCTGGCAAAAATAATCAGCAGTAAACCGCCGCTATAATGCATCAGCCCAAAGAGGACTGAGGCCATCAACAACGCGACAACAGGATGAACGATCCGGGACAAGCGCTGCTGCAGGTAGCCTCTGAACAGGGCTTCCTCGGCCAAAGAGACGAAGAAAATATTCGCAAGGGCAAATTGCGCGAACCATTCTGGCGCATGTGGCTCAATTCTCAGCCCGCCCAACGCCACAGCCAGAAGTAACAGCGCGGGTACCGCAAGTACCAATATTACCCAGCCGAGCTTGCCCATTTTATAGAGGGGTTTTGCTACGAATAGCGTTGGCATGCACGTAATTAAAAAGAACGGCACCACCGCCTTGTCCATATTAAAGTACATACTGAACGGTATGCTTTGCGGACCAACGACGACAGCATCCAGCACTTTGGGATTATGGAAGCCCGGGAGCACATGCATAACCAGGGCAACGGCGATGATCACACACAGGCCTTCAATCAGATAAGTATATTTATCATCCTTATTACGTAGCCATTCAACAACAGACCAGCCAATAACGATTGACGCAATAACCAGCAGCGCCGGGGCGTCAAGAATGCTCTGTTTCCAGCCGAGAAATGCCGTTAATCCCAGCAGCAGGTAAGCCAGGCTTTTATTAAGGGAAAGTGCGGCAAGCGAAATTGCGAGTAGATACCACATAAATGTCCTTCATGACCGATAAATTTTAGGGTCGATGTCCCAAATATGTCCCACAACGGAAATCAGGAGGATGTGAGTGAGGCGTAACTCTATGAAATGAAATGGCACGCCCTGTAGGATTCGAACCTACGACCTACGGCTTAGAAGGCCGTTGCTCTATCCAACTGAGCTAAGGGCGCACTGAGAAGCGTGTACTTCGCGGTGGTGAAACGCGAAGAATTATACGGTCAATGGCAGGTGAGTCAATGCCTTTTCCGTTTTCAGGGCCAATTACCGCTAGCCGATTGTAAATACGGCTATTTTCTCAACATTCCTCCCTGTTTTACCGTAAAATTTAGCGCTGCGAAAAGGCTTAGTTGCATTTAAGTAACGCCTGCTGTTTTCCTGAACGTCAGCTCGTCACACTAGAGCCAGGTATCCCGGCCGCCTGGAGGCTGACAGACAACAGGACAATGGAGTGACAGCGCAAAACCTGATCGATACGCCCCCCCGGTTACAGTACCTCTCTCAGGACATCGTCGGCATTAAGCTTGAGCCTATCGTCGCCCTCGCCTCTTTGCGTCAGGTTGGCGTCGAGGTCCTTAGCGTCCTGGCCGATACGCGGCACAGTGAGGATTTTTTTTGCGATCGGTCCGCTGGCTGGTCGCTAACGCTGCTTGAGGCGCAGCTTGCTGCGTTAAAAAATACGCCGCACGGTCATAACCTTTTTATTAATCTGCCGATAACCGTCCTGACAGAGCCTGCGTCCTTCCAGCGGCTCATCAGACTCCCCTGCGTGCCGCTCAATATTGAGCTTGTCGACCTTGCGGCTTTTTTGGCGCTGTCCGTCGCGCAGAAGCAGCGCGTGGTTCAGAATCTGCAGCAGCTGAGCAGACAGGGGCACGCTATCTGGCTGGATGACATTGATGATGTCTTAGTGCAGTCGTTTTTATCCTGTCGACTTCCGTTAAGCGGCATCAAAATAGATAAGGAAGCATTCTGGCGTTTACGCGACACCCCTGCGCTGAGGCAACTGGTTTCCCTTTGCTTTCAGCTTGCCGGGAAAGTGCTTATCGAAGGTATTGAGACTGAACGCGATCGTACCTGGGCACTGCAGGCAGGCGCAGACTTCGGCCAGGGATATTACTGGCCGTCCTGGACATGGCCGGAGGATTAAAACGCCATTTCCAGGAGGGAGACCATGCGAATGACAGTGCGCCGTTACCGGCGGCGGCGTACAGGAAGTGATGCACTGGGATTTACGCGCTCACCTTTTGCTCCCCCCTTTTTCGACCGGCTCGAATTTTTGAGCCAGTCCATCAGCCAGCCCCGCAAAACAGACGCCCCGTTTATTCTCCTGGTGACTGAGGATCATTTCCTGCGCACCGGTTTTCTCAACGGGCAGTTTCCCCTGAGCAGCTGCTGCGATTTCGCCACGCTGGACGACGCCCTTGTCGCACAGACGCAATGGCCCTCCGCCCGTCTGGTCGTGGATATTGAAAGCCGGTCAACGGGGCTTCTGGAGAAACTGGATCAGTTGAGAAGGCATAGCCTGTTTCCTCCGTTCCTGACGCCCTGGCTGTTAGTCCGGGCCGATAATTACGACACCCGCCTTTTCTGCAAAGCGGCAGGTCCCTTTCATGTGCTCGAGCGCCAGCTGAACGCCGCGGCACTCCAGCACAGCCTGCTGGATGCCCGCCCGCCACAGGGCTCCGACAAAGACTGGTTCAACCGCAATGAATGGCCGATCCTGCAGGAACTCTCCCGGGGCAAGACGTTACGTCAGATTGCCCTTATGCAGAATCGTCCGTATAGCCGCATTATCTATCGTCTTAGCTGCATCCTGGTGAAGCTGGGGCTGAGTCATCGACAGGAATTGTTGCATCTTCTTAATAACCTCTCAGACTGCACGTTTTCACTCACGTCCTAACCCCTTATTTCCTAAAGCGCTTTAAGAATTTACTTACCATTCGTGTTTCAAAAATGTTAATTTTTAACAATAAAGTCGAAATTATAACTATTCCTAATTTATGGGCGAGAACCTTGTGAAATGCCACAAATTGAACGAACGGCAGCACTTTCCTCCATCCGTTAAGTGAATGCAGACAGCGTTAACAAGATGATAATGATGTAAAAACAAGCAGCTTAGCGACTGCGCCCTGGAGGGAAAAGCGAAGCAGATAGCATGTTCTCCTGTGCAGGAGTTGCGGAGCTGAAGGTCAACCTTCACGCTTTCAGATGAAGGTCTGACGGCCTGCGAGGGCAATTGTTCACCTCATCAGACCGGGCGAGTCCCCCAAAATGATGCGTATTTTTGTTAACAATTGATCAACATACAGAGATATCTGTTATTTTTTGTTATTACATAAAGATGAAAATATGCGGTAAATGGGATAACAGGATATTTCCGCTAAATTTAAAAAAATAGCGATTCAGATCCAGAAGATGATACAAACCAATATCCTGTGATTAATTTACAGGGTTTTCGGAAAAAACTTACCCTGTATAATAAGAAGCGTACCAAATCTGAATAAGAAAAACCTTTTTGCCAACACCAGCCAAATGAGATGACCGCGCTGAGGCATAGTTCTTTTCATTACGTAAACAAGGATGCTTTCGCTCTTTCCAGGGAAATACTACGGTATAGGGATCTGCACATTATATCCTTCCGGCATTTCGAGAGTTTTACCAAACTCTGCATAACGCTTTTAACAATCTGAGGCATTAAAAATGAAACCGGCATCCGTTATCATTATGGACGAACATCCTATCGTCAGAATGTCGATAGAAGTCCTGCTACAGAAAAATAAGAATATCACAGTCAAGCTCAAGTCTGGCGATAGCCATGAAGTCCTTGACTGTATCCGTAATCACCCTATCGATCTGGTGATCCTTGACATTGAACTCACGGGCACGGATGCTTTCGCTTTACTTAAGAGAATCAGAAACTTAAACAAAGACATTAAGGTTCTGTTCCTCTCATCTAAATCAGAGTTATTTTACGCGGGTCGCGCCATTCGCGCCGGGGCAAATGGTTTCGTCAGTAAACGAAAAGATTTGGGTGAGATCTACAACGCCGTAGAAATGATCCTGATGGGCTATTCCTTTTTCCCATCGGAAACGCTGAACTTTATAAACCATTTGGGTTCAGGCAAAGGGATGGCAGTCGATATGCCATTATCAAATCGCGAGGTCACGGTATTACGCTATCTGGCGAATGGATTATCCAATAAGGAAATTGCTGAACAGCTACTATTAAGCAACAAAACCATTAGCGCGCATAAATCCAATATTTATTCCAAGCTGGGCGTGCAAAGCATCGTGGAATTAATCGACTACGCCAAAGCGCACGAGCTGCTTTAACCTGAATTCACTCCCTGCAGCTTATCTGAGCTGCAGGGAGTGCGGTCAGTGCTAATTATAGTTAATCATAAAGGTGGCATCCGCATCGGCTCGTCCGGGCTGAGGGTTATCTGCAGTGGCAATATAATTGGCATAAAACGACAATGTTGCATTCCCCTGCGCATCAACCGAGACCGGCTGGCTGGCCTGCTGGAGAGCCAGACGCGTTTTATCCGCATCCCTGATCTCTACCGCGACACGGCTCGCTGTACTGGCGTCGTTCAGCGCCAGCAAACCGTTATTGCTCCCGTCGGCTTTGCCCGAAAACGTAATCGACGCGGCACCCGGCGGACAGCCGGTCAGCTTCAGCGTAAACGGCATGGGCTGCGTGCGGCTCCCGGTGGTGCTGAGCTGTTTCGTGGGCCAGGTGCCCAGCGTGACGGTCTTGTCGCTGTCGCTGCCTTCCGCGACGCAGGTAAAATCAACAATATTGCCGGACATCTGAATATTGATCTCGCCCAGTGCTGTCACTGACCACGCGTTGGTCTGAAACATCACCAGCGCCAGCGCAGTAACATGTCCTTTCCAGTTCCGCATCTCTCCCCCTTAATCGTAATCCACGCGGAGATAGCCGCGAGAGGTGAACCGGCCTTCTGCGGGTTTATTCCCGGTAATGCTTACCGGCCAGACGCGGATCCCCACCTGCGCCTGTGCACTGTCATCCAGGCGGAACGGAATTTTGCTGTTCAGGTTGTTAGGCGTCAGAGGCGTGCCGCTATCGTTCGCCACCACAAATCCCAGATCGGGGTTATCGGATGCCAGCGCATTGCCAGCGATTTTTTCCGCCTCGATACGCATCGTCAGATACGCATTGGCCTCCACGTTCGTACACTTAATGGCAATGGTTTTACTTTGTGGCGAGACTTTCTGGGGACGGTTTCCGGCACCCGCCTGGCTGAACAACGATGCGCCAATATCACCAAAATCAAACTCCACCACCTGCCCGGCATTTATCGCGCAGCTTTGTGGCACCTGAATGGTACCGCTATAGCTGATGGTATACACCGGCGTATTCAGGGAGTCAGATGGCGTGGTGGTCACATACACGGTGAACATGGTTTGCTGAGGGATCACCACCATATTGATAAACCGTCGGGTGACTCTCAGGCGAAAGACCAGCTTTGAGTCGGTAACCGGAAACGCTTTGTTCTTCGGAACGTTAGGGTGCTCCCCCATCTGGATGTAGTTCGCCGGCGGATAGAACGTCCCCGCGAAGTCATCGTGGATCTGCATCGCGCCATCAAGATAGTCATTGAGCTTCACATACTTGTAGCTATCAATCACCGTCGTTATCGGCAGACTGGTGACGTAGCTACGCATGGTGGACTTGCCTGTCGTCCCTCTGGGACATATGGCATTCACGCCGACCAGCCCAGACTTTTGCGCCAGGGTCACAATCTGCCCAGGTTTGTTATTGGAGCTGTTAAAAACGTTTGAGAGATCGTAGGAGATATCCTTCGCCACCCCATTGGCGTTCTGACAAATCGTTGCCCAAGCGGGCATCGCGCTGCACAGCAGCGCAAAGCTCATTACGTTGCGTAAAATGCGCATCTTTGGATCCCCGTTAACGATCACAGCTGGCCCCCGCCATGGTAATGGCCTGGTTCTGACTTTCAGGCGATAAGCGATAGTGAGCGCGACATTGAGACTGCGCCCCTTCGCCCCACTGGATCAGCAGCTCGCCTTCCAGCGGCAGCCCGCTCAGGTAAATTTGCCCGTCGTCCCCCACCATGCTGGTGACACCGCTCCGGGTCTCACGGACCACCGCGCCGAACGGCACGGGCTGGTTGCCGCGCGTTACCGTCAGCAGGGCGCGCACGCCAATGCGGGTATCAAAGCTGGCGCGCACCAGCGCGCCTTTGGTCGGCACCACGCTGCTGACGTTGTTTTCGATGTCGGTGTTGTTGCTCATGGTGTTGGTATCCAGCGCCACGCGGTTGTAGCGGTAGACGGTGGCATAAGGCATCACCGCATAGCCTCGCCAGTCGGTTCTCACGCCGGTCTGGTTTTCCACACTGACGCCGGATGCCCCCGGCGCTTTGATCAGCACGTTGGTGTCACCCAGCGGCTGGCTGAAGGTCACGCCGTCGGCATGACCGACGACCCCGCCGGAGAGCTGCCAGTTGAGATCGTGCTGATCGTCGCTGTAGTTGTAGCCCACGCCCAACGTGCCGTAGGTCGCCTGCCAGTTGGCGCTGGCGCTTCCGCTTGACCCGTTGGTGCTGGTGTGTCCCTGAGTCACGCTGTAGTTCAGGTTGCGGTCCTCCAGCAGCGTGCCGCTGACGCCGGTTTGCCAGCTCGTGTCGCCATCGCTGTTCCGACTGGCGGATGCCGTGGCGTAGGCCCTGTCGATGGCGCTGTCCCGGCGATAGCCCTGACGGGTAAAGATACTGAACGGCACGGAGACGTTAAACGACGCGATCCGGTCGGTGCCGTCGATCCCGACGGATTTGTTCCACGACCACGAAACGGAGTAGTTGATCCCCTTCATGCCCCCCGCATACCCCAGCTGGTACCAGAGGTTCGACTCGTCGGTACCCCAGTAGGTCTGCTCGCTGCCGGAGATATAGACCGAGCCGTAATCCCCCAGCGACTGAGAAACGTTAAGCTGGAAGCGGCCTTTTTTATTCCACGTCAGGTTGTGATAGCTCTGCACGTCCGGCACATCGTTATCGTCCTGGCTGTCGGCATACTGATAGCCTTCCATGGAGCGCCATGCCACATCGTCCAGGGTGTAAAACCCTTTTGTGGAGTAGCGGTAGCCCAGCAGCTGGAAGTTGGTGCCGAAACCGTTAAGGGATTTCGCATAGAGGAAGCGCAGGGACTGTCCTTCATGCTTGCTGTCGTCCGCGAGCTGGCTGCGGGCGTGGGTGATATCGAGCGAAACCGCGCCCCAGTCGCCCAGGTTTTTTCCGGCCCCGACGGCGACCGCGGTATAGCGTGACGCCAGCTGCGTCCCGCCGTAGAGCGTAAAGCCGTTGGCAAGCCCGGTAATCAGGGTGCCCTGGGTGAAGAACGGCGTATCCTGATCGCTGTTACCGCTGCGGTAATCCCCCGCGACGAGGTCATACTTCCAGCGCCCTTCACGCTGCAGAAGCGGCACGGTGGAGTACGGCACGGTATAGCGCTGCTGGGTACCGTCTTTCTCTTCTACCGTCACTTCCAGGTCACCGCTTGAGGAGGTGGGGTTGAGATCGGTAATCGCAAATGCGCCCGGCTGCACATAGCTTTGATAGATCACGTAGCCATTCTGACGCACCACCACTTTGGCGGGCGTCCGGGCGATCCCGCGCACGGTGGGCGCGTAGCCCTGCAGGCTGTCCGGGTACATGCTGTCAGACGAGAAGAGCCGTCCGCCGCGGAACCCCATGCTGTCGAAGACGTCATTGCCGGTATTGCTGTCGCCCAGGACCAGTTCGCTTTTCAGCGGGATCACGGTGCGCTGCGCCCAGGTGCCAATATTCTGCCACTCGCTGTGCCGCTGCCCGTTGGTCTGCGTGTATCGCCATGCGCCGTTGTTACGTAAACGCCAGGCGCCGTAGTTCAGCCCGCTCTGCAGGTTGAGGTAATAGCTGTCGTCTTCGCTGCCCCGGTTGCCCGTAAAGCTGTAGTTCAGCAGCGCGGCGGGGATGCCTTCATCCCACTGTTCCGGCGGAATGTAGCCCCGGGCGCTGTTCTGCAATGCCACCTGCGGCAGGCTGACGTTCAGGCGCTGTGAGGCAAAGTTGAATACCGTTTCGCTGCCGGGAATGGCCGTGGTCAACGGTACGCACGCCTCACCCTGGACCTGAGCCAGCTCGGGAAACGCCGCGACGTTGACGCCAAAGCGGTCGAGCATCGCGCGCGTAATACACGGCGATAGCCCGCCCGCCATCGGCGGCGTGTTCTCCGCCTGCTCAAAACGCACGTCCTGAGTCCCGATAAATTCATCGTTACGCCAGATATCCACGCGATAAACGCCGGGTGCCTGCTGGTGTCCTTGTTCAAAACGCGACAAATCCGCCACGCTGGCGGTGTCGTCGGACAGGAAGGCCGGGTTGAAATAGCTTTCGCTCCAGCCAGCCTGCGGCCAGAGCGCAGCCATCAGCGCCAGTGCAACCGGGCAGTAACGTCCCTGATGGTTTTTCATCGCCCTGACTCTGCTCACAGGTTGACGCTACGCGCCGGCGTGATGGCACCGTAGTCATTCACGCTCTGCCAGGAGAGCGTGCCGCCGGCACCGGCTGGCAGCACCTGCTGTGCCGCGCTTTTCGGCGCCACCATGAGGTTATCCAGCGTCTTCCCGCCCAGCTTCAGATTGACGAGGGTGATGTAATACGGAGACGCGTTGCTGACTTTGAGATGGTTACCCGCGCGCTCAAACCGCAGCTGGGAAAGCGCCTCTTCCGGCTGCATTGCCAGGTTGTTCGGGCGCACAAACAGCTTGATACGCGAGAGGATAGCCAGCTGCAGCACGTTATTGTTTTCCGTTTTGGCTTTGTTCACTGACGGGATCGCTTTCACGTTCATGTAAAACAGCGATTCACGGTCGGCAGGCAGCGCAGGCCCGGCGTAAATAATGCGCAGCGTGTTTTCACTGTCCGGCTCGCTAACAAACAGGGGCGGCGTGACGGCAAACGTTTTTTCTTTTTGCCCGTTCGCATTTTCGATCCACGCGTTAATTAAATAGCGTTCCTGTTTATTGCTGTTGGTGATCGCCAGCGACGTTTGCTTCGCGTCCGCCGGGTAAATAACGCGGGTGGCTCCCAGCGCAATACCGCCGGATGCATTCGCGCAGGCAGAAACCATCATTAAAATAAACGATAAAAAAAGTCCTGGTTTAATTAGGGTATTCATCACAACCGTACCTTTAATAATGTGTTCGCAGGTGTTATGGATAAATCAACGTAAACCAGACATCCGACTGAATTTTGCCTGGCTCGAGGTGTTCGGAAATAGCCCGATAGCGGGCGCTAAAATGGAACGCCAGCTCGCGGGTATCGATCGGCAGCCAGCTGACGGCCGTGGCATTTGGGATAATCTGACGCTGCTGCTCGTCAAAGAGCGCCAGCCCAACGCCGCTGCTGACAGGCGTTTCACCTGGTCGCGATGTCGCCAGAAAGACCTGAGGATCTTCTGCGGGTGTGGCCCCCTGAAACTGGATCCCCACGGTGCGCGAAACATCAACGCTGCAGTCCAGCAGCCGTACGGTGAAAGGCACATTCACCGTGGAAAAACTGCCCACGCCGGAAAATGAATTGGTTCGGTACTGCCCCATATCGATGCGCATATTCTGGCTGTCGGGCGCCACGGCGCAGCCGCCGTTCACCAGTTCACCTCTGAGATGAACCTTGCCGCCTTCGATCACCACGGTATGCGCCGATGCCGGGCAAGCCATCGCAAGGGTTAACAGCAGTAGTGTTCCTGTCCTTGTCATCCTTTGTTCCTGGCAATAGCGTATGACGGGCTTCGTCCCTGAGGCCTGAACATCCCTGTGCGGAGGAATTATTCGTATTTCATTACGAAGGTGGCGTCAGCGTTCGCCTGGCCTGGCTCGGTAGTCGCAGCCGTGGATTTATAACGCGCGGTGAACTTCAGGGTGTTGGTCCCTTCGATCAGCGTCTGCGCAGCAGAGAAGGTCGCACCGTCTGGGGTCAGAACGCTGGATTTGCTGTCGAGGATCTCGATACCCACGCCTTTCGCGGTGTTGTCGTTGCTGCCGGAGGTGACGGCCAGCAGGGTTTTGTCGGTTGGGTCGATCTGACCGGTGAACGCAACGGCTGCGGTTTTGGCCACCAGCGGATCGCAATCGTTCAGTTCAATGTTGAACGGAATATTAGAGGTGGTGTCGCCCACTTTGGTGAATTTCGCGGTACGATACTGACCCAGATTAACGGTCTGCTCGGAAGAATCAGTATTTACTGAACAAGCCGCATTAACCAGCTCACCTTTAAAATGTACGGTACCGCCATTTACGGAAACCGGCGCAGCAGGATCCGCTGCATTTGCGGCACCCGCAACCAGGGCCAAAGTTGCAATAACAGTAGAAGCAATGTTGCTGAGTTTCATGTCTATTCCTTTAAAATGTAAATAACCCTTCCCGCGAAAAATCGGGAATAAGAAATACGTTCAATTGAGTAATTGAAAGCTTATTTCGGAGGAGACAAAGTAGCTCAGGAGGAGATTTTTAAATATGTCAAAACGCTGCCATTTTACCAGGTCACATCCTAATCCCGCCTAAGAAATTGACCATCCCTTAAGAAGGGTTTTTGCGTCTTGCGGATAAAAACGCGCAAAGGGTGACTGACAGCGGGGCTCGCTTCTGACAAAATACACGCATCCCCCCTTTCGAACGTTACAGACGGAATCTTCTCTCTGATGGCAGCAAAGATTATTGACGGTAAAACGATTGCGCAGCAGGTGCGCTCTGAGGTCGCGGAAAAAGTGAAGGCGCGTAAAGCGGCCGGAAAACGCGCCCCCGGGCTGGCCGTTGTGCTGGTTGGCAGTAACCCGGCATCGCAGATTTATGTCGGCAGCAAGCGCAAAGCGTGTGAAGAGGTGGGGTTCGTCTCCCGCTCTTACGATTTGCCGGAAACCACCAGCGAAGCAGAACTGCTGGAACTTATTGACACTCTGAATGCCGATAAAGAGATCGACGGTATTCTGGTTCAGCTGCCGCTGCCCGCCGGTATCGACAACGTGAAGGTGCTGGAGCGTATTGCACCGGATAAAGACGTGGACGGCTTCCATCCGTACAACGTTGGCCGCCTGTGCCAGCGCGCGCCGCGCCTGCGTCCGTGCACGCCGCGCGGTATCGTGACGCTGCTGGAGCGTTATAACATCGATACTTACGGCCTGAACGCCGTGGTCATCGGCGCGTCCAACATCGTGGGCCGCCCGATGAGCATGGAGCTGCTGCTGGCAGGCTGCACCACCACCGTTACCCACCGCTTCACCAAAAACCTGCGTCACCACGTTGAGAACGCCGATCTGCTGATCGTCGCGGTCGGTAAGCCGGGCTTTATTCCGGGCGAGTGGATTAAAGAGGGCGCAATTGTCGTGGACGTCGGGATTAACCGTCTGGAAAACGGCAAAGTGGTCGGCGACGTGGTGTATGAAGATGCCGCCGCGCGCGCCTCTTACATTACCCCCGTACCGGGCGGCGTAGGCCCGATGACCGTCGCAACGCTGATTCAGAATACCCTGCAGGCATGCGAAGAATATCACGACGTAGAGGACGCGTAAGATGGCCACATTTTCATTAGGCAAACACCCGCACGTTGAGCTGTGCGATCTGCTCAAGCTGGAAGGCTGGAGCGAAAGCGGCGCGCAGGCGAAAATTGCCATTGCCGACGGGCTTGTCAAAGTTGACGGTGCGGTGGAAACCCGCAAGCGCTGCAAGATTGTCGCGGGCCAGACCGTGAGCTTTGAAGGGCAGAGCGTGACCGTGACGGCGTAAGCCGTTTGATGCCCGGTGGCGCTGCGCTTACCGGGCCTACGTACTGTCTCCGTTTGTAGGCCGGGTAAGGCGAAGCCGCCACCCGGCAATTTCTTTCTCTATCCCCTCACACCCATCACGGTTTTTTATCGATCCACTTCAAATAATCAGTATTTCGTCTGTTGAAAAGTGAAAATTCAGTTGCGCGTTTTTCACGCTTTGCCCACGATAAGTAGAACGTTCTACTAAAACGTTCTACTTACAATAACAGCGCCAAAAAAAGCGCTACTCGGGGGAAATCAGCATGAGTCTGATATCAGGGTTTGTTAAATCGCTGTCTAAGTTATCGATGATTGGTCGCGCCTTAATGCTGCCAATTTCACTGCTTCCCGCTGCGGGCCTGCTGCTGGCCTTCGGCGATAAGTTCCATCTGCCGCTGATGATGAACGCGGGCGGGGTTATCTTTGATAACCTGCCGATGCTGTTTGCCATTGGTTCTGCCGTGGGCCTGGCGTCAGAATCCGGCATTGCGGCGCTGTCCGCGGCGGTGTCGGTGTTTGTCACCAATATCACCATCAGCACCGTGCTGAGCATCACGCCGGAAATGGCCTCTCAGGGCGGGAAATACGCCATGGTGGTGGGCATTCCGACGCTGCAGATGGGCGTCTTCGGCGGCCTGATCTGCGGTATTCTCGCGGCCTGGTGCTATAACCGCTTCCACACCATGCAGCTTCCGGAATTCCTGGGCTTCTTCTCCGGCAAGCGCTTCGTGGCGATTGCAACGGCATTCCTCTCGTTCCTGATGGGGCTGCTGCTGCCGTACGTGTGGCAGCATATCCAGGCCGGTATCGACGCCCTCTCCGTGATCGTTAACGGCGACAACCAGGCGGCCTCGACCTTTATCTTCGGTCTGGTGGAGCGCGCGCTGATCCCGCTCGGTCTGCACCATATCTGGTATCCGTCGTTCTGGTATTCGTTTGGGGATTACACCACCCAGGCAGGCCAGGTGATCCACGGCGACCAGACCATCTGGTTCAAGATGCTGGAAGAAGGGGTGAAATCCTTCAGCAGCGACACCTACCAGAACGCCGGTAAGTTCATGCAGGGTGAATTCCCGCTGATGCTGTTCGCGCTGCCTGCGGCGTGCCTGGCGATGTATCACGAAGCCCATACGAAGAATAAGAAAATCGCGGCCGGTATTCTGTTCTCCGCGGCGCTGACCTGCTTCCTGACGGGGATCACCGAACCGGTTGAGTTTACCTTTATCTTCGTGGCGCCGATTCTGTACGTCTTTAACGCCATCATGGCGGGTCTGGCCTACATGACCATGTACCTGCTGCATGCGCATATCGCCAAGTCGTTCTCTGCAGGCTTTATCGACTATCTGTCATTCGGGATCCTGCCGTCGTTTAACGGCTACCAGACCCACTTCCTGAGCGCCATTATCATCGGCATTCCAATGGGCCTGATTTATTACTTCACGTTCCGCTTTGTGATCCGTCGTTTCGACGTGAAAACGCCGGGCCGCACCGAAGTAACCGCCAACGCGGATGAAAAATCGGATTCCGAGCTCGCGACCGAGATCATCACCCTGCTGGGCGGCGCGCATAACATTGACTCCGTCGGCGCCTGTATCACCCGCCTGCGTCTGGAAGTGGCAAAAAGCGACGCGGTGGATAAAGACGGTCTTAACGGACTCGGCGCGCGCGGCGTGGTCTTCGTCGGCGACAACGGTATTCAGGTGATTTTCGGTGCCAGAGCACAGTTTATCGCCCAGACCATGTCCACCATGATCGGCAAATAATAAGATGCCTGAACGACACGTCTCCTGTACGCTGGGAGGCGTGTTTTATCTGGCTGATAATCGGTAAATTTCAGGGAGCGGTTTTGAAGAAAGTCAGCATTATTGATGTCGCGAAGCACGCGGGCGTGTCGGTTTCCACCGTATCGCTGGTGCTGCGCCAGAAAGGGAAAATCTCAGAGGCAACGATCGAGAAGGTCAACGCTGCCATCAATACCCTGGGCTATGTTCATAACGTTGCCGCTGCCAACCTCCGCGCCAATACCTCTAATCTGATTGGCCTGATCCTCCGCGACTTTAGCGACAGCTTCTCCATCAAGGTGATGGCGAGCATCGTTCAGGATCTTGAAAAACAGGGGTATATGGTTTTTCTCGGTCAGCCCCAGAACGACCATGACCAGCTTGAGCGCTGCCTGCTGTCGTTTAAGCAGCAGGGCGTCGCCGGGGTGATCTATCTGGCCTCGGATACCCGCACCTCTACCCTGCCGGAAAAGATTCGCCACTGCCCGCTGCCGCTGGTGGTGGTCTCGCAGTCGCTGCTGGATGAAAAATGCAATCTGGTGATGCGCGATAACCGACAGGCGGCCAGTCTGGCGGTGCGTTATCTCATCGAGCGCGGTCATCGTAATATCGCCTACATAGGCGGACGGGAAGGCTGTCTTATCCGCGAGCAGCGCCTGCTCGGCTTTCGCAGCGCGATGGCGCAAAACGGGCTGGTCTGGCGCGATGAATACTCACCGGCCTGCAGCGATGACACGCTGGCAGCGGGTTTTGCCACCCGCCAGCTGCTGGAAAAAAACAATACCATCACCGCCCTGCTCTGCCACTCGCCGGATGCCATGATCGGCTCCATCTCCGGTATTCATCAGGTTGGGCGTACGGTGGGTAAAGATGTCTTTCTGACGCAGCAGGTCGCCCTGGTCGGTTTCGAAGATATGCTCCACGTGAACCTCACCTCGCCCTCGTTTACCTACGTCTCGTCCGCCAGCGAAGAGACGGGGCGTCAGGCGGCCGGGCTGATTATTCGCACGCTGAAGGAGCCGACGCTGCAAACCCAGCGCATTACGCTTTCCGGGCAGCTTATCGCACGCGAGTCGGCGTAAAATCAGAATTTAGCACAGGTTTTTTAGCGCGGAATGACTGCTATATTTCCATGATTTGCCATGGATAATCACAATGCCTACCGTTATTACGCACGCTGCTGTTCCGCTTTGCCTGGGCTTAGGCCTGGGGACAAAAGTTATCCCACCCCGCCTGCTGTTTGCCGGTATTGTCCTCGCCATGCTGCCGGACGCCGACGTGCTGGCGTTTAAGTTCGGCGTCGCGTACGGCAACGTTTTCGGCCATCGCGGCTTTACCCACTCCCTGCTTTTTGCCTTCGTGGTGCCGATACTTTGCGTACTGACTGGACGACGATGGTTCCGGGCCAGCCTGACGCGGTGCTGGCTGTTTTTAACCGTGTCACTGCTGTCGCACAGCCTGCTGGATTCGATTACCACAGGCGGGAAAGGCGTCGGCTGGCTGTGGCCGTGGTCGGATGAACGCTTCTTTGCGCCGTGCAGGTGATTAAAGTCGCGCCGTTTGCGCTCTCACGCTATACCACGCCGTACGGGCATCAGGTGATTATTTCAGAACTGCTGTGGGTGTGGCTGCCGGGGGTAGTGCTGATGGGAATGTTGTGGTGGAAAAGAAGGTAAAAAAAAGCCGGGTGGCGGCTGCGCCTTACCCGGCCTACTTTTGCCCGTAGGCCCGGTAAGCGTAAGCGTCACCGGGCGTTACAGACTTACTTACGGCGCCAGGTCGTTCCCTGCGGTCCGTCCTCCAGGATGATGCCCATCTCGGTCAGACGGTTACGCGCCGCATCGGCCGCCGCCCAGTCTTTCGCCTGACGCGCTTCCAGACGCGCTTTGATCAACGCTTCAATTTCCGCCACTTCACCGTCGTCCGCCTGCGCACCGCTCTGCAGGAACGCGTCCGGCTCCTGCTCCAGCAGGCCGAGCACGGCAGAGAGCTTACGCAGATGTGACGCCAGCGCATTCGCGGCCGCCATATCCTCGGACTTCAGGCGGTTCACTTCGCGCGCCATGTCGAACAGCACGGAGTAGGCTTCCGGGGTGTTGAAGTCGTCGTTCATCACCTCAACGAAGCGTGCTTCGAACGCTTCGCCGCCTGCCGCCGGAACAGACTTGTCGGTTCCGCGCAGCGCAGTGTACAGACGCTCCAGCGCCGAGCGCGCCTGCTTCAGGTTCTCTTCGCTGTAGTTCAGCTGGCTGCGATAGTGGCCGGACATCAGGAAGTAGCGCACGGTTTCCGCGTCGTAATACTTCAGCACGTCGCGCACGGTAAAGAAGTTACCCAGCGATTTCGACATCTTCTCGCGGTCAACCATTACCATCCCGGAGTGCATCCAGTAGTTCACGTACTCGCCGCCGTGGGCGCAGGTGGACTGCGCGATTTCGTTTTCGTGGTGCGGGAACATCAGGTCTGAACCGCCGCCGTGAATGTCGAAGTGCTTGCCCAGCTGCTTGCAGTTCATCGCGGAACATTCAATGTGCCAGCCCGGACGGCCGTCGCCCCACGGGGATGGCCAGCTTGGTTCACCCTCTTTGGACATCTTCCACAGCACGAAGTCCATCGGGTTACGCTTCACGTCAACCACATCAACGCGGGCACCGGCCTGGAGCTGGTCCAGATCCTGACGGGAAAGCGCACCGTAGGTTGGGTCCGTCGGCACGGAGAACATCACGTCGCCGTTGTCGGCAACATACGCATGACCGCGGGCGATCAGCTTTTCGGTGATGTCGATGATTTCGTGAATATGGTGGGTCGCGCGCGGCTCGCTGTCCGGACGCAGAATATTCAGGGCGTCGAAGTCTTTGTGCATCTCAGCGATCATGCGATCCACCAGCGCGACAAAGCTTTCGCCGTTTTCATTCGCGCGCTTGATGATCTTATCGTCGATATCGGTGATGTTGCGCACGTATTTCAGCTTGTACCCGAGAAAACGCAGGTAGCGTGACACCACGTCGAAGGCGACAAAGGTACGGCCATGGCCAATGTGACAGAGATCGTAAACCGTAATACCACACACGTACATGCCGACTTCCCCGGCATGGATAGGTTTAAATTCCTCTTTTTGGCGCGTCATTGTATTAAAGATTTTTAACATCGAAGATTCCATGTAAACACGTGTGTGGTTGAAAACCGGCTATTCTACCCGTAATTCAAACCCGAAGCAGCACACAATGCAAGGTGATCGCATCCTGTGGTTATGCTATAACAAGCCCCTATAGATGACCCGAAGGCGGGTCGACGTACCACAATAACGGAACAGGATGCAAAAATGGTTACTTTCCACACTAATCATGGCGATATCGTAATCAAAACCTTTGATGACAAAGCGCCTGAAACAGTTAAAAACTTCCTGGACTACTGCCGCGAAGGTTTCTACAACAACACCATTTTCCACCGCGTGATCAACGGTTTCATGATCCAGGGCGGCGGTTTCGAGCCTGGCATGAACCAGAAAGCCACTAAAGAACCGATCAAGAACGAAGCGAACAACGGCCTGAAAAACACCCGCGGCACGCTGGCGATGGCACGTACTCAGGCGCCTCACTCTGCTACTGCACAGTTCTTCATTAACGTGGCGGACAACGACTTCCTGAACTTCTCCGGCGAAAGCCTGCAGGGTTGGGGCTACTGCGTATTCGCAGAAGTGGTTGAAGGTATGGACGTGGTTGACAAGATCAAAGCCGTCTCTACTGGCCGCAGCGGTATGCACCAGGACGTTCCAAAAGAAGACGTTGTGATTACCAGCGTGACCGTCAGCGAGTAATTGGTGGCGACACTCTTTATTGCGGATCTTCATCTGCAAACAGAAGAACCGGCGATAACCGCCGGTTTTCTGCGTTTTTTACGCGGTGAAGCGAAAAGCGCCGATGCGCTGTACATCCTGGGCGACCTCTTTGAAGCCTGGATTGGCGACGACGATCCTAACCCGCTGCACCGTGAAATGGCCGCCGCCATTCACGCGCTGGTGGATTCGGGCGTCCCCTGCTACTTCATTCACGGCAACCGTGATTTCCTGATCGGCAAGCGCTACGCCCGTGAAAGCGGCATGACGCTGCTGCCGGAAGAACAGGTGCTCGACCTCTACGGCCGCAAGGTCCTGATCATGCACGGCGACACGCTCTGCACCGACGATACCGGCTACCTGGCGTTTCGCGCCAAAGTCCACACCCCGTGGATCCAGAAGGTGTTCCTTGCCCTGCCGCTCTTTATCCGCAACCGCATCGCCGCCAGAATGCGCGCAGGCAGTAAAGCCGCCAACAGCAGCAAATCCATGACCATCATGGACGTCAATCCGCAGGCGGTCGTGCGGGTGATGGAAAAGCATGACGTTCAGTGGCTCATCCACGGCCATACCCATCGTCCTGACGTGCATTATCTCATCGCCAACGGCCAGCCCGCACACCGCGTGGTATTGGGTGCCTGGCACACCGAAGGTTCTATGGTCAAAGTCACGCCTGAGGGCGTGGAGCTGATCGCGTTTCCGTTTTAACCCCCTCCACATCATTCTATTTTTTTGAACAATATCGGCAAATTGTTTCGATTTTAATCCGCCCGTGGTCGGCCTATTATTTATCACATCAGGGCAACACGCCCTATCCCAGACAAAACACTTAAGGAATACGACCATGAAATCCATCAAAACTTTCGTTGCAGTTGCGGCTCTCTCCCTGGTTTCTTTCAGTTCTTTCGCGCAGAGCGTGAGCGCAACCGCCTCAACCCTTGACCGCGCAGAAGCGAAAATCGCTGCACAGGCTGCTGAACAGGGTGCGTCTTATAAAATCACCAGCGCGAAGGTCGATAATCGCGTGTATATGACCGCAGAACTGACGAAATAATGATTGCCCCTCGACGAAAACAGACCGCCAGAATGCGGTCTGTTTTGTTATGAATTGATGGCAACGACGGCTCAAGATTTAACCGCGCAACCGTTTTCCTTGCCCGTATAACATGCTATTCTCTGTGCCCTCGAAAGCAGTGTGTTTCGCACCACAGGAGTTTTAAGACGCATGTCTTCCCGCAATAATCCGGCGCGTGTCGCCATCGTGATGGGGTCCAAAAGCGACTGGGCTACCATGCAGTTCGCCGCCGAAATCTTTGACATCCTGAATGTTCCGCACCACGTTGAAGTGGTCTCTGCACACCGTACGCCGGACAAACTGTTCAGCTTCGCCGAAAGCGCCGAAGAGAACGGTTATGAGGTGATCATTGCCGGTGCGGGCGGCGCAGCACATCTGCCGGGCATGATTGCCGCCAAAACCCTGGTGCCGGTTCTGGGCGTACCGGTTCAGAGCGCCGCGTTAAGCGGTGTGGACAGCCTCTACTCCATCGTTCAGATGCCGCGCGGTATTCCTGTCGGCACGCTGGCGATTGGCAAAGCGGGTGCCGCAAACGCCGCCCTGCTGGCCGCGCAGATCCTGGCGACGCACGATAAAGACTTACATCAGCGTCTGGCGGCGTGGCGTAAAGCCCAGACCGACGAAGTGCTGGACAACCCGGACCCGCGGGGTGCGGCATGAAGCAGGTTTGCGTCCTTGGTAACGGCCAGTTAGGCCGCATGCTGCGTCAGGCCGGTGAGCCGCTGGGTATTGCCGTCTGGCCCGTCGGGCTGGACGCCGAGCCAGAAGCCGTCCCATTCCACCAGAGCGTGATCACCGCCGAGATTGAACGCTGGCCGGAGACCGCTCTGACCCGCGAGCTGGCGCGTCATAACGCCTTCGTTAACCGCGACGTGTTTCCGATCGTTGCCGACCGCCTGACGCAAAAGCAGCTGTTCGACAAGCTCGGCCTCGCGACCGCACCGTGGCAGCTCCTGTCCGATAAAAGCGAGTGGAACGACGTCTTCGCCATGCTGGGCGAGCTGGCGATCGTGAAGCGCCGCGTGGGTGGCTACGACGGCCGCGGCCAGTGGCGCCTGCGCGCAGGCGACACCGCCGAGCTGCCGAATGACTGCTACGGCGAGTGCATCGTTGAGCAGGGCATTAACTTCAGCGGTGAAGTTTCGCTGGTTGGCGCGCGCGGGCATGACGGCCGCACGGTGTTTTATCCGCTGACGCATAACCTGCATCAGGACGGCATTCTGCGCACCAGCGTCGCCTTCCCGCACGCCAATGCCGACCAGCAGGCGCAGGCGGAAGAGATGCTCTCTGCCATCATGCACGAACTCGGTTATGTCGGCGTCATGGCGATGGAGTGCTTTATCACCCCGTCCGGTCTGCTGATCAACGAGCTGGCACCGCGCGTGCACAACAGCGGCCACTGGACGCAAAACGGCGCCTCCATCAGCCAGTTCGAGCTGCACCTGCGCGCCATTACCGACCTGCCGCTGCCGCAGCCGGTGGTGAACAGCCCGTCGGTGATGATCAACCTGATCGGGACCGATCTGAACTACGACTGGCTGAAGCTGCCGCTGGTGCATCTGCACTGGTATGACAAAGAGGTCCGCGAGGGTCGTAAAGTCGGCCACCTGAACCTGAACGACAGCGACACGGGCCGTCTGAGCGCCACGCTGGAAGCCATGATCCCGCTCCTGCCGCCGGAATACGCGAGCGGTATTGTCTGGGCACAATCTAAGCTTAAATAGTTCTCCCTCCGCCGGGGAGTTGACCTCCTCTTTCCCCGGCGTACAATTCCCGCCCATTGCTGCTTAGCTTTCTTCTGGAATAACCATGAACGATGGAACGGACTATCGCGCGATCCTCGCGTCCGATACCCCTTTAATCGACGTTCGCGCGCCGATCGAATTTGCCCAGGGCGCGATGCCAGCGGCAGTCAACCTGCCTTTAATGAACGATGACGAGCGCGCCGCCGTCGGCACCTGTTATAAACGTCAGGGACCGGACGCCGCGCTGGCGCTCGGCCATCGCCTGGTGAGCGGCGACACGCGTGACGCCCGCATCAACGCCTGGCGCGAAGCCAGCCTTGCCCATCCTGAGGGCTTTCTCTGCTGCGCGCGCGGCGGCCAGCGCTCGCATATCTCGCAGGCCTGGCTGAAAGAGGCGGGTATCGACTACCCGCTGATCCGCGGCGGCTATAAGGCCCTGCGCCAGACGGCGATTCAGGTGACCATCGAGCAGTCGCAAAAGCCGATGGTGCTTATCGGCGGCTGTACCGGAAACGGTAAAACCCTGCTGGTGAAGCAGCACGCGCAGGGTATCGATCTGGAAGGGCTCGCGCACCATCGCGGCTCGTCATTTGGCCGCACGCTCACGCCGCAGCTTTCTCAGGCCAGCTTTGAAAATCACCTTGCGGTTGAGCTATTGAAAAAAGACGCCGCGCGCTGGGTGCTGGAAGATGAGGGCCGAATGATTGGCTCCAACCACCTGCCGGCCTGCCTGCGCGATCGCATGGTTGAAGCCCCTATCGTGGTGGTCGAGGATCCGTTTGACATTCGTCTTGAACGCCTGCGCGAAGAGTATTTCGACCATATGTGGGCGGATTTTTCTGCCGCCTACGGCGAGGAAGCGGGCTGGAAAGAATACAGCGAGTACCTGCATCACGGCCTGTTCGCCATACGCCGCCGTCTTGGGCTGCAGCGCTTTGCGGAATTTACCGCGCTGTTAGACTCCGCGCTGCTGGAACAGCAACGCTCTGGCCGCACTGACGCGCACTTCAGCTGGCTTGTACCGCTCCTGAACGACTATTACGACCCGATGTACGGCTATCAGCTGGAGAAAAAGGCGGAAAAGATTGTGTATCGCGGGACGTACGAAGAAATTGCTGAGTGGCTTGATCGCTGAAAAAAGCCGGGTGGCGGCTACGCCTTACCCGGCCTACGCGTACTGTTGTAGCCCCGGTAAGCACAGCGCCACCGGGGAACAGACGGCTTAGAAGTCGTAACGCAGACGCACCAGGTTCATGTCGCCCAGGTTGTCGGTGCTGGAGGTGAACACGTGTTCGTAATCCACGCGGAAACCGTAATCCAGCTGGAAGCTGATCCCCACGCCGTTGTCGATGCGCTGGTAGTTACGGCCGTTCACGTACTCAATGCGATCACCCATGAAGTAAGGCTGGATGGATTTCACCGCGTACTGACCGACTGGGAACTTGTACCCTGCGAAGTACTCAATACCCCACGCGTCGCCCGCAAAGTAGTCGTTAACAGACACTTTTTTGGTGGTCAGGAAGTTCTGATACCAGCCGCCGCCTGCGGAGAAGGTCCAGTTGTCCGGGGTCCAGCTCAGCGCGGTACCGAGGATATTCTGGTCGTAGGTTTTGCTGTCGCCGTTGTCCGGGTTACGCATGTCGGCGCGGGTGTAGTTCCACGCGGCGCCCCAGGTCAGGTCGGTAGTCAGGTGGTAATCCAGACCCAGCGAGCCGCCGCCTTTACGCTTGTAGCGCAGGCCGTTGCCCGGCAGGAATTCGCTGTCTTCAAACAGGTAGGATGCGTAAATGTCCGCATCGCCCACGGTTTTCTTATATTTCAGCATCTGGCGTGAACGGTAAGAGCCGTCGTAATCGCCGTTGATCCCGTTACCCGGTGCCTGAGCGATCATGTCGTAGTCCCAGATATCGGTTTTCGCGCCAACCACATCATAGTAAACGCTGTTCTGTTGACCGAAGGTCAGCGTACCCCAGGTGTCGCTCTTCAGACCGGTATAGAGCATACGACGCGTGGTGTCGTGTGCGCCTTCGGCGTAGTGGTGATCCCAGTTAAACTGCGCAGGAATATTCACACCCAGCTCGTAGTAGCTGATCCAGCTGATGTCATCAAACAGGTAGTAATCTGCAGCGAAACGGAAGCGGGTGCCGCCGTCAAAGCCGTTACGCTTGTAGCTGTTTTTCCCGTCGTCGCCGGTCATGTTCTGGAACTGAGGACGAATACTGCCGCCAACGGTGAAGTTCAGGCGGCTCAGCGGGTTACCCGCCTGAGGATCCTGCTTAAGAACGGTGATTTCCGCCTGAGAAGCGAAGGTCGTTAATGCCACTGCCGCGCCAATCGTTGCCGCCAGCGCTGATTTTTTTATAGTCATTATTTTTCCTTAATAGACACGCTGCTAAATATTTAGCGGGTGAATATTAACTGGAAATAATCGGGCTGTGTGGTTGGGTTTTTAATGTTTTGTGCTACTAAATGAGTGGGTATTATCACTTTGTGCTATTTAAACACTACGCACCGGCATAAAAATCCGGTGCGTAATTATCACTACACTAAATCAACTCACAAACTGACGGAACAGGGCTTTGCCCTTTAGCAGCCGCGTGCCGAGCCAACCTCCGCAGAGGGAAAGCAGCCCCGCGCCGCACAGAGGCAGAGTCAACCAAAGACGCCAGTCAGGCTCCCACGGGAAGTCGAAGACCTTTGTCTGCAGCACCGCCAGCGCCGTCTCTGCGCCAATGGCGGCCACCAGACCGGCCACCAGCCCCAGCAGCGCAAACTCGCTCCAGAGCGTCATTCGCAGCAGCCGCTTACCGGCCCCCAGCGTGCGGTAAACCACCAGTTCCTGATGGCGCTGGCGCATGCCCACCTGCACCTGGGCCAGCAGCAACAGCACGCCGCAGATCGTCACCAGCACCACCATGACCTCCAGCGCGCGGCTCACCTGCTCCAGCACCTGCCCCACCTGTTTGAGGATCGCGCCGATATCCAGCAGGCTGACCGTCGGAAACTCCCGGTTGAGCTGGGTCAGCATGCCGTTGCCGTTTTCCCAGCGGAAGCTGGTCAGCCAGCTCTGCGGCTGCCCGTCCAGCGCCCCCGGCGGGAAGATAAAGAAGAAGTTGGGCCGCAGGCTTTCCCAGTCCACATTACGCAGGCTGGTCACTTTCGCGGTGAAATCCTGGGTATCGCCGGTGAAGGTCACGCTGTCCCCCAGCTTCACGTTCAGGCGCGTCGCCAGCCCCTCCTCCATCGACACCTCTCCCGCTTTTGGCGGCCAGGTGCCGGCGGTTATCGGGTTGTGATCAGGGCGTTTATCCTGCCAGGTGAGGTTCAGCTCGCGGTTCAGCGACTCGTCCTTATTCCCCTCCGTTGGCTGGCCGTTGATCTGCGTCAGACGCGCGCGAACGATGGGATAGAACGACTCGGGGATGATGTGATGCTCCGCCAGGAAGCCCTTCAGCGGCGTAACCTGCTCAGGGGCGATATTGATCAGGAAATAGTTCGGGCTTTCCGGCGGAAGCTGCTGCTGCCAGCGGTCGAGCAGATCGCCGCGCAGCACCAGCAGCAGCGCCAGCAGCATAAACGACAGCGAGAACGCCGACAGCTGGCTGAGCGTAGACCAGGGCTGGTGCAGCAGACGGTTGACCGCCAGGCGCACGGGCAGGGATTTTACCGTCACCCTTTTCAGGAGGTTGAGCAGTATCCAGCCCAGCACGCCGCACAGCAGCGCCAGCACAACCGCCCCGGCCAGCACCGCCCACAGCAGCGTGCTGCCGCCCATCAGCCACGCCAGCAGCCCCACCGCCACCGCAATAATCACCGGAAGGTAGAACTTCAGCGGCCAGACGTTCGCCACCACATCGTTGCGAAGCACGCGCAACGGCTGCGTGGCGAGCAGCAGGCGGTAGGGCCGAAGCCCCACCAGCACCGAGATCACCGTCATCGCGCCCATCGCCCACAGCCACGGCCAGAGGCTGGCCGGCGGCAAGGCGGCCGGGAGCACCGGTTTCAGCATCACCATCAGCAGTTTTTCAAACAGCAGCCCCATTATTCCGCCGGTCAGCGCCGACAGAACCAGCAGCATCAGCCACTGGCCGACGATCAGCTTGCGCAGCTGCGCCCGGCCCGCCCCGAGGGTTTTGAGGATCGCCACCAGGTCGTAGCGGCTGCGGCAGTAGTGCCCCATCGCCACGGCCACCGCCGCCACCGCCAGCAGCAGGGTCAACAGGGCCGACAGCAGCAGGAACTGCTGAGAGCGCTCCAGAGATTTACCGAGCGCCCCCTCGTCCTGCTCCAGCCCGTACCAGCGGTGTTCCGGTTTGAGCTGCGGCAGAAGCCATTTTTCATACGCGGCAAGCTGGGCGGGCGTGCCGCCAAACTTATAGCGCCAGGTGACGCGGCTGCCCGGCTGTACCGCATGGGTGGCCGCGACATCCGCGGTGTTCATCAGCAGACGCGGCGCAAGCTGGAACGGGTTAAATCCGCCGTCGGGCTCCTGCACCACTTCCCCGGCGATTTTCAGCGTGGCGTCGCCGACGTCGATACTGTCGCCGGGTTTGAGGTTCAGCAGCGCCATCAGACGCGATGCCAGCAGCACCGTACCGGGCGTCGGCTTTAACCCCGGCGGACTGGTCTGTAAGTCACCGTACATCGGGTAGATATCATCGACGGCCTTGACGCTCGCCAGCTGCGGCATGTCGCCCGCGAAGGTCATGGTCTGGAAGGTGAGCTGCTCTCCCACCTTCAGCCCTTCTTTGCGCGCTGCTTCAATCCAGCCCGGCGGCACGGGGCGGGAGCTTTCCAGCGCCCTGTCCCCCGCCATAAACTCCCGGCTCTGCTGGCTAAGCCCTTTTTCCATGCGGTCGCTGACGCTGCCGAGCGCCAGCACGCAGGCCACCGCCAGGCTGAGCGCCAGCCAGACAATCAGCAGCGAGGGCGAGCGCCACTCGCGCCAGAACCAGCGGGTAATCATGCTTCCTCCTGCAGACCCCCGTTCACCAGCCGCAGGCGACGGTCGCAGCGCGCCGCGAGCTGCGGATCGTGGGTGACGAGGATCAACGTGGTGCCGTGCTCGCGGTTGAGCGAAAACAGCAGGTCGGCAATCCTGTCGCCGGTTTTACGGTCAAGGTTGCCGGTAGGCTCATCGGCAAACAGCACCTCAGGGCGGCCGTTAAACGCGCGGGCCAGCGCCACGCGCTGCTGCTCACCGCCGGAAAGCTGGGCGGGAAGATGGTCGAGACGTTTCCCCAGACCGAGCTGTTCCAGCAGCGCCTTCGCATGAGCGCGGCTTTCACGGCTGTTTTCACCGCGCAACAGCGCCGGAAGCTCGACGTTTTCCAGGGCGTTCAGGGTTGGAATCAGCATAAAGGACTGAAAGACAAAACCAACGTGACGCGCGCGCAGCGCGGCCCGCGCCTCTTCATCAAGCTGATGCAGCGGCTGCCCGACAAGGTGGACCTCGCCGCTGCTGCCGTCGTCCAGACCGGCTAAAATCGCCAGCAGCGTGGACTTACCGGAACCGGATTCGCCAATCAGCGCGATGGTTTCAGCGCGTTTGACAACGAGTTCAACTCCAGTAAGGATGGAAAGCTCGTGTTCCCCCTGACCGACGGACTTCTTAAGATGATGAACTTCAACACTGTTTTCCGCTGGCATTTGCCCTTCCTGTTTTTGATTCTGATGACCTTCCGCGCGGCGGCAGCGGACACGTTACTGGTTCTCGGCGACAGCCTGAGCGCAGGCTATCGCATGGCGGCTGGCGCGGCCTGGCCCGCTCTGCTCAATGACAAATGGCAGAGCAAAACGCCTGTAATCAACGCCAGCATCAGCGGCGATACCTCACAGCAAGGTTTATCGCGCCTGCCTGCGCTGCTCAAACAGCATCAGCCGCGCTGGGTGCTGGTTGAGCTCGGCGGTAATGATGGCCTGCGCGGTTTCCAGCCACAGCAAACGGAGGATACGCTGCGCACCATTTTGCAGGAGATCAAGGCGGCAAACGCCCAGCCGCTGCTGATGCAAATTCGCCTGCCCGCCAACTACGGTCATCGGTATAATGAGGCCTTTAGCGCGATCTACCCCAAGCTTGCCAAAGAGTTTGATATTCCGCTGCTGCCATTTTTCATGGAAGAGGTCTATCTCAAACCCCAGTGGATGCAAGACGACGGGATCCACCCCAATCGCGATGCGCAGCCGTTTATTGCCGACTGGATGGCAACGCGGCTGGCTCCTTTAGTTAAACATGACTCCTGATTAAGCGGAGATCCTGACAGGTAAAGTTATGCAAAAATCGGTCTTAATTACAGGATGTTCCAGTGGAATCGGTCTGGAAAGCGCGCTCGAATTGAAGCGCCAGGGGTTTCGGGTTCTGGCGGCCTGTCGCAAACCCGACGATGTCGAACGCATGAACGGGCTGGGCTTTACCGGCGTGCTGCTGGATATGGACTCGCCGGAGAGCGTTGACCACGCCGCCGATGAGGTGATCGCCCTGACCGGTAATCGTCTTTACGGCCTGTTTAATAATGCCGGTTACGGCGTGTATGGCCCGCTGGATACCCTCTCCCGCGAAACGCTGGAGAAGCAGTTTTCGACCAACTTTTTCGGCGTACATCAGCTCACCATGCGTCTGCTCCCCGCGATGCTGCCGCACGGTGAAGGGCGCATCGTGATGACGTCGTCGGTGATGGGGCTGATTTCCACCCCGGGCCGCGGCGCCTACGCCGCCAGTAAATATGCGCTGGAGGCCTGGTCCGACGCCCTGCGCATGGAGCTACGCCACAGCGGCATTAAGGTCAGCCTGATTGAACCCGGCCCGATCCGCACCCGCTTTACCGAAAACGTTAACCAGACGCAGGCGGATAAACCGGTCGAGAACCCCGGCATCGCCGCACGTTTTACCCTCGGGCCCGAGGCGGTGGTGGCCAAAGTGCGCCATGCTTTTGAGAGTGAACATCCCAAAATGCGCTATCCGGTGACGCTGGTCACCCACGCCGTCGGCTGGTTAAAACGCCTGCTGCCGGGCCGAATAATGGACAAAATTTTACACGGTTGAGTTGAAGCGACGACGCGCATCCCCATGTAAAGAACAAACCGACAAAAGAGAAAGCCGCATGTCCGTACAGAATATCGTCAATATCACAGAAGCTAACCTGCAACAGACTCTTGAACAGTCGATGACCAAACCGGTCCTGTTCTACTTCTGGTCTGAACGTAGCCAACACTGTCTGCAGCTGACGCCGGTGCTGGAAAGCCTTGCCGCCCAGTACAACGGTCAGTTCATTCTCGCAAAGCTGGACTGTGACGCCGAGCCGATGGTCGCGTCTCAGTTTGGTCTGCGCGCCATTCCTACCGTCTATCTGTTCCAGAACGGCCAGCCTGTTGATGGCTTCCAGGGGCCGCAGCCGGAAGAGGCTATCCGCGCCCTGCTGGATAAGGTGCTGCCGCGCGAAGAAGAGCTGAAAGCGCAGGAAGGCATGGCGCTGATGCAGGAAGGCAAATACGACGAGGCGCTGCCGCTGCTGAAAGAGGCGTGGCAGCTGTCAAAACAGAACAGCCAGATTGGCCTGCTGCTGGCGGAGACGCAGATCGCCCTGCACCGCTCAGAGGACGCGGAGGCCGTACTTAAGACGGTTCCGCTGCAGGATCAGGACACCCGCTATCAGGGGCTGGTTGCACAGATTGAGCTGCTGAAGCAGGCGGCGGATACCCCGGAAATTCAACAGCTGCAGCAGCAGGTTGCCGACAATCCGGCGGATGCCGCGCTGGCAAGCCAGCTTGCGCTGCAGCTGCATCAGGTGGGACGTAACGAAGAGGCGCTTGAGCTGCTCTTCAGCCATCTGCAAAAAGATTTAGCCGCCGCAGACGGTCAGGCGCGCAAGATGTTCCAGGAGATCCTGGCCGCGCTGGGCACCGGCGACGCGCTGGCGTCGAAGTATCGTCGTCAGCTTTACGCGCTGTTGTATTGATAAAAAAGCCCGGTGGCGGCTTCGCCTTACCGGGC
>NZ_KV787817.1:192092-309704 GCF_001807145.1 Enterobacter sp. HMSC16D10
GCCCGGTGGCGGCTTCGCCTTACCGGGCCTACAAAGACGATGTTACCCCGTCTTTTTCAACTGCGTCACCACCAGCTGGTGGCGCGCGTTGTAGAACTTCCGATAGGTCAGGTAGCAGGCAATGATGGTCGACAGGCTTGCCGTGGAAAGCAGCATAAACGTCACCATGATCTGATACTTAATCGCTTTTACCGGATCGATACCGGCAAAAATCAGCCCCGACATCATGCCCGGCAGGCTCACCAGCCCCACCGTTTTGGCGGAATCTACCGTAGGGATCAGCGATGAGCGAATGCTCTCGCGAATCAGCCGCGCCGAGGCCACTTTTGGCGTTGCCCCCAGGCTTAGTTTCTCCTGCAGCTGCTGCTGTTCGCTGCTGAAACGCTGGCCGAGGTTGTTATAACAGAGCCCAACGGCCACCATCGCGTTCCCCGCGATCATCCCCGAGATAGGGATGACCTGCATCGGCGTAAACTCAATCGAGCCGGAGAGCACCAGCACCGCCAGCGTGAGCGCCGTTCCGGTGGTAATCGCAATAAACGATGAGACAAACGCCTTATCAATGTATTTACTGCGCTTTTGTGCATTCCACGCCGCGTTAAAGCAGATAAAGAGCACCATCAGCAGCGTCAGCACCGCGTGGTTAACGTTGAAAATATACTTCAGCACATAGCCGACGATGATGAGCTGAATCACCGCGCGGCAGATACTCCACACGATATCTTTTTCCAGCCCCAGCTTTTCCCGGTAGCTGACCACAATCGCAATCAGCACCAGCACCATCGAAAAGGCCAGCGATTCGTTCGTAATGTTATGCTCACCCACGGTTTGCCTCCTGCATTTTCCCGCCGTGCGGCTGGAGCGTAATTACGTCATCCGCATGGGTTATTTCGTTAGCGTCGTGCGTCACCCACAGCACGGCAATGTTCTGCTCCCGGGCGTAACGATGAATAATCTCGTTAACGTTGCGCTTGTTGACGTCATCGAGCGCGCTGGTAATTTCGTCCAGCAACAACACCTTCGGTAAAAACTGCAGGTTGCGGATCAGCGAGACCCGCTGCTTTTCGCCGCCCGACAGCGCGTTGATGGATTTGCTCAGCGTCTCCTGCGCCAGACCAAAGCGGGCCAGATCGTGGATAAACTTTTCCGGCTCCGGCGTTTTATTGCGGATTTGCCACGGAAAAATCAGGTTGTCATAGACCGTATCGCCAAAAAGCACGGGCGTTTGCACGCAGTACGAGACCTGCTGGCGATAGCTTTCCGGGGAAAGCGAGGCGATATTTTCGCCTTCAAACAGAATGGCGCCCTCCGTCGGGCTGAGGAGTGACGCCACAATCTTCAGCAGCGTGCTTTTCCCACAGCCTGAGGGACCCGTGATTAATTTAAACTCGCCCGGCGACAGGCTAAACCCGACGTGCTGCAGGATCGTGTTTTCCCCGACTCGAAATCCGACATCCCTGAGCAGTAATACGTTTTTTTTATCGTTCATTGCGCTTCCGTTGACCGCTTTTTGTCATAACCGTCTGTAGCATAATCCTTTCGCCCGCGCAGCGCGAATAGCCTCACGCTGAAGCAAGTGTTAAGCTTTTTGTTTGTCAATTGTCACCACCATCACTACAGGAAGTATGCAGCATGGCACATATTTTTTATGAGTTTCCCTCCCTGAAGCCTGGTGTTCCTGATGTCGAAACATTAATGGACGTCATCAAATCGTCGGAACGCACGCGTTTTGTGATGGGTGAAGAGGTGGTCGATTTTGTTAAGAAGGCGCTCATCGTGAACACCACGATCGGCAGCTTCAAAAATTGCTATTTTGCCTTCGACAACGGGACACACTTCCTTGAATTTGACGGTAAAGGCAAATCAAAACGCTTCAATGAGGTGCCGGACTGGTTCGTCTCTCCGGCGGAATTTTCGCGCACCCAGTGGCTTATCAACCACAATCTTGCGGATGTGAAAGCCACACAGTTCATTGACGTCCTGATGTCCTACCCGCTGAAAGCGCGCCGCGCGCACTGCAATTTGTTATTCGGGCTGGAGCTGGAAAAAGTCAACGCGGTTCCGGCCACGGCGTCAGCGGCAGGTAAAATCGGCAATAAAAACGGTAAAACCCCCAAGCCCCGCGTCACCGATCTGGGATCGTTCGAGCTGTTCAGCCAGTTCTTTGCGCGCATGAAAACCGCCGTGCAGGCCGATGAGTTCCCTACTCTGCAGATCCTGACGGGCATGGATAACCTGGCAAAAGCGCCGCATAATTTAAAGCAGGGCATCAGAACCTGGTTTAAAGCCATCGCGGGCGACCTTCCACCGAATAACAAACGCGTTGAGGCGGGGAATGCCGTTCTGTTCTGCGCCCCCCTTCGCGAACAGATCCAGCGTATCGAAGCGCTGGGGCTGGAGCATTACTACCAGGGATTATCCAAAGCCATTGCCGAAGCGGGTGATGGCTTCATCTCTGACTTTACCTATACTTACGAGCAATAAACACACACTTTCACTCATCACGGCATGCAAAACAGGAGGTTTTTATGCTTATCGTTGTTCCCGTCCTTATTTTCGTTGCGCTGGTTATCGTGGGCGCTGGCGTCAAAATTGTCCCTCAGGGTTATCAGTGGACCGTCGAGCGTTTCGGCCGTTACACCAACACGCTCCAGCCCGGCTTAAGCCTGATTGTCCCGTTCATGGACAGAATCGGCCGCAAGATCAACATGATGGAGCAGGTTCTGGACATTCCGTCCCAGGAAGTGATCTCCAAGGATAACGCCAACGTCACCATCGACGCCGTCTGTTTTATTCAGGTGATTGATGCGCCAAAAGCGGCCTATGAGGTCAGCAACCTGGAGCTGGCGATCGTCAACCTGACGATGACCAACATCCGTACCGTACTCGGCTCGATGGAGCTGGACGAGATGCTTTCCCAGCGCGACAGCATCAACACCCGCCTGCTGCACATTGTCGATGAGGCCACCAACCCGTGGGGGATCAAAGTTACCCGCATCGAGATCCGCGACGTGCGCCCGCCGGCGGAGCTGATTGCCTCCATGAACGCCCAGATGAAAGCCGAGCGAACCAAGCGCGCCTACATTCTGGAAGCCGAAGGGGTACGCCAGGCGGAGATCCTCAAAGCGGAAGGGGAAAAACAGTCGCAGATCCTGAAAGCGGAAGGTGACCGTCAGTCCGCGTTCTTACAGGCGGAAGCGCGTGAACGTTCCGCCGAAGCGGAAGCCCGCGCGACCCAGATGGTGTCCGAGGCAATTGCCGCCGGTGATATTCAGGCCGTGAACTACTTCGTTGCGCAAAAATATACCGACGCGCTGAAAGAGATCGGCTCGGCGAACAACAGCAAAGTGGTGATGATGCCGCTGGATGCCAGCAGCCTGATGGGCTCTATCGCGGGGATCGCCGAACTGATCAAGGACAGCGGAAACGAGCGTAAAAAATGATTGAGCTCATCGTTGCACATCCTCATGCCTTCTGGCTAAGTCTCGGTGGCTTATTGCTGGCAGCGGAAATGCTGGGCGGCAACGGCTACCTGCTCTGGAGCGGTGTGGCCGCCGTCATTACCGGTCTTCTGGTCTGGATCCTTCCCCTGGACTGGGCGTGGCAGGGGGCGCTGTTTGCCGCGCTGACGCTGGTGGCCGCCTGGCTGTGGTGGCGCTGGCTTAACCGGCGGGTTAACGAGCAGAAACCGGTGGACGCCCACCTTAACCAGCGCGGACAGCAGATTGTCGGCAAGCGTTTTACCCTCGACACCGCGCTGGTGAACGGACGCGGACATATGCGCGTAGGCGACAGCTCGTGGCCGGTGGTGGCCGACGATGACCTCAGCGCCGGCACGCGGGTTGAAGTCATTGCGGTGGAAGGCATTACCCTGCGGGTAAAAGCCTGTTAAGCGTGGGTTTTGCGGTGGCAGCAGCCGGCAAGATTATCAATAATCGGGCAGTCGGCGCTGTCATCCCCCGGACAGGAGTCCGCGAGCTGCAGCAGCTGTTCGCGCATCGCCTGCAGTTCGACGATGTGGCGTTCAATTTCGGCCACCTTTTCCAGGGTGCGTTTTTTCACGTCCGCGCTGTGACGCTTAGGATCGTTGAACAGGTTAACCAGCTCGCCGCACTCTTCCAGATTAAACCCGACCTGTCTTGCCTGGCGCAGCAGCGTCAGCTCATCGAGATGCAGCTGCGTGTAGCTGCGGTAGCCATTTTCACTGCGCAGCGGCGGCGTTACCAGCCCCTTCTCTTCATAAAAGCGGATCGCTTTGCTGGTTAAGCCGGTTTTTTTTGCCACGTCACTGATATTCACATTTCCCCCTTGACCTTCCCCTTGATGGAAGGTTTAACCTTCATAACAGTTAGCGAAAAGCGTTACTCTGGTCAACAACTGACCAATATATTATACGGGAGTTTTGTTATGTCTCACACTATCGACCTGACGCTGGACGGCCTCTCCTGCGGCCACTGCGTCAAACGCGTTAAAGAAAGCCTGGAACAGCGTCCTGACGTTGAAAGCGCTGAAGTGACTATCGACCATGCCGCCGTGACCGGCAGCGCCAGCGCGGACGCGCTGATTGATACCATCAAACAGGCCGGTTACGGGGCGGAGTTAAGCCACCCAAAGGCTAAACCGCTGGCAGAGTCATCATCCCCGTCGGAAGCACTGACAGCGGCCACTCCTGAGCTTCCGGCAGCTGATGATATTGATGACAGCCAACAGCTGCTGATCAACGGCATGAGCTGCGCCAGCTGCGTCTCCCGGGTACAAAACGCCCTGCAGGCGGTCCCGGGCGTCGCGCAGGCACGGGTGAATCTTGCGGAGCGTACTGCGCTGGTGATGGGCAGCGCCTCCGCCGCAGAGTTAGTGCAGGCCGTTGAAAAAGCGGGCTACGGCGCGGAGGCCATCGAAGATGATGCCGAACGCCGCGAGCGCCAGCAGGAAACGGCTATCGCCGCCATGAAGCGCTTCCGCTGGCAGGCCATCGTTGCCCTGCTGGTGGGTATTCCGGTGATGGTGTGGGGCATGATGGGTGACAACATGATGGTCACCGACGACAACCGCACGCTGTGGCTGGTGATTGGTCTGATTACCCTTGCGGTGATGGTGTTTGCAGGCGGGCATTTCTATACCAGCGCCTGGAAGAGCCTGAAAAACCGCACCGCGACGATGGATACCCTGGTCGCCCTCGGGACCGGCGCGGCGTGGCTCTATTCCATGAGCGTGAACGTCTGGCCCCAGTGGTTCCCGATGGAAGCGCGGCATCTCTATTATGAAGCGAGCGCAATGATTATCGGCCTGATCAACTTAGGCCATATGCTGGAAGCCCGCGCCCGTCAGCGTTCCTCGAAAGCGCTGGAAAGATTGCTTGATTTAACCCCGCCGACGGCCCGCGTGGTCACGGACGAGGGGGAAAAGAGCGTTCCATTGGCCGAGGTTCAGCCCGGCATGACGCTCCGTCTGACCACCGGAGACCGCGTTCCCGTTGACGGTAAGATAACCCAGGGCGAAGCCTGGCTGGATGAAGCGATGCTGACCGGGGAGCCTATTCCCCAGCAGAAATCCGACGGCGACGCCGTGCATGCCGGTACGGTCGTGCAGGACGGCAGCGTGCTGTTCACCGCCAGCGCCGTCGGCAGCCACACGACGCTGTCGCGTATTATCCGCATGGTGCGCCAGGCGCAGAGCAGCAAGCCGGAGATTGGCCAGCTTGCTGACAAAATCTCGGCCATTTTTGTGCCGGTGGTGGTCGGCATTGCCCTGCTAAGCGCGGCGATCTGGTACTTCTTCGGCCCCGCGCCGCAGATTGTGTATACCCTGGTGATCGCCACCACGGTGCTGATCATCGCCTGTCCTTGCGCCCTTGGCCTGGCGACGCCGATGTCGATTATCTCCGGCGTAGGGCGCGCGGCCGAATTTGGCGTACTGGTGCGGGACGCGGACGCGCTGCAGCGGGCCAGTACCCTGGACACGCTGGTGTTTGATAAAACCGGCACGCTGACGGAAGGTAAACCGCAGGTGGTCGCCGTCACGACCGCAGGCATTGCCGAAGCGGACGCGCTGCGTCTCGCCGCCGCGCTGGAGCAAGGCTCAAGCCATCCGCTGGCGCGCGCTATTCTCGATAAAGCCAATGCGTCTGCCCTGCCGCAGGTGAGCAACTTCCGCACCCTGCGCGGGCTCGGCGTGAGCGGTGAGGCAGAAGGCCATGCGCTGCTGCTGGGCAACCAGGCGTTGCTCAATGAAAACGGTATTGATACCGCCGCGCTGGAAAACGAGCTGAAGGCGCAGGCGTCTCAGGGCGCTACCCCGGTTCTGCTGGCGGTGGACGGCAAAGCCGCCGCGCTGCTGGCCGTGCGCGATCCGCTTCGCCAGGACAGCGTGGACGCCTTACAGCGCCTGCACCGTGCGGGCTACCGTCTGGTGATGCTGACCGGGGATAACCCGACCACCGCCAACGCCATCGCGAAAGAAGCCGGTATTGATGAGGTGATTGCGGGCGTACTGCCGGACGGCAAAGCGGACGCCATTAAAAACCTGCAACGCCAGGGCCGTCAGGTGGCAATGGTCGGCGACGGCATCAACGATGCCCCGGCGCTGGCCCAGGCGGATGTGGGGATCGCGATGGGCGGCGGCAGCGACGTGGCCATCGAAACCGCCGCCATCACGCTGATGCGCCACAGCCTGATGGGCGTGGCCGATGCGCTGGCCATTTCGAAAGCCACGCTGCGCAACATGAAGCAGAACCTGCTGGGGGCGTTCGTCTATAACACCCTCGGGATCCCAATCGCGGCCGGTATTTTGTGGCCGCTGACCGGTATGCTGCTGAACCCGGTGGTCGCGGGCGCGGCGATGGCGCTCTCCTCCATCACCGTGGTCAGCAACGCCAACCGGCTGTTGCGGTTTAAACCGAAGGATTGAACCTTGTACCCGTACGCGCTAGCATGAACCTTTCCGTTTATGGAGCGCGTATGGGTCTGTTTCATCGTATAAAAACATCGTTTCGCGCCCTTTTCCCTCGCCGTTACGCCTGGCCCGGTCTGGATATCTCGCTTCCCGGCGGGCAACACCTGCACCTGGTCGGCAGTATCCATATGGGCACGCAGGGTATGTCACCTCTGCCGCCCGGTCTGATAAAGCGCCTGAAGCGCGCCGACGCGCTGGTCGTCGAGGCAGACATCTCGGGCCATGAGTCACCGTTTGCCGGGCTTGAAAGCGATCTCCCGCTGGCGGAACGTCTGAATGAGGCCCAGCTCGCGGAGCTGACGCGCGTCGCCGAGGAAACCGGCGTATCGCTCTCCATGATTGACACCCTGCCGCTGTGGCAAATCGCAATGGTATTACAGGCCACGCAGGCCCAGCGTCTGGGGCTGCGGGGTGATTACGGCATTGATTACCAGCTGCTGAACGTGGCGCGGGCGCGCCGTATGCCTATCATCGAACTGGAAGGTACGGACAGCCAGATTGCGCTCCTGCGAGAGCTTCCCGACGACGGTCTGATGCTGCTGGATGATACCCTCACCCACTGGCACACCAACGCACGCCTGCTGCAGACCATGATTGGCTGGTGGCTGGATGCACCGCCCGCGGACGGCAGGCTGGCGCTACCGTCGACGTTCAGTGAATCGCTGTATGATGTGCTGATGAATGCGCGTAACAAAGCCTGGCGAGAGACGCTGCATGCTCTGCCAGCGGGGGAATACGTGGTGGCGGTTGGGGCGTTACATTTATACGGCGAAGGGAATTTGCCGTCGTTGCTGAAATAAAAAAATGGCCAATATCTCTATTGGCCCGTCAAAGAGGAATTTCATCGTTTTTATTATACCGAAGTGACCTTCGGCTGAGCCGATTGTCGCTCAAAGTGACCATCACTGCCAACACTATTGCGCAAGATGGTGCTATTTTTTAGACAAACGTCAGGCGTATGCTGGCTGCATGAATTGTCTGTCGTAAGAAGGATAGCTATGACTCCCGCCGTTAAATTGCTCGAAAAAAACAACATTTCTTTCCGGATCCACACCTACGATCACGATCCGAATGAAACCAACTTTGGTGATGAAGTGGTGCGCAAGCTGGGGCTGAACGCGGACCAGGTCTATAAAACGCTGCTGGTGGCGGTGAATGGCGATATGAAGCACCTCGCCGTGGCGGTGACTCCCGTGGCGGGACAGCTGGATCTTAAGAAGGTCGCTAAAGCGCTGGGGGCGAAGAAGGTGGATATGGCGGATCCGATGGTGGCGCAGCGCACCACGGGCTACCTGGTGGGCGGCATCAGCCCGCTCGGGCAGAAAAAACGCCTGCCGACGCTGATCGATGCCCCTTCACAGGAATTTGAGACCATCTATATTTCCGGCGGCAAGCGCGGGCTGGATATTGAGCTGGCCGCGGGCGACCTGGCGAAAATGCTGGATGCGAAGTTTGCGGATATTGCGCGCAGGGAGTAAAAAAAGCCGGGTGGCGGCTACGCCTTACCCGGCCTACATTTTGCACCCGTAGGCCCGGTAAGCGCAGCGCCACCGGGCAACCCAGCCGCACTACTGCCAGCTCACCTCGCCTTTCGGCTCATACGCATTCACGTCAATCGGCGAATTCTGCTCGATATACTGCTTCAGCACTTCTGCATCGATAAAGCCGGTGTTCACGTAGCCCGGTTTATTATCAATATGCGGATAGCCGTCGCCGCCGGTGGCGTTAAAGCTTAACGTCGCCAGACGGTAGGTTTTCGCCGGGTCAACCGGTTCGCCTTTGATCTTCAGGTCGTTAAGCTTGCCGTCTTTCGCTACGAAGCTCACGTTGGCAAACTGCGGATAGGCCCCGGAATCCGGCTTCATCTGCGCCACGGCGGTCAGGTAGTCAATGACCTCTTTCCCGCTCATGTCGGCATAAACCACCACGTTGCCGAACGGCTGCACCTTCAGAACGTCTTTATAGGTGATGTTTCCACCTTCGATGGAATCACGAATGCCGCCGCCGCTCATCACGCCAAAATCAGCCCCGGTGCGCGCCATTTGCGCCGCCAGCACCAGGTGGCCCATGTTGGTCTGCACGAAGCGAACTTTGCTGCGGTCCCCCTCCAGACGTCCGTTCAGCGTGCCGATTTTCACATCCAGCTGCGCCTTGCCTTTGTTCTGGAACGGCGTCAGCAGGGAGAGCATCTGCTGGTTTTCTGGAATCTCTGGGGTGTAAAGTACGCGCTCGCTTTTCCCGTCCGGGTAAGTGACTTTCTTCTTCAGGTTGACCGGAATGAGCTGATAGTGCACCAGCTTCATCTCGCCGTTACGGAACTCGAAGTCCGCCCGGCCTACGTATTTGCCCCACTCGTGCGCCTGCACAATCCAGATACCGTTCTGACGGTCTGGCGCACACGGCGTGCCCGGCACGTAGTCCACCTGCTTTTTATTCTCGGATGCCATGCAGACCGGATCCTGTGAGTGACCACCCACAATCATCGCCAGCGAGCCCGCCGGCAGGCTGCGCGCCATCTCCACGTCGCCCGGCGCATTGGAGCCGTGCTCACCGTTGTCGTAGTGCCCCATGTGCGTGGTGGCAATAATCACGTCCGGCTTTTCGTTTTGCTGCAGCTCCTGAATCACCAGCTTCGCTTCGTCTGCCGGTTTGCGGAATTCGATATCGGTGAAGAACTCAGGGTTGCCAATTTTCGCCGTGTCGTCGGTGGTTAAGCCGATGACCGCGATCTTCAGATCCTGACGCTTAAACAGCGCCCACGGCTTGAACAGGCGTTCGCCGGTGCTTTTCTGGTAAATGTTGGCGGAGAGGAACGGGAATTTGGCCCATTTCTCCTGCTGACGCAGGACGCTCAGCGGATTATCAAACTCATGGTTACCGACGGCCATCGCGTCGTAGCCAATCAGGTTCATGCCGCGAAAGTCGGGCTCGGCGTCCTGCAAATCGGATTCCGGCACGCCGGTATTGATATCGCCGCCTGAGAGCAACAGCACGCTGCCACCCTGGGCTGCCACCTCTTTACGAATGCCGTCCACCAGCGTTTTTTGCGCCGACAGGCCATATTCGCCGTATTCACTGCGCCAGAAATGACCGTGGTGATCGTTGGTATGCAGAATGGTGATTTTATAGGTTTTGTCTTTTTCATACGCCTGCACGGGCAGGCTTACCAGCCCCCACGCCGCGATGAGCGCCAGCGCGACGCCCCGCTTCATTAACTTCATCTTCTCTCTCCCTGACCAATAGACAAAGGCAGAAATTACAGTGACTAATAAGAATAGACAAATAAGTTTTCAGAATTGCGACTTTCTTCAAATGTCCCGGGCGGGTATGTTAGTCGGATAATAATTACACCCTGCATCGCTAATAACTCAAGACGTGGTAATTCTCTCTATGGCAATCAGTGACTCAACCCAGCCCGTTCCGGGTGCGCCGACGTCGCGCACCTCCTTTAAAGTCTTAGGCGCAATCAGTCTCTCGCACCTGCTCAACGACATGATCCAGTCGTTGATTCTGGCTATTTATCCGCTGCTGCAGTCCGAGTTTTCACTCACCTTCGTGCAGATTGGGATGATCACCCTGACCTTCCAGCTGGCTTCCTCGCTGCTGCAGCCGGTGGTGGGCTACTGGACGGATAAATATCCTATGCCGTGGTCGCTGCCCATCGGCATGTGCTTTACCCTAAGCGGGCTGGTGCTGCTGGCCATTGCCGGAAGTTTTGAAGCCGTGCTGATTGCCGCCGCGCTGGTAGGCACCGGCTCGTCCGTTTTCCATCCGGAGTCTTCCCGCGTGGCGCGTATGGCGTCCGGCGGTCGTCATGGCCTGGCGCAGTCCCTGTTCCAGGTAGGCGGTAACTTTGGCAGTTCCCTCGGCCCGCTGTTGGCCGCGGTTATTATTGCCCCTTACGGTAAAGGCAACGTGGCGTGGTTTGTGCTGGCCGCGCTGCTGGCGATTATCGTGCTGGCGCAGATTAGCCGCTGGTATGCCGCTCAGCATCGGGTGAATAAAGGAAAACCTAAAGCGAAGGTTATCAACCCCCTGCCGCGCAATAAGGTTATCCTCGCGGTTGCCGTCCTGCTGGTGCTGATTTTCTCGAAATACTTCTATATGGCGAGCATCAGCAGCTATTACACCTTTTATCTGATGCAAAAATTCGGATTATCGGTACAAAACGCGCAGATCCACCTGTTTGCCTTCCTGTTCGCGGTGGCCGCAGGGACGGTAATTGGCGGGCCGGTGGGCGATAAGATTGGCCGTAAATATGTCATTTGGGGCTCTATCCTCGGCGTAGCGCCTTTTACCCTCATTTTGCCGTACGCCAGCCTTGAATGGACGGGGATTTTGACCGTGATTATTGGTTTTATTCTCGCCTCCGCGTTTTCCGCCATTCTGGTTTATGCCCAGGAGCTGCTGCCCGGACGTATCGGTATGGTTTCCGGACTGTTTTTCGGTTTCGCCTTCGGCATGGGCGGGCTGGGTGCAGCGGTGTTAGGGATGGTTGCGGATCACACCAGCATCTACCTGGTTTATAAAATCTGCGCTTTCCTGCCACTTCTTGGCATGTTGACCATATTCCTGCCTGATAACCGCCATAAAGCGTGAATTACGGGTAGCTAAACTTATGCTTTAGCTACCTGATACCCTTATACCATAAGGGTTTCCTCTTCATCCCCGCGCTGAATTTATCAAAATGCGCTTTTTTACGTGCATATTGCTGTTTTATTCAAACTTCAACAATTATTCATAAACATAAGGGTAAAAATTGTCATAAACTATTACCTGGTTTTTTGGTATTCACGCCAAAAATGGAACACTCACCACGAAAGGAGACGGAATGCACCACGCCACACCGCTTATCACCACCATTGTTGGTGGACTTGTGCTCGCTTTTATTCTCGGCATGATTGCCAATAAGCTGCGTATTTCTCCTCTTGTCGGCTATCTGCTGGCAGGTGTGCTGGCGGGACCGTTTACGCCAGGTTTTGTTGCGGATACCAAACTGGCCCCTGAGCTGGCGGAATTGGGCGTGATTCTGCTGATGTTCGGCGTCGGCCTGCACTTCTCCCTGAAGGATTTGATGGCGGTAAAGTCGATTGCCATACCGGGAGCGATCGCCCAGATAGGGGTGGCGACGCTGCTTGGGATGGCGCTTTCGGCCGTGCTGGGCTGGTCGCTGATGACCGGCATCGTATTTGGGCTGTGTCTCTCAACCGCCAGTACCGTGGTGCTGCTGCGCGCGCTTGAGGAGAGACAGCTGATAGACAGCCAGCGCGGGCAGATCGCGATAGGCTGGCTGATTGTGGAAGATCTGGTGATGGTTCTGACGCTGGTGCTGCTGCCCGCCGTCGCCGGCATGATGGAAAAAGACAATATCGGCTTCGCCTCGCTGGCGCTGGATATGAGCATCACCATCGGGAAGGTGGTGGCGTTTATCGCCATCATGATGCTGGTGGGTCGCCGTCTGGTGCCGTGGATCATGTCCCGCAGTGCGGCGACCGGATCCCGCGAGCTGTTTACCCTCTCCGTGCTGGCGCTGGCGCTCGGTATCGCCTTTGGCGCAGTTGAGCTGTTTGACGTCTCCTTCGCGCTGGGCGCGTTCTTTGCCGGGATGGTGCTGAACGAATCCGAGCTGAGCCACCGCGCCGCACACGACACCCTGCCGCTGCGCGACGCCTTTGCCGTGCTGTTCTTCGTCTCCGTCGGGATGCTGTTTGACCCGCTTATTCTGATCCAGCAGCCGCTGGCCGTGCTGGGCACGCTGGCGATCATTATCTTTGGTAAGTCGCTCGCCGCCTTCTTCCTGGTGCGGATGTTCGGCCACTCTCCGCGGACGGCGCTGACCATTGCCGCCAGCCTGGCGCAGATTGGTGAATTCGCCTTTATTCTGGCCGGTCTGGGCATGGCCCTGAACCTGCTGCCGCAGGCCGGACAAAACCTGGTGCTGGCGGGGGCGATCCTGTCAATTATGCTGAACCCGGTGCTGTTTGCCCTGCTGGAAAAATACCTCGATAAAACCGAAACGCTGGAAGAGCAGACGCTGGAAGAGGCCATCGAAGAAGAGAAGCAGATCCCGGTCGATATTTGCAATCACGCCCTGCTGGTCGGCTTTGGCCGCGTCGGCAGCCTGCTTGGCGAGAAGCTGATGGCGCAGGGCATTCCGCTGGTGGTAATTGAAACGTCACGCACCCGCGTTGACGAGCTGCGCGAGCGCGGTATTCGTGCGGTGCTGGGCAATGCGGCGAACGAAGAGATCATGGAGCTGGCGCATCTGGACTGCGCCCGCTGGCTGCTGCTGACCATTCCCAACGGCTATGAGGCGGGTGAGATTGTCGCCTCCGCGCGCGCGAAGTGTCCAAACATTGAGATTATCGCCCGGGCGCACTACGACGACGAGGTGGATTACATTACCGAGCGCGGTGCGGATAAGGTGGTGATGGGCGAGCGCGAGATTGCGAATACGATGCTGACGCTGCTGGAAAAACCGCCGGTTGAAGAGGCGGTGACGGGGTAAGTTTTGTGCGGCCTGATGCCCTCACCCTGGCCCTCTCCCACAGGGAGAGGGAACAAACACTAAAAACGGCAACCACAGGTTGCCGTTTTGCTTTTACCTGTCCCAATAAGCCTCTTCGAGGCTGTCTTCCCGTTCCGGCAGGCCACGCGTTAAGCGCGGGGAGTGCTGGTTCAGCACCTGATAGCTTACGCGGTTGGCGTACTTGCATACCTGCGCCAGCGACGAATAGGTCAGCCAGCTGAACTTGTGCTTGCTGGAATTTGGCACGTTGGTTTTGTGGTAGGCGTTAGCGGTGATGTCGTGCAGCAGCGCGGCCAGCGCGCCGTCGCCCGCGCCGTTGGTGTTCATGATCTTCTCCGGCCCGCCCATGTAAGGGGCGATGTGCGAGTAGATACGCAGCGGATTAACACAGTCTTTAAAACGCATGCCGCGGCTGAACTCGTACTGGTTGAACTCGGCAATCGCGCCGGGCAGCAGCGGGTGCTGGGTTTTGCGTTTGCTCTCTTCTTCGGTGAAGCCCGCCATATACAGCCCAACCGGACCCGCGGTGCAGAGTACCAGATCCACCCAGTCCAGCGCTTTGTCAGACGCCAGCAGCGGATCGCTTTCACCGGTCAGCGCTTCGGCCTCTTCTTCGTTCATCGCCAGAATCGAGACGTGCTCCTTCAGGAACGCCTGCCACCATTCCGGGTTATCGGCAATCACGAATTTGGTGCCCAGCGTTAACACCACCGGCACATCGTACTTTTTGGCGTACTCAATCGCCTTCATGGTCGCTTCCGGCATCGGCTCGCCCGGCTTGCAGCGCACCAGGTAGGAGGTCAGCACCAGCGCCGAGGCTCCCGCGATCACCTCTTCGGGAATGCTGTCCGCGCGCAGCTTGTTCATGTGGCCCGGGCTGATGGCAAAGGTACGCTCGCCGGATTCACCGATCAGCGTAAAGCAGCGGCCAATCGGGCCGTCGACGCCCTGGAGATAGTTCAGATCGGTACGGCTGGAGGTGTTGCACAGGTAGCGATAGGCGTAGCCACCGATTTCAATGTTGCTGCACATTACGCCGAGCAGGACAGAGCGGTCGTCCGCCAGCACGGAGTAGTTGTGCATGGTGTTGCCGATGGTGCCACCGGCGAACTGATGGGTAATCAGGTTTTCGCGCACCAGCTCCTGGTACAGCGCTTCGGCAACGTCGTCCTCAATGACCAGCGAGTGACCGGCGCTCAGACCGTAACGGGCGACAAACGCATCATCCACTTTCGCTTCAATGTCCACCAGCGTCTGGTCGATACCGACGACCCACGCCGCGCTAGTTTCATTTTCTGGCTGGATTTGCTGCAGGAGCGGATCGCGGGCATCCACGGGGAAGTAGTGTTTGGATTTGCGTTTACCGGGAAATTTCATGGTCTGAACTGTACGAAGAATATGGGCCGGGAATGGTAGCACAAACCCGGCCCGGAGTGCGATCAGCGACCGTTCGTTACCAGCGAGACCATCATGTCGATATGCTCAGGGGAGTCGTTAAGCGCCGGAATGTACTCGTACTTTTCGCCGCCAGCCTCCAGGAAAAATTCCCGGTTTTGCACCGCGATCTCCTCCAGCGTCTCCAGACAGTCTGCCGAGAAGCCCGGCGACATCACCTGAATATGCTTCACGCCCTTCTCGCCGAGCATTTTGAGGGTTTCATCGGTGTACGGCGTCAGCCACGGCTCGCGGCCGAAGCGCGACTGGAAGGTCATCATCACCTTCTCCGGCGGCAGGCCGAGGGCGGAAACCAGCTCGCGGGTGGTATCGCGGCAGCGCTGCGGGTAATCATCCCCTTCATTGGCGAAACGCTGCGGGATGCCGTGATAGGAGAGCAGCAGCAGATCCGGCTCGCCGTGTTTTTCAAACGACGCGCGCGCGCTGTTGGCGAGCGCCTTGATGTACAGCTCGTTATCCGCGTAGTCGCGAATAAAGGTCACGCCCGGAATGCGGCGGCGGGTCGCCAGAATGCGCGCCAGCTCGTCCCAGACGGCGGCCACCGTCGAGCAGGAGTACTGCGGGTAGAGCGCCAGCACGACGATATGGTCCACGCCCTGCGCCAGCAGCGAGTCCACCGCGCTTTCCAGTGACGGTTTGCCGTAGCTCATGCCGAGCGCGACGGGCATCTCCGGCAGGCGGGCGGCCAGCGCCTTCTCCTGACGACGACTGTAGACCATCAGCGGCGAGCCCTCTTCCATCCAGACGGACTGATAGAGTTTGGCGACGCGCGGAGAACGGATCGGCAGAATGACGCCACGCAGCAGCGGCCACCACAGCAGTCGCGGAAAATCCACGACGCGCGTGTCGCTTAAAAATTGTCGCAGGTAGCGTTTTACCGCGTCTGATGTAGGTGCTTCTGGAGTGCCCAGATTGGCAAGCAGGATGCCGGTTTTCGCCTGACTCATTCACGCCTCTTAACCATTTGAATGGTTGTCAATTGTAGCGGAAATGCGTTTAAACGAAACCCATTGCTGTAATAGGTAAGATGAGAATTTTTCTCACCCGGTGGCCCGGGTGAGAGAGATGCAATTAGCCGAGGATTTTTTCCAGCTCAGCACGCACGTCAGCCACGGCTTTGGTGCCGTCAACTTTGGCGTATTTGGTGTTACCCGCCTGCGCTTCTTTGGTGTAGTAGCCGATCAGCGGCGCAGTCATCTGATGGTATTCCACCAGGCGCTTGCGCACGGTCTCTTCCTGATCGTCTTTACGGGTGGTCAGCTCTTCGCCGGTCACGTCGTCTTTGCCTTCAACCTTAGGTGGGTTGAATTTGATGTGGTAAACGCGGCCAGAGGCAGCGTGTACGCGACGGCCAACGATGCGGTCAACGATCAGCTCGTCCGGTACGTCGAACTCCAGAACGTAGTCCACGTTGATGCCCGCTTCCTTCATGGCGTCAGCCTGAGGAATGGTGCGTGGGAAGCCGTCCAGCAGGAAACCGTTACGGCAGTCTTCCTGAGCAATGCGCTCTTTGACCAGAGCAATGACCAGCTCGTCGGTCACCAGCTTGCCTGCGTCCATGATGTCTTTCGCCTGTTTACCCAGCTCGGAGCCAGATTTAACAGCGGCGCGCAGCATATCACCGGTGGAGATTTGCGGAATACCGTATTTCTCCATGATGAACTGAGCCTGAGTTCCTTTACCCGCGCCCGGAGCGCCAAGCAGAATAATACGCATTGCGAAAATCCCCTCAAAAGTCGTTTCAATTTTTCAAAAGCGCTAAACAATACCACCAGAACGGGCATCGCTCAAGGAAGGCAGGAAGGCTGAAACGGTTAATGGGGGGAGATAATTTGGGATAGTGCGGTCTGGTGCCCTCACCCTGGCCCTCTCCCTCGGGGAGAGGGAGAAGACCAGGAGAGGCGTGGTCAATTACGCCAACAGCAGCGCATTCACACGTTTAATGAAGAGGTTAGGATCTTCCAGCGTGCCTCGCTCGGCCAGCAGGGACTGATCCAGCAGGAGTTCAACCCACTCGGCAAAGCGGGCGTCGTCCTGGGTATCCGCCGCGCGTTTCACCAGCGGATGATCCGGATTAAGCTCAAAGATATATTTCACTTCCGGCACTGCCTGGCCCGCCGCGGCGAACAGCTTCGCCATCTGGGTGCTCATTTCGTCGGCATCGGTGGTGACAATGGCCGGAGTGTCGGTCAGACGATGCGTGAAGCGCACCTCTTTCACGCGGTCGCCCAGCAGGGTTTTCACGCGCTCAATGAACGGCTCCAGCGCCTTCTCGGCTTCTTTCGCATTTTCATCCACTTCATCTGCCAGCTTGTCGATGGACTCATCGGCTTTGGCAACGGACTGGAACGCCTTACCGTCGAACTCGGTCAGGTAGTTCATCATCCACTCGTCGATGCGGTCGGAAAGCAGCAGCACTTCGATGCCTTTCTTACGCAGCAGCTCCAGGTGCGGGCTGCTCTTCGCCGCGGCGTAGCTGTCGGCGGTGATGTAGTAGATCTTCTCCTGCCCTTCTTTCATGCGGGAGATGTACTCTTCCAGCGACACGGTCTGCGCGGAGGAGTCGGTGTGCGTAGAAGCAAAGCGCAGCAGTTTGGCGATGGTTTCAACGTTCGCCATGTCTTCAGCCGGGCCTTCTTTCAGCACCAGACCGAACTGTTTCCAGAAGGTCTGGTATTTTTCCGCATCGTCTTTCGCCAGTTTTTCCAGCATCTGCAGCGCACGTTTGGTCAGGGCGTTGCGCAGGTTACGGGTGACGGTGCTGTCCTGCAGAATTTCGCGGGAGACGTTCAGCGGCAGATCGTTGGAATCGATCAGGCCGCGCACAAAGCGCAGATAGTTCGGCATGAACTGCTCGGCGTCGTCCATGATGAACACGCGCTGCACGTACAGCTTCAGGCCGTGCTTGTGATCGCGGTTCCACATGTCCCACGGCGCCTGCGCCGGGATGTACAGCAGGCTGGTGTACTCCTGCTTACCTTCCACACGGTTGTGGCTCCAGGTCAGCGGGTCGGTAAAGTCGTGGGCGATGTGCTTGTAGAATTCGTTGTACTCGTCGTCTTTAATCTCAGACTTGTTGCGCGTCCACAGCGCCTGCGCCTTGTTGATTTTCTCCCAGGAAACCACGGTTTCACCGTCTTTCTCTTCCTGTTTTTCAATCTCTACCGGCAGCGCGATGTGATCGGAGTACTTGCTGATGATGGAGCGCACGCGCCAGTCGTTCAGGAAATCATCTTCCCCTTCACGCAGGTGCAGGGTGATTTCGGTGCCGCGGTCCGCTTTGGTGATGTCATCAACGGTGTATTCGCCTTCCCCTTTGGATTCCCACAGCACGCCGTTCTCGGCGCTGTCGCCCGCCGCACGGGTGCGCACGGTGACTTTGTCCGCCACGATGAACGCCGAGTAGAAACCGACGCCGAACTGGCCGATCAGCTGGCTGTCTTTCGCCTGGTCAGAGCCCATGGACTCCAGGAACGCCTTGGTGCCGGATTTCGCGATGGTCCCGAGGTGGTCGATCACCTCGTCGCGGTTCATCCCGATGCCATTATCGGCGATGGTCAGGGTGCGGTTCTCTTTATTAAACGAGACGCGTACGCGCAGATCGCCGTCGCCTTCGTACAGATCCGGGTTAGACAGCGCGCGGAAGCGCAGCTTGTCCGCCGCATCCGAGGCGTTGGAAATCAGCTCACGCAGGAAAATTTCTTTGTTGGAATACAGGGAATGGATCATCAGGTGCAGAAGCTGTTTTACTTCTGACTGGAAACCACGGGTTTCTTGTCCTTTCATCTAAGTCGACCTCAACAATGCCATTTAATGGGGTTTTAAAACGTTGAGGGAGAGATGGGGATACGGGGGGAAATTTTCAAGCGGAGGCGGCGCGCGCAGCCTCCGTTTGGTCAGAAAATAATCTTGTGACGTCCGGCCAGAGAGTGCGACAGCGTGGTGCCGTCGACCATCTCCAGCTCGCCGCCGACCGGCACGCCGTGGGCGATGCGGCTGGCGTCAACGCCATACTGCGAGCACAGTTCGGCGATGTAGTTGGCGGTTGCCTCCCCTTCCACCGTGGGGTTGGTGGCGAGGATCACCTCTTTGATGGTTTCGGACTCGAGACGCTGTTCAAGGCGGTCAAGACCGATATCGTCCGGGCCGATGCCGTCCAGCGGGGAGAGATGCCCCATCAGCACGAAGTAGCGCCCGGAAAACTGCCCGGTTTGTTCGATGGCGTAGATGTCCGCCGGACTCTCCACCACGCAAATCTGACCGTTTTCCTGACGACGCGGGTTCGTACAGATGTTACACACGTCCTGCTCGGTAAAGGTGCGGCAATCCGCACAGTGACCAATTTCTGACATGGCGCGGGTCAGAGCCTGCGCCAGGCGCATCCCGCCGCTGCGGTCGCGCTGCAATAGCGTAAACGCCATGCGCTGCGCCGACTTCGGGCCAACGCCCGGCAGGCAGCGCAGTGCTTCCATTAACTGCGTGAGCAGCGGACTGGTTTGCATCAGAACGGCATCTTGAAGCCAGGCGGCAGCTGCATGCCGCTGGAAACGGAGGCCATTTTCTCTTTCTGGGTTTCGTCGATACGGCGAGCGGCATCGTTAAACGCGGCTGCAACCAGATCTTCCAGCATCTCTTTGTCGTCTTCGAGCAGGCTCGGGTCGATTTCCACGCGACGGCAGTTGTGCGCACCGTTGATGGTCACCTTGACCAGACCGGCACCGGACTCACCCGTGACTTCCAGCTGAGCGATCTCTTCCTGCATCTTCTGCATTTTTTCCTGCATCTGCTGAGCCTGCTTCATCAGGCCACCCAGACCGCCTTTTCCACCAAACATAGGCTTCTCTCTTCTTTCACGTTTAAGGATTACAACCGTAAGTCAGACTCACGATCAAATGGGGCGAATACTCTCTTCATCCAGATCGGCGTCGAAGAACCGGCGCAGGGTCTGAATGTTGTTATCCGCAATAATCGCCTCGCGCGCCTGCGCGAGCTTCTCTTCATAAATGGCCTGGCGCCACTCGAGCGGCGTTTTCACTGCCGGATTATCATCTTCAATGATAGTCAATTCAACCGGCGCACCCTGTAATGTGGCGAGCGCCTCGGCCAGCGCCTTTTGCGCGCCAGGGGAATTGAGGTGCCGCTGGCCCGGACGCAGGTGCAGACGCACCTGATTGCCGTCCTGCTCTTTCCAGGCGTTCAGCGCGACCTGCTCGACCAGCTTCGGCAGCTGGAGTTTGCTGACCTCGGCGGCCCAGGCGTCGCGCGCAATGGACTCTTCGGCAAGCTTCGCGGCCAGCTCCGGCGTTTTTTCATGCTCCAGCGCCTTTTTCAGCGCTTTCGGCGTGGCAACCTCTTCCTTCACCGTTTCGGTGATGGTGGTTGCCTTCCAGCGGTAAGCCTCTTCTTTCACCGGGGCTTTCTGCTCGAGCGCGGACGGTGCCGGACGCGACTGTACGCGCTCCGTTACCGAGGCCAGTCGTTCAAGCGCGGCGTTGTTCACCGGCCGCGCTCTTCCTGGCGCTGCCGGTTCACTCTTTTTTGGTTTGGTTACTCCCTGCGCACGCTGCAGCTGGCTGCGCGCGGCAAGCACCGAACTGGTGGCATCCGACAGCGGTACGTTCTGCTGCGGTGGCGGCGTCGGCTGCGGCGGCACCTGCTGCGGTGACATCACCGCCGTCGGCGCAACCGGGGCGAAAGACTGTCGGGGCACGTCCGGCTCCGGCAGCGGCATGCGCGGGTGGAACGCCAGCGCGCGCAGCAGCGTCATTTCAACGCCCATCCGCGGATCCGGCGCAAACGGTAGCTCTTTGCGACCAATCAGCAGCGTCTGGTAATAAAGCTGCACGTCGGCAGGCGGCACGGTGCGGGCAAGCTCACGCATCCGCTGTTCAATGGCGGCCATATCCGCACCAATGGCGGAGGGAGAAAGCTGCAGCATTGCCACCCGGTGCAGCAGGCTGAGCATCTCAACCAGCAGCCCTTCCCACTCAATACCGCGGGCAGCGGCCGCGTTCACCAGCGACATCACGCGTTCGCCGTTAGCGGCAATCATCGCTTCGATAAGCGACAGCGCCTGATCGTCATCCAGCGTGCCGAGCATGGTGCTGACCGCCTCGGTGGAGAGTTTGCCGTCACCGCTGGCAATCGCCTGATCGGTCAGACTGAGCGCATCGCGCAGGCTGCCGTCCGCCGCGCGGGCCAGCAGCTGCAGGGCGCGCGGTTCGTGGACAATGTTCTCTTCATCGAGAATGTGCTCGAGCTGCGCGCGGATCTGCTCAACGTCCAGCGCCTTCAGGTGGAACTGCAGGCAGCGCGATAAAATCGTGACCGGCAGCTTTTGCGGATCGGTGGTCGCCAGCAGGAACTTCACGTGCGCGGGCGGCTCTTCCAGCGTCTTCAGCAGGGCGTTGAAGCTGTGGCGCGAGAGCATGTGCACTTCATCGATCAGGTAGACCTTGAAGCGGCCGCGCGCCGGGGCGTACTGGACGTTGTCCAGCAGGTCGCGGGTATCTTCAACTTTGGTGCGCGAAGCGGCGTCGATCTCGATCAGATCGACAAAACGCCCCTGTTCGATCTCCCGGCAGTTATCACACACGCCGCACGGCGTGGCGGTGATCCCGGTTTCGCAGTTGAGACCTTTTGCCAGCAAACGGGCAATAGAGGTCTTACCGACGCCGCGGGTGCCGGAAAAAAGATAGGCGTGATGGATGCGACCTAGCGACAAGCCGTTCGCCAGGGCCGTCAGCACATGTTCCTGACCGACAACGTCAGCAAAGGTTTGTGGTCGCCATTTACGGGCTAACACCTGATAACTCATGGGCAGGCTCTGCAACGCTGGAAGGTGAATTTATGGAGGGGAATGCTATCACAACCTCACCCATTGAGCGAGGTTGTGAAAACCGGGATTAGTGACCCGGGAAAGGTACCAGGCTGTAGCTGGTAATACCCTGTTTTTCCAGGCGCTGTTCACCGCCGAGATCGAACAGGTTGATGATGAAGGCCGCGTCGGTCACTTCCCCACCCAGACGGCGGATCAGCTTCACGGTCGCTTCAATGGTGCCGCCGGTTGCCAGCAGATCGTCGACCACCAGCACTTTGTCGCCAGGCTTGATCGCGTCAACGTGGATCTCCAGCTGATCGGTGCCGTACTCCAGCTCGTAGCTTTCTGCGATGGTTTCACGCGGCAGTTTGCGCGGCTTACGCACCGGCACAAAACCCACGCCCATTGCCAGCGCAACCGGTGCGCCAAACAGGAAGCCACGGGCTTCGGTACCTACTACTTTGGTGATCCCGGCGTTTTTGTAACGCTCGACCAGCAGTTCAATGCTGAGTGCGTACGCTTTCGGGTCTTCCAGCAAGCTGGTGACATCACGGAAAAGAATGCCAGGCTTTGGGTAGTCCTGGATGCTTTTGATGCTGTTTTTCAGATATTCAAGCTGCTGTGCAGTTGCGGTCATCGGTTTGTGCCTAAATGAAACAGTGTTACTCACAGCGCGCAACGAGTCGGCCAAGGCAACAATTGTTTAACCTTTGACCAGGCGCACCTGTGCTCGAAAACGGTCGAATTTACTGGCTGCGCGTGATAATTGCAACAGCCATGATGAGGCTTCAGTGCTTTTGTTGCTTTTCATCAACCACGGGGATCCGCCACATAAAGATAAGCAGACAGGAGAGAATGATCAGCAGCAGGATCCGCACCCACATCATTTTCACCAGCCATAATGAAATGGCGAAGGTAATGAGGATCACCGCGATCGCGCGCGGCTTGGCGCCGGGCGGCATGGCACGGTGTTTTTGCCAGTGGCGTAAGTACCCGCCAAACCATGAGCGGTAGAGCAGCCAGTGGTGAAAACGCGGCGACGAGCGGGCGAAACACCAGGCCGCCAGCAGGATAAACGGCGTGGTCGGCAGCAGGGGTAATACTACACCCAGCGTGCCCAGCACTACCGCAAGCCAGCCAATGATGATTAAAATAGTACGCTGCATAATGCGAATCGTTATCAAACTGAACGGCTACTTTACCACTGGAGAGCGCCTTGAAAACAGCACTGCTTCTTGAGAGGCTGCAAAATCAGCTGATCGCTCTGCGGGCGCAGGCCACGCCGCTGATGGGGCACGCCACGCTGAAGCCGCGCTTTGACCGGCAGCTTTTTCGTACCCGCAGCACCGTCATTCAGGATTACCTGTCTGAAGCGCAGACGAACCTCGACGAGCTTCGCCATGCGGTTGAGAATGAACAACAGGAACAGGTGGCGTGGCTTGCAGAGCATCTCACCGAGCAGATCACCGCACTGCATCGCGAAATCGCCGCCTGGCCGCTGCGCGCCTGGGACAGCGCCTCGCCGGGGCTCGGCAAATGGCAGCGCAAGCGGCTCGAGAACCAGGAGTTTGAGCGCCGGCTGTTTGAGATGAAGCGTGAACGCGAGGTGCGTCTGAACAACAGCGAAACGCTGGAAGAGCAGCAGCTATTGATGCGCGAGATTAGCGCGCTGGAAGGACGCATCGTCCGCTGCCGTCAGGCGCTGGATGACATTGAACGCGTCATAGAACGTTTGACCCGTTAACAGGAGCCACACCCATGTCACTGGAAAATGCACCCGATGAGGTCAAGCTGGCCGTCGATTTGATTATGCTGCTGGAGAATCATGAGATCCCCGCCGAGACGGTGCTTAAGGCGCTGGAGATTGTGCGGCGGGATTTTGAGGGGAAACTTCCCCCTCACCCTGCCCTCTCCCGAGAGGGGAGAGGGAAAATAGATTAAGCCGGAGTCGGGTCGTCACCCTTAATGTCGCGCTTCACTTCCGTATGCTCATCACCTTTCTCGTTACGCAGGTGAACCTCAAGCTGGTTAAAGGCGATATTAATATCGTTTTCACGGCACAGACGATCGATAGAGCGGTTAAGCTCATCCACCGTGTAGCTGCGGTCACGCAGTTCACGCACGTATAAACGCAACTCGTGATCCAGCGTACTCGGCCCAAAGGTGGTGAAGAAGACCGCCGGGGCCGGATCGTGCATCACTTTCGGATGTTCAGACGCCGCCTTCAGCAGCACCTCTTTCACCTTATCCAGATCCGATCCATAGGCCACGCCCAGGCGGATCACCACGCGCGTCACCGTATCGGAAAGCGACCAGTTGATCAGACGCTCGGTCACGAACGCTTTGTTCGGGATGATCACCTCTTTGCGATCGAAGTCGGTGATGGTGGTGGCACGAATGCGGATCTTGCTGACCGTTCCCGAGAACGTGCCGATGGTGACGGTATCGCCGATACGTACCGGACGTTCGAACAGGATGATCAGGCCGGAGACAAAGTTACCGAAGATCTCCTGCAGGCCAAACCCAAGACCGACCGAGAGGGCCGCCGCCAGCCACTGCAGTTTATCCCACGAGACGCCAAGCGAGCCAAAGACCGTCATCGCTCCGACAATGATGATGACGTAGTTGAGGATCGTGGTAATGGCGTACGACGCACCCTGGCGAAGATTCAGACGTGACAGGAGCAGCACTTCGAGCAGGCCTGGCAGGTTGCGGATCAGCGCCCAGGCCACCACCGACGACACCAGCGCAAACAGCAGGCTGCCCATGGTCACGCTTTTCATGACCGCCGCGCCAGCTTCGGTTCCGTTGTATTGCCAGAGGGTAATACTGTCGAGATAGGCGAAAACGGTAATAAGATCGGACCAGATCGCCCAGAACATCACCGCAAACAGGGCGATCATCACCAGCATGGTGATACGCAGCGTCTGCTGGTTAACCTGCTCCAGCGCGATGGTCGGCTCTTCCTGCGGCTCAGCGCCTTCGGCCCCCTCTTTCACCTGATGCTGACGACGCGCGATGGCACGGCGATAGGCGATGCGGCGCGCCGCCACGCTCAGGCCGCGCAGTACGGTCTGATAGAGCAGGTTCCAGACGATCACCAGATAGACCGTTTCAATCCAGCGCCCGGACAGGCGCAGCGTGGTATAGAAGTAGCCCGTCGCCGTCAGCACCATCAGCGCCAGCGGAATGATCGCCAGCACCGTCACGGTGGCCAGACGAATATTGTGGGACTCTTTATCACGCCAGCTGTCGCGACACATCGGCCACATCAGGATCGCAATCAGCAGCAGGTTCAGCAGGATGACCAGCTGGCCCAGCACGTCATCCATCAGATGCAGCGGGGAAAGCTCAGAGACAACCGACCAGAAGTGCAGCGGCAGCAGCGCCAGGCTGATGCGCACGATCTGACGACGCCAGTGGCTGGTCAGCTGCGCTGGCATGTTGAAATGACGCACCGCCACGCCGTCTTTTTCCAGTACCTTCCAGCACAGGCCAAACACCAGCCAGAACAGCGCCAGTTTTTTACTGAACGCCCACAGCAGATCGCTGACGTTGAGCTGCATAGTGAGCAGAATCAGACCCACGGCCAGAATAATCAGGCACACCGGCAGGGCGCGAATAAGGTCAATCAGAATCGCTTTTGGCGTATGGAGCTGGCTATCGTTGCGCAGCTGCCCTACTTCGGAGGCCAGTTTCGCCTGGTATTTTTTCAGCCAGCCCAGACGCCAGCGGATGAGACCGGCAATCAGCAACAGCGGCAAACCGGCCAGGAAAGCAATCATTACCGCAGGCCAGGCTTTCTCCCAGTTTACGGTGATCTTCATGCTCTTAATCTGCGTTTTCAGCGTCTCAGGGAAGGATTTAACCCAGTCCCAGTCCATCGGCTTGTTGCTGTTTACCCAGAAAATCTGCTGGGTCAGGATCTCCTGCAGACTTTTCGAGACGCTCACCAGCTGCTGCTGGTTGATTTGCAGATTAATGGCCATCATCAGCTGGTTACCCAGCTGTTTATTGAGCTGGTCCAGCAGCTCGCGACGCATATCCACGACCTGGAGCAGCGCGTCGTGCACTTCCGGATTCACGTCGCTGGAATGCCCCTCTTCAATTTTGGCGACAAAGGTATCGCTCTGGAAAAGGGCATCGCGCTGCTGGTTGACGTCAAACTGCTCCAGACGTAAATCCGCAATGCGGTTGGTCATGTCCTCCAGCTCGTCGGCGGACGGAAGCGTCTGCTGCTGCTGGTAGAGAATACGCGACAGCAGGAGGCTGCCCTTCAGGACCGCGATCTGCTCTTTGATGTTGCGTTCCGCCTGCAGGGCGCGATCCAGCCAGTTCTTCACCTTGATATTTTGCTGAACCAGCGAGTTGCCGTTTTCCGTCGCCAGTATCAGGCGCTGACTGAGCTGATGGTTAGCCTCAAGCTCCTGTTTTACCAGCGGGTTGGCCTGAATACGGGCGGTTTCGTCAGGGGATACGGCCTCCTGGGCGGTTTTTTCCGTCAGGGTCAGGCGCTTGCTGTTAACCGCCTCCTGCAGAAGCTGAAGCTGATGCTCCAGACGATTAATGTTCGCGGTGACGTAATCACGCTGTTTCTGCAGAGTGTCCTGCAGCACCGTATTCCCTTCCAGGCTTTTACGCTGCTGTTCGATCTGCGCATTGAGCAACGACTGCTGAACCAGCAGCAGGGTTTGCTGCGTCGGGCGCAGCGTGCCTTCGCCCACCGTCGTGCCGTTCAGGCGGTTGCGGATCTGCTGCAGCTGCTGAGACGCGGTATACATCGCATTTTGCACGCGCTCGGGCTGGGTTTGCAGGGAGACAAGCTGGCTGTTGTAGGTCGCGAGATCGGACTGCGCGGTTTGCAGATCGTCGAGCAACTGGGCGACGCGCGATTCCAGCTGGCGTAAGGAGAGCGTGGCGAGCGTTTTGCGCGTTTCGTTGTCGTTATCAACGTCACTCAGGGCATTCAGCGACTCCGTCGCTTTGCGCATGTTTTCAGGGGCCTGCGCCACCTTCTGACGAAGCTGGGCGGTTTCAGCCTTAACGCGTTCAATTTTATCCAGCGTCTCCAGCGTTTCCGTCAGATCCTGCTGCGTCAGTTTTTCCTGAGGAGAGAGTTCTTTTTGTTTGTTCAGCGTGTCGAGCTGCGACTGAACGTCAGCACGCGTGGGAATATCGTTGCTGTTATCGGCGCGGGCCCAGGTCAGCGGCGCCGTGGCGAAGAAAAACAGCATCGCAAAGAGCAATGCAAAAACAGGATGTTGCGAGCGATTGATGGGCAGCATAGTTGTGAATGATGTCAGAAGATGACCGAAAATAGTCCGGCGTGAAGAATATCACGCTCGTCAGATGCAGAATAGCGCGAACGTAAGCCTCTGAGATAAATCCTGGAAAGGGGTCAGGCCGTTAGCGAAGGCGCGTCGCTGCGCAGCGTCGGGCTAAGCTGTAGCATTTCCAGTAAAATCGCCACGTAGCTGCGAGCTTCCGCTTTAAGATCAAACGATTGCGGTGCAAAAAGCCAGTTTTCCATCAGACCAGAAATGTAGCTGCGCATCAGAATCGCCGCCCGACGGGTCAACAGATTGGAAGGTAGCAGTTTTGCCTCCATACAGAGGTTCAGGTTGTGCTCAATACGGTCATAGCTTTCCAGACTGAGGCTTCGTTGCGCCTGCTGCACGACCGCCATCTCGCCCACGAACTCGCATTTATGAAAAATAATCTCCATCATTAATCTGCGACGTTCTTCAACTACCGTTGCTTCAAGGATATATACTAATATTTCTCTCAATACTGAGAGTGGATCGTCTGGGAATTTTGCCCGATACTCACTCTCGAGATCGCTAATGCTGGACTCTGAAAGCTCCCAGATTTCACTGAACAGATCTGACTTGTTTTTAAAATGCCAGTAAATCGCTCCTCGCGTCACACCGGCGGCCTGAGCAATTTGCGCCAGCGAGGTTGCTGAAACACCTTGCTGCGAGAACAAACGTATCGCCACATCCAGAATATGTTGTCGGGTTTCCAGCGCTTGTTGTTTAGTTTTTCGTGCCATAGGTGAGTGAATTTACAGGAGTCAGATTTACATACATTTGTGAATGTATGTACCATAGCATGACGATAATATAAACGCAGCAATGGGTTTTAGACTCAGGACCCTTGATCAATTTGAAATCGGACACTCGAGGTTTACATATGAACAAAAACAGAGGGTTAACGCCTCTGGCGGTCGTTCTGATGCTTTCAGGCAGCTTAGCGCTAACAGGATGTGACGACAAACCGGCTCAACAAGGAGCTCAGCAGGCGCCAGAAGTAGGCGTTGTGACGCTCAAATCTGAACCTCTACAAATCACCACCGAATTACCCGGCCGTACAAATGCTTACCGCATTGCGGAAGTGCGTCCTCAGGTTAGCGGCATTATCCTGAAACGCAACTTCACCGAAGGCGGTGATGTGCAGGCCGGTGAGTCTCTGTATCAGATTGATCCCGCAACCTATCAGGCGTCTTATGAAAGCGCGAAAGGCGATCTGGCTAAAGCACAGGCCGCGGCTAAAATTGCCCAGCTGACGCTGAACCGCTATCAAAAACTGCTCGGTACCAAGTACATCAGTCAGCAGGATTACGATACCGCCCTGGCGGATGCCCAGCAGGCTAACGCCGCCGTGGTGGCAGCCAAAGCGGCCGTCGAAACCGCGCGCATTAACCTGGCCTATACCAAAGTGACCTCCCCTATCAGCGGTCGTATTGGTAAATCTTCCGTCACGGAAGGGGCCCTGGTACAGAACGGTCAGACCACTGCGCTGGCAACCGTGCAGCAGCTCGATCCGATCTATGTTGACGTCACGCAGTCCAGCAATGATTTCCTGCGCCTGAAGCAGGAGCTGGCTAACGGCACCCTGAAACAGGAAAACGGCAAAGCCAAAGTGGAGCTGATTACCAACGACGGTATCAAGTTCCCGCAGGAAGGGACGCTGGAATTCTCTGACGTGACGGTCGACCAGACCACCGGTTCCATCACCTTACGTGCGATTTTCCCGAACCCTGACAAAAATCTGCTGCCAGGTATGTTCGTTCGCGCACGTCTGGAAGAAGGAACGAATCCAACCGCCCTTCTGGTTCCACAGCAGGGTGTGACCCGTACGCCACGCGGCGATGCGAGCGCACTGGTTGTTGGGGCTGATAACAAAGTCGAAATGCGCAATATCACCGCCACCCAGGCGATTGGGGATAAATGGCTGGTGACGGAAGGTCTGAAAGATGGCGATCGCGTGATTGTTACTGGTTTGCAAAAAGTTCGTCCTGGCGCGCAGGTTAAAGCACAGGAAGTGACATCTGACGATAAACAACAACCTTCGGCCGCTGGCCAGTCAGAACAAACCAAGTCTTAACTTAAACAGGAGCCGTTAAGACATGCCTAATTTCTTTATCGATCGCCCCATATTTGCGTGGGTGATCGCCATTATCATCATGCTGGCCGGGGGACTTGCGATCCTGAAGCTGCCTGTCGCGCAATATCCAACGATTGCGCCACCGGCGGTGACGATTTCCGCGACCTACCCAGGGGCTGATGCAAAAACGGTGCAGGACACCGTCACTCAGGTTATCGAACAGAACATGAACGGTATCGATAACCTGATGTACATGTCCTCAAACAGTGACTCTACCGGTACAGTTCAGATCACCCTGACCTTCGAGTCAGGTACGGATGCTGACATTGCGCAGGTTCAGGTGCAGAACAAACTGCAGCTGGCGATGCCGCTGCTGCCGCAGGAAGTACAACAGCAGGGCGTGAGCGTCGAGAAATCGTCCAGTAGCTTCCTGATGGTTGTCGGCGTTATCAACACCAACGGCACCATGACGCAGGAGGATATTTCCGACTACGTGGGCGCCAACATGAAGGACGCCATCAGCCGTACGTCCGGTGTGGGTGACGTGCAGCTGTTCGGTTCTCAGTACGCAATGCGTATCTGGATGGATCCGAACAAGCTGAACAACTTCCAGCTGACGCCGGTTGACGTGATTAACGCCATTAAAGCGCAGAACGCCCAGGTGGCAGCCGGTCAGCTAGGCGGTACGCCGCCGGTGAAGGGCCAGCAGCTTAACGCCTCGATCATCGCGCAAACCCGTCTGACCTCCGCGGATGAGTTCAGCAAAATTCTGCTGAAAGTGAATCAGGACGGCTCGCAGGTTCGCCTGCGCGACGTGGCGAAAGTCGAGCTGGGCGGTGAGAACTACGACATCATCGCGAAGTTCAACGGTAAGCCGGCTTCCGGTCTGGGTATCAAACTGGCGACAGGCGCGAACGCCCTGGATACCGCCACGGCGATCCGTGCAGAACTGAAGAAAATGGAACCGTACTTCCCGTCAGGCCTGAAGATCGTTTATCCGTACGACACCACGCCATTCGTTAAAATTTCGATTCACGAAGTGGTTAAAACGCTGGCAGAAGCGATCATCCTGGTGTTCCTGGTCATGTATCTGTTCCTGCAAAACTTCCGCGCGACGCTGATCCCAACCATCGCCGTTCCGGTCGTTCTGCTGGGGACCTTTGCCATCCTCGCGGCCTTTGGCTTCTCGATAAACACCCTGACGATGTTCGGGATGGTGCTTGCCATCGGCCTGCTGGTGGATGACGCCATCGTCGTGGTAGAGAACGTCGAGCGCGTGATGGCGGAAGAAGGTCTACCGCCGAAGGAAGCGACCCGTAAATCAATGGGTCAGATCCAGGGCGCGCTGGTGGGTATCGCGATGGTACTGTCTGCGGTATTTATCCCGATGGCCTTCTTCGGCGGCTCTACCGGTGCGATTTACCGTCAGTTCTCGATCACCATCGTTTCCGCGATGGCGCTGTCGGTACTGGTCGCATTGATCCTGACGCCTGCGCTGTGTGCCACCATGCTGAAGCCGATTCAGAAAGGCGGTCATGGGGAGCATAAAGGGTTCTTCGGCTGGTTTAACCGCATGTTTGATAAGAGCACGCACCACTACACCGACAGCGTGGGCAACATCCTGCGCAGCACCGGTCGTTACCTGCTGCTCTATATCATCATCGTGGCGGGGATGGCGATCCTGTTCGTTCGTCTGCCAAGCTCGTTCCTGCCGGATGAAGACCAGGGCGTGTTCCTGACGATGGCACAGCTTCCTGCAGGTGCGTCGCAAGAGCGTACCCAGAAAGTGCTGGACGAAGTGACGGACTACTACCTCACCAAAGAGAAAGACAACGTTGAATCCGTGTTTGCGGTTAACGGCTTTGGCTTTGCGGGTCGTGGTCAGAACACCGGTATCGCCTTCGTTTCTCTGAAAGACTGGTCTGAACGTCCGGGCAAAGAGAACAAGGTTGAAGCCATTACAGGCCGTGCGATGGGCACCTTCTCGCAGATTAAAGATGCGATGGTGTTCGCCTTCAACCTGCCGGCGATTGTTGAACTGGGTACCGCGACCGGCTTCGACTTCCAGCTGATTGACCAGGGCGGTCTGGGTCACGAAAAACTGACGCAGGCGCGTAACCAGCTGTTTGGCGAAGTGGCTAAGCACCCTGACCTGCTGGTCGGCGTGCGTCCAAACGGCCTGGAAGATACGCCGCAGTACAAAATCGACATCGACCAGGAGAAAGCTCAGGCGCTGGGCGTGTCCATCAGTGACATCAATACCACGCTGGGCGCCGCCTGGGGCGGTAGCTACGTTAACGACTTCATCGACCGCGGTCGCGTGAAGAAAGTGTACGTGATGTCCGAGGCGCAGTACCGTATGTTGCCAAACGATATCAACAGCTGGTTCGTGCGCGGCAGCAATGGTCAGATGGTACCGTTCTCGGCATTCTCAACGTCACGCTGGGAATACGGTTCGCCGCGTCTGGAACGCTATAACGGTCTGCCATCAATGGAGATCCTGGGTCAGGCTGCGCCGGGCCGAAGCACCGGTGAAGCCATGAACCTGATGGAAGAGCTGGCGAGCAAACTGCCTTCGGGTGTTGGCTACGACTGGACCGGGATGTCCTATCAGGAACGTCTGTCCGGTAACCAGGCCCCTGCCCTGTACGCGATTTCACTGATCGTCGTCTTCCTGTGTCTGGCAGCGCTGTACGAGAGCTGGTCAATTCCGTTCTCTGTTATGCTGGTGGTACCGCTCGGGGTTATCGGTGCGCTGCTTGCGGCAACGTTCCGCGGACTGACCAACGACGTGTACTTCCAGGTAGGCCTGCTGACAACCATTGGCTTGTCGGCGAAGAACGCGATACTTATCGTTGAATTCGCCAAAGATCTGATGGAGAAAGAAGGCAAAGGTCTTATTGAGGCGACGCTTGAGGCTGTTCGTATGCGTCTGCGCCCAATCCTGATGACGTCACTGGCGTTTATCCTCGGCGTACTGCCGCTGGTTATCAGCTCCGGTGCGGGCTCCGGTGCGCAGAACGCGGTCGGTACGGGCGTTATGGGGGGTATGATCACCGCAACCGTACTCGCTATCTTCTTCGTACCGGTGTTCTTCGTGGTGGTTCGCCGCCGCTTCAGCCGTAAGAATGAAGATGTTGAACACGCGCATTCGGTAGAACCTCACTGATACCGGTTTCACATGATAAAAAGGCCGCATTAGCGGCCTTTTTCATTTTCAGAAAAAATCATAAATTACGCTTATTGTGATTCAATTTATTTTCTGCCATCTTAATTAGACATATCATAATTAACTGATAACTTAATCGGTGAATTCAGGATTTTTTTAATTTCATTTCCCCGCTTAAGCTATTAGGAATATTCCTAATAAGAAGTTCTGACAACGTGGAGTTCGAATCTGAACTTTTCTCGCCATTTTTGCTAAGCCAATGAAACGTAAGGAAGCGATAAAACAGCGCGTTAATTTGGATAAAAAAGGGGTGTCCAGGGTGGAACATTGCGTACATGCTCGCAGTCTACGGTTTTATTTGTAATTTTTCGTAATAGCGCGATGAAATCCAGGAAGGAGTGGCTTATAGTTAGGTTATCAGGAACACAGCACTCATGTAGCTAAGTCAGTTGTATCCATCCCGACAATGATGTTCGGTGAGTAAGAAATCACTCAGAAGGGGATGCGCTATGGACGAGTACTCGCCAAAAAGGCATGATATCGCGCAGTTGAAATTTCTCTGCGAATCCTTGTACCATGACTGCCTTGCCAACCTTGATGAAAGCAACCATGGCTGGGTAAACGACCCAACGTCTGCCATCAATTTACAGTTGAATGAGCTGATAGAGCATATCGCAACCTTCGCACTTAATTATAAAATTAAGTACAATGAAGATAATAAGCTCATTGAGCAAATTGATGAATACCTGGACGACACCTTTATGTTGTTCAGTAGTTACGGCATTAACGCCCAGGATTTGCAAAAATGGCGTAAATCGGGAAACCGGCTATTCCGCTGTTTCGTCAACGTGAGCAGAGCTAACCCGGTTAGCCTTTCCTGTTAAAATTATTACAATTACTAAGGTGAATTTATGTCTGATAAACCACTCACTAAAATCGATTATTTGATGCGCTTACGACGTTGTCAGTCAATTGACACCCTCGAACGCGTGATTGAAAAGAATAAATACGAGCTTTCTGATAATGAACTGGCCGTATTTTATTCAGCCGCTGACCATCGTCTTGCTGAGCTGACCATGAATAAGTTGTATGACAAAATCCCTACTTCTGTATGGAAATTTGTCCGTTAATCTTTGAAGGGTGTCTGTAGAGTTCTACGCCACGTTCTGAGTTTTTTACCTATCCCGTTATGTTCCCTGTGCCCAGGCCAGGTCTCCGTGTAAAACGTGTTCATCAGCAACAATGTTGTGACGACAGTCACATCGGCTTTTCGGGAACGTTCCCCTCTCGACCTGTTCCGATTACCCTGCGGTAATCATTTCCAGAGAGGTTTCCTATGAGCGTAGAAAAACAGAAGATGATTGCCGGTGAACATTATCGCCCCGGCGATGAGACGTTACGGGCCGACCGACTGCGGGCCCGCCATCTGGTTTACCGCTATAACCACACCGCGCCCGATGAAAAGACAGAACGCCAGAATATCCTGGCGGAACTTCTGGGGCAAAGCGAAGGCGCTTATATAGAACCGAGCTTCCGCTGCGACTACGGATACAATATTTATCTTGGCAAAAACTTTTACGCGAACTTCGACTGCGTGATGCTGGATGTCTGCCCTGTTCGCATCGGCGATAACTGCATGCTCGCGCCGGGTGTGCACATTTATACGGCCACCCACCCGCTGGATGCAGAGGAACGGAACAGCGGCGTGGAGTTTGGGAAACCGGTCAACATTGGGAATAATGTCTGGATTGGTGGCCGGGCGGTCATTAACCCTGGCGTCACGATCGGTGATAATGTGGTGGTGGCCTCCGGCGCCGTGGTGACAAAAGACGTCCCGGCTAACGTCGTCGTGGGCGGCAATCCGGCAAAAATCATCAAAACTTTATAAGGGCGCGGGGAGCCAACTGTTATGGTCTTTTAGCGCCTGACTGTTACTTTTTTCAGCCCGATGGCTCCCCTAAAATTGGCAGACACCCTGTATTGTCAACTCTTATGAAGGCAAAAAATGACCGAGATACAGCGCCTGCTTACCGCCACCATCGACGATCTTAACCTCCGCGAAAAGCGCGACAATCGCCCGCGCTTTAGCATTAGCTTTATTCGCAAACATCCTGGACTGTTTGTCGCCATGTATGCCGCCTGGCTGGCGACGCTGATTGTGATGCTGAAGTCCGAAACGCTGGTGGACTCCGTCTGGCTGCTGGTTGTGCTGTTTGTGGTCTTTAACGCCTTTTTCTTTTTCGACGTGAATCCGCGCTACCGTTACGAAGATATCGACGTTCTCGATTTTCGGGTCTGCTACAACGGTGAATGGTATAACACACGTTTCGTGCCCACGGAGCTGATCGACAGCATCATGCACTCTCCGGCCGTTGAAACAGCGCAAAAAGAGAAGCTGCAGAAAATGGTCTCCACCAAAGGCCAGCTCTCTTTCTATGATGTCTTTACCCTTTCGCGCCCTGCTGCTGCGTAATTAACGCCTGCAGACGCCGGATCCCCGGCGCAAACTGCGAAGCAGAGGTGTTGCCGTAACCTAAAACCAGACCGGTTTGCCCCTGCTTCGCCTCCAGGTAATACCCGCTCAGTGCAGCGGGTGCCAGCTGAAACGCCCTCGCCTGCGCCACCAGCGTCTGGTCGTCAATATCGTATATCGCCAGCGTCAGATGCATCCCGCCTTCACCGGCCAGTATACGGTGCGGCGTGTGAAGCTCTGCCCCCAGCACCTCCCGCAGCTGGCGGTATCGCTTACGATAGAGCCGACGCATGGCGGCAAGATGACGGGCATAGTGGCCTTCTTCAATGAACAGCGCCAGCGTACGCTGTTCGGCACGATGCCCGCCCCGCAACAGCGAGCCGATGGCCGGGCGAGCCGCTTTCGCCAGCGCTGGCGGCAAGACCATGAACCCCATTCTGAGCGACGGAAACAGCGTTTTACTGAATGTTCCCAGATAAACCACGGGCGCGTTGTTGACCATCCCCAGCATCGCCGGAACAGGCTCACCGGCATAACGGAATTCGCTGTCGTAATCGTCTTCAATGATCCACGCGTTGTGCTGCCGGGCCAGTTCCAGCAGCGCCAGACGTCGCCGGGCACTGAGCACGCTTCCGTAGGGGAACTGGTGTGAAGGTGAGGTAAAAATCAGCGAGGGAGCAGGCGCATCCCGTCCTTCCCAGCACATTCCCTCGTCATCAACAGGGATTCCCGTCATGGTCAGGCCTGTTTTAACAAACGCGCTCTTTGCCCCGCTATAGCCGGGGTTTTCCACCCACGCGACATCGCCAGGCTCACTCAACAGCATGGTGCACAGGTTAACCCCCTCAAGCGCCCCTTCCGTTATCACTATCTGGCCGGCGTCGCAGTCGATACCGCGGGACAGGGCGAGGTGTCGGGCAATTGCTGCCCGCAGCGACGGTTCACCGGCCGGGTCGCCATACCCTAGCAGGGCACTTCCCTCCTCGCGCATCACGCGATCGTACAATCGCCGCCACAGCGGTAGCGGAAAATAGTTGATAGCCGGGGTTCCCGGGGTAAACGCCAGCACCGGCGTGTCCCGGGGCACGGGCGCTGGCAGCAGGCCGACCCGCCGGGCGAGCCTGATGGCAGGGTCCGGCAATGTCCGGGCGACAGAGCGGTGAGCGAGCTGTGCCACCCGCGTTCCCTGGCGGTTACGCTGCAAATACCCTTCCAGCGTGAGCTGGTCCAGCGCCGCATTGACGGTATTGCGGGAAAGGGAGAGCTGCTGAGCCAGCGTTCGCGAACCGGGAAGCTGGCTGCCGGACAGTAGCCTTCCGCACAGTATGGCCTCCCGTAACGCAAGATAAAGCGCGCGTTGGCGCGTCTCTTTCCCACGTTTTTGCAGGGCAGCATTGAGCAAGGTATAAAATTCATCACCCGGTATATTCATCTCGCCTCCTCGTGGCACCATCAAAACATAGCGCAGTGGTTCTTTTTAAGGAACCAGCAATTCACTAGTCTGGAACTCTTTTCAACGTCACGGAAATTAAGATGAAGACATTCAATCAGTTCGGACAGCCAGTAGGCGAAGCGCTTAGCAACTGGCAGCCTCGTCAGCACCCGTCCCGGGTCGTGCTTCAGGGACGCTATTGTCGGCTTGAACCGCTGCGCGTGGAGCATGCCAACGCGCTGTTTTCCGCCTATTCCCTCGCTGAAGATACGCGCAGCTGGACGTGGCTGCTGCGTGAACCCGACGCTACCGCAGAGGAATTTGCCGAATGGGTGGCGAGCGTAAGCGAGTTATCCGACCCCATACACTTTACCGTTATCGATAACCAGACCCGGTCTCCGGTCGGGACGCTGTCCCTGATGCGGATCGATCCTAAAAACGGAGTTGTGGAGGTGGGGCACGTTCACTTCTCGCCTCTTTTAAGCCGCACGCCCATGTCAACAGAGGCGCAATATCTGCTGATGCGGTATGTGTTCGATACCCTGGGCTACCGGCGTTATGAGTGGAAGTGCAATAGTTTGAACGAGCCTTCCCGCAAAGCGGCCCTGCGTCTGGGTTTTCAGTTTGAGGGGCGTTTTCGTCAGGCGCTGGTCATAAAAGGTCATAACCGGGATACCGACTGGTTTTCGATTCTCGACAAAGAGTGGCCGGCGCTGGCAAACGCCTTTGAAAGCTGGCTTGCCACCGACAATTTTACTGCCGATGGCAAACAGAAAAGATCCCTGGAAAGCTGGCGAGAAACGCGCGTTTAGCGTCTTTTTTTACGGCCCTGCACCGCCTTAAAGCGCGGATTGGATTTGCAAATCACGTACAGGCGTCCCTTGCGTTTGACTATCTGGCAATCCGGGTGACGCTGTTTTGCACTGCGCAATGAGTTAAGTACCTGCATGGTTAGCCCCGCTTCGCATTGAGAAAACCGCCAAAACGCTTGCGGAAGCGCGCTGCGCTGCCGTCCGTGGAGAACGTTTTCTGCTTACCGGTATAAAACGGGTGCGATTTTGAAGAAACCTCGATGGTAATGTACGGATACGTTTCACCGTCGAGTTCAATTTCGCGGTCGGTCTTAATGGTTGAACCCACTTTGAAGTATTCATTCGCGCTGGTGTCGTGGAATACCACGGTGCGATACGCTGGATGGATGTTTGGTTTCATCGTAAACCCCTTATGTTTTGTTATAACATAACAAAATAATATCCAGGCCAGGTTAAAAAAACAACCCCTTCCTTCTGACGATATTTTCTGGTTTACCTGAGATAAAATGAAAACCACGCCACCCACGTGCTATAACTATATCATTTCGCGGTAAAATCTTTCTCTTCAGGCAGGGAACTCAGTGCTCAGGAACGGGTATACGAGGAAGGAAACGACAGCATGAAAACCCGACATCTGGTCAGTCTGGTGACTGGCATACTTATCTTTTCCGTGCTGGTCCCCATTTGCCTGAGCATCTGGCTGGCTCATCGTCAGGCGGAAGATAAATTTGTCGATGCGCTGGATAACTATGCCTCACGCGTGCTGATACGTACCGACAAGGTCGTGGGGCAGGCGAAGGAAGCGCTCAATCATCTGCAGGCCTTTGAGGGGGTGCCGTGCAGCCCCCTGCAGTTAAGGGAGATGCGACGGGTCGCTTTCTCGTGGCGATATGTGCAGGAAGTGATTTATATCGACAACCTCAGGCCACTCTGCTCCTCTCTTGAACAAACCAGCCATGCCGCCCCTTTCCCCCCGCCGATGCGCGTTACCGAAGATGGTTACAGCGCATGGCTGACCACGCAAAACGATCTGGGGTTTCATCGCTACATGGCCGTACTGGGGCAAGGTCATTACCTTGTCCTGGTCGATCCGGCCTCGCTTGTGGATGTGATCCCCTTCGGCGAGATAGCGATTGATGCTGCCCTGGTAGGAAATACCACACGCCGCATCTTTGCCAGCAGCAATACGCTCGATCCGCATATCCGTGACACGATCATGGGTCAGGAGATGACCAGCATACAGTACGACGGTTCAATGTACGTTATGAAGCCCGTCCCTGAACTGGGGTTTACCGTCGTTGCATGGGCTACGCTCAAACCGCTGGCTGAAACATGGCACCGGCAGCTGCTTTTGTGGCTGCCCTTCGGCATCCTGATAAGCCTGCTTGCCGCGCTCTTTGTCCTGCGGATACTGCGTCGCATCCAGTCGCCGCGCAACCGCCTGCTCGACGCCATTAACAGCCGCGATTTTGTGGTTCACTATCAGCCCATCGTGGCGCTCTGTAGCGGAAAAATTGTCGGCGCAGAGGCGCTGACGCGCTGGCCGCAGCCGGACGGAAGCAGCCTCTCGCCTGATATTTTTATCCCTCTTGCTGAACAAACCGGGCTTATCTCCCAGCTGACGCAGCTCGTTATCGAAAAGGTGTTCGAGGATATGGGCAGCTGGCTGCATCTTCACCCCGATCAGCATATCTCCATCAACCTCGCGCCCGCCGATTTGACCTCCGGCACGCTGCCGCCGCTGCTGAGTCACTTGCTGAACAAATGGAAGGTCCACCCAGGCCAAATCGCCCTTGAGGTCACCGAGCGCGGCTTTGCCGATCCCAAAATCAGCGCGCCGGCTATCGCCGCATTCCGCCGTTCGGGGCACCCTGTCTATATTGATGATTTTGGTACGGGCTATTCCAGCCTGAGCTATCTGCAGGATCTGGATGTCGACACGCTAAAAATTGATAAATCGTTCGTGGATGCGCTGGAGTATAAAAACGTGACGCCGCACATTATTGAAATGGCGAAGTCGCTGAAGCTGGCGATGGTGGCGGAAGGCGTCGAGACCGCCGGGCAGCTCGCCTGGCTGCACCAGCACGGCGTGCAGTACGGACAGGGCTGGTACTACAGCAAAGCGCTACCAAAGACGGAATTTATTCTTTGGGCAGAAAATAACCTCGGCACGCACGCTACTTAAGGTAGGATTTCATCACCTGTAGCACCACGCCAAGATCGGCTTCACGCTGCGCCTCTTCGGGCTCTTTCACCACGTGATCGGTAAGGTGCCCTTCAATCACCTGCATCATCATGCCGTTGACCGCTCCACGGATCGCCGCCAGCTGCTGTAACACCTCGGCGCATTCGTGTTCGCTGTTGAGCATTTTTTCGAGCGCGGTGCTCTGCCCCTGAATTTTCTTCAGGCGAGTCAGTAACATCTTCTTGTCGCGAACGGTATGTGACATCTCTGTCTCCCTCAGTTTTGGCTTTTAGAGCATATCACGCTCTACTCCCCCTGAGTATTTTTCTACTGGGGGGTAGTATTAAGCTACTGGGGGGGAGTACTATTTGCGCACGCTTCCATTCCGGAAATTTCAATGAACGATTTCGCCTCACTCCTGCAGCAGGGTAATGCCTGGCTGTTTGTTCCCAGCGCTATCCTGCTCGGTGCACTACATGGCCTGGAGCCGGGTCACTCAAAAACCATGATGGCCGCCTTTATCGTGGCTATCCGCGGCACGCTGAAACAGGCGGTCCTGCTCGGCCTGGCCGCTACGCTTTCGCATACGGCAGTAGTCTGGATTATCGCCATGGCGGGTTTATGGTTTGGTCGGGGATGGGATGCGCATACGTCTGAACCCTGGTTCCAGCTGATCTCAGGGGTATTGATCGTTGCGATCGCCCTGTGGATGGCGTGGCGAACCTGGAAAGAGAGCCAGCCACACGATCATCATCACGACCATGATCATCACCACCACCATGACCATGACCATGACCATCATCATGAACATCACCACCACGAACACCCGCTGGTTGAAGAAGAGTGGCAGGACGCCCACCAGCGCGCGCACGCGCAGGATATTAACCGGCGCTTCAGCGGCCAAAACGTCACCACCGGACAGATCGTAATGTTTGGCCTGACCGGCGGGCTTATCCCCTGCCCGGCGTCCATTACCGTTCTGCTGATCTGCCTGCAGCTGAAGCATTTCGCCCTCGGCGCGACGCTGGTGTTCAGCTTTAGCATTGGTCTGGCGTTAACGCTTGTCGCTTCCGGCGCGATTGCCGCCTTGAGCCTCAAGCACGCGACCAAACGCTGGCCCGGGTTTAGCGAATTCTCCCGTAAAGCACCGTGGATCTCCGCTGCGCTGATTACCGTGGTAGGGATTTATATGAGCCTGCATGGCCTGAGCGGCATTCTGGCGTAAGCCTGCGGCCACACTCTGTGGCCGCATCTCCAGGGTCAGTTAAGGGTTCTGCTGCCAGCTGAAGGTATAGCGAAGCTGGCGTGTCTGCAGGAGGAATTCCGGCGAGACGCTGGGGCTCCAGGAGTCGTCGCCGCCCACGCCCATATGGAACGCATCGAGATTGAGCCAGCATCCCGGCTCTTCGCGCAGCAGATGGTGATGGGTTGTCTCCCGCAGCTGCTGCTGGCCGTAGCGGCTCACCGAGAAATGGAACCGGCCGTTCAGCTGATGCGTTCCCAGCGCCAGCTCCCGCGTATCACAGCGCAAACCATTTTCCGTCGGGAAGATATACGGCGTATGCATCTCCGCCAGGGGTAATGTCCAGCGCCCCTGCTGTGCCGCCAGCTTTCTGTCCGGATAGTTTTCATGCGGCCCCAGCCCCAGCCAGGACACGTTTTCCGGCGTTTCGGCGAGATGAACGCTCAGGCCAACGCGCGCGGGTTCCGGGAGATCAGACGCAATATCCACCTGAATGTCGCCGTGGAGTACTCCCCGATCGTCCACCCGCCAGGTTTTACGACTCAGAAACAGCGCGTTGCCGCGATACGCAAGGACGTGCTGGGTTGTGACCACCACCTCGTCTGCGTGCTGCGCTGCCTCACAGTAAAGAACGCGCGAGGTGAGATCGTACATGCCCGCCGCTTTCCAGCGCTCAACCCAGGCATTCGGATCGATCTTCGTCGCTTCACTCACCCCAATATCATTATCCAGCGGCGCACGGCTGACGTTATCCGTCAGAGGTGATATCAGCGTTTTCACGCCATTTCGCCACCATTGAGCCAGGTTTCCGGTTGCGCGATCGAACTGCCAGCGCTGTTGACCATGCGCGATCTCAAGGATGCGGTCGTTTTGCGTCAAAACCGGCGGCTCGCCCGCAGAGGCTGGCGGTGCGACAAACAGCGGAGACGGAAGCAGCCACTGCTCCCACGCGCAGCGATGGTCAGTCGGTGACCACGGCGTTGCCCGCGGCTGGCGCACTTCAACATTCAGCCAGACTTCTCCCGGCTCGGCTTTCAATTCCGGCAGAGCGATCTCCAGACGCTGAACGCCTTCAGGGGCTATCGCCAGCGTCACCTCGCCCGAAGCCAGTACCTTCCCATCCCGGGCAACCGTCCAGCTCAGCACTTCGTTATCGGTATGGCGGAACAGGTACCCGCTTTGCACCTCAATCACCAGCGGAGAAGTGCTGACCCGCGTAAAGGTGAAGAACTGCTGCGCGCGCTGCGCCTCGAACAGCGCCGGGTGCGGCGTGCGATCGGGGAAGACCAGGCCGTTGAGGCAGAACTGCCGATCGTTTGGCTTATCGCCAAAGTCCCCGCCGTACGCCCAGAACGCGTTGCCATTTTCGTCTTTCTTCGTTAATGCCTGATCGACCCAGTCCCAGACAAATCCCCCCTGCAGGCGAGGATGGCTGCGAAACGCCTGCCAGTATTTCGCGAATCCGCCGAAGCTGTTTCCCATCGCGTGGGCGTATTCGCAGAGGATCAGCGGACGCGTTTCATCCGGCATGCCGATCCATTTCTTGATTGACCATTTAGGCACCGCCGGGAAGGGTTGATCCTGATCGACCCGGTCATACATCGGACAGACAATATCGGTCGCCGCCGTGTTCGCGCCGCCGCCTTCATACTGCACCGGACGCGTCGGATCCGTGGATTTCACCCAGCGGTACAGCGCGTCGTGGTTTGCACCGTGGCCGGACTCATTGCCCAGCGACCAGATGATAATTGAGGGATGATGACGATCGCGCTGCACCATACGGGTCACGCGCTCGCTCATGGCGGGCAGCCAGCGCGGATCGTCAGCAAGGCGGCTCATCGGCACCATGCCGTGGGTTTCGATGTTGGCTTCGTCAACAACGTACAGCCCGTAGCGATCGCAAAGCCGGTACCACAGCGGATGGTTCGGATAGTGCGAGCAGCGAACGGCGTTGAAGTTGTGCTGCTTCATGATCTCGATATCGCGGCGCATCGTCGCTTCGTCCATCACCTGGCCGTTTTCCGGGTGATGCTCGTGCCGGTTAACCCCGCGGATCAGCAGCGGTTTACCGTTGAGCTTCAGCAGGCCGTTGCTGATTTCAATCCGGCGGAAGCCGACATCGCAGGCCTCCGTCTCCAGCACGTTGCCCTGCGCATCCAAAAGCGCGATCGTCAGACGATAGAGTTCCGGGGTTTCTGCACTCCATAACACCGGGGCTGTAACCGGGATCGCCGCCGTTAACCGCTCGGCCCAGTTGCCGCGCTCGTCCACAATGGCAGATCCGGGCCGTTGGGTAGTACTGCCACACCGCTCGCCGTTGCGCCACAGCGTGATCGCCACCTCGCATTCCGGGTAGTCAGTGCCTGCCAGCGCGATGTCGACTTTCAGCACCGCGCGGTCCAGCTCCGCATTCAGATCGGTGACCACGTGATAATCCGCGATGTGCGTCTCCGGCTTATGCAGCAGGGAGACATCGCGGAAAATGCCGCTCATGCGCCACATGTCCTGATCTTCCAGATAGCTGCCGTCGCACCAGCGCAAGACCATGACCGCCAGGCGGTTCTGCCCGGGGCGTAATGCCGCTGAGAGGTCAAACTCGGCGGGCAATCGACTGTCCTGGGAATAGCCTATCCACTGCCCGTTGCACCACAGATGGAACGCCGAGTTCACGCCGTCAAAAATAATTCGGGTTTGCCCACGCTGAAGCCAGGCGTCATCAACGTCAAATGTGAGCGAGTAACAACCTGTCGGGTTTTCCTGCGGCACAAAAGGCGGGTTAACGGGGATGGGATAGGTGACATTGGTGTAGATAGGCGTGTCGAACCCCTGCATCTGCCAGTTCGACGGCACGGGCATCGCGACGGCATCCGCGCAATCTTCGCTGACCCATGCCTCAGGAACCCGCTCGGGTGCAGAAAAGTAGCTAAATCGCCACATCCCGTTAAGAGAGCGCCTGCTGATAGATCCAGCGTCATCTCTGGCGGAAGATTCATTACGCCAGCTGTCTAACGGCGCGTGTGCGGGCAGGCGGTTCCACTGGGTAACGCCGGGGTTTTCCCAGTCCCGACGGGCCAGAATGTCGCTGAGGGTCAGCGAGGATGTGTTGGACATAGTAACCTCTTTGCGAAGCGCTCACAATTTTGGTTAACATGCCCTGGCATTCTGCGACGGTAAAGCATTCAATCGCAGGGTAGCGAGTCCGATCACAAAAGTCTTATTTGCGGACAAGCTGCTCGGCCAGGAGAGCCAGGCTTCTGAGCTGCTGCGCCAGATCCTCGCGTTCAGCCTGCTGCGGCGCGCGGCGCGCGCTGGAATGGCGGGTAACCAGCGTCACCGGCAGCTGAACCTGCCAGCACGTCTCGCCTTCGGTGGGGGCCAGCAGCCACTCCACGCTGCGCTCGCCCGCCTCGCGAAATGCCTGGCGAATGGTCGTCAGCGGCGGGGAAAACCAGGCGCTGTCAGCCGTATCGTCGAACCCGACCACCGACATCTGGCCCGGGATCGCGATCCCCTTTTCCGCGCAGGCGCGCATCACCCCGAGCGCCATTTGATCGTTCGCCACCAGAATGGCATCCGGCAATGCGGTACCCGACAGCAGCACATGTCCTTTCTCATAACCGCTGGCCGCGCTCCAGTCTCCGTAGGCCACCGCAGCGGCTTCATGCCCCGCGCGGGCCAGAGCCGCTTTCCACCCCGCCAGACGCGCCCGAGCAGAGACCGAGCTTTCCGGCCCGCTCAGCAGAGCAATATGCTGATGCCCCAGCGAAAGCAGATGCTCAACGCCCAGATGCGCGCCCTGCCCGGCGTTAAACACGAGGCTGTTTACCTGTGCTGAAGGCGAGACATCAAGAAAAAGCACCGGTACGGGCGACGCCAGCGCCCTCAGCTGTTCGGCGTGTTCATCATCAAGCGGAACATTCACCAGCAGCGCGTCCACCCGCTGTGCCAGCAGCGCCTGTAGCGCGGCCTGACACTGCTGCGGTTGCTCCACCATGGAGATAAGGACGCTCGCCCCCTGTTCCGCCGCGCGGGATTTTACCGCCGACACAATCTGCGAGGGCGCATGCAGGGCCAGATCGGTGGTGATGAGTCCCAGCGTGCGGGTGCGTTTACCCGCCAGCTGCTGTGCCCGCAGGTTAGGCACGTAGTGCAGCTCCGCCATCGCCTGCTGAACCTTTTCCCGGGTACGGGCAGACACATGCTCCGCGTCGTTAATGACGCGAGAGACGGTCTGATAAGAAACCCCCGCAAGGAGGGCGACATCATAGAGAGTGATAGCTTTCATGCATTGTGGCATCGCGTGAGTCGGGGCCCACTATTGTGGCACAGCGACGCCGTTAAAACATGTGAGCGCTTCGCAAAATTAAACAACCCGCTCCGGCTGCGCGATTTCAGCAACGCTCGGCTTCTGGCGGAACCAGGGCAGACAGAGCTGGATAAGTGGGCCAATGGTCAGGGCGTACACTACCGTTCCCACCCCAAACGTGCCGCCCAGCACGCACCCAATCAGCAGGACGGACACCTCAATGGAAGTACGCACGCTGCGAATGGACCATCCCAGCCGGGCATGAATGCCGGTCATCAGGCCGTCGCGCGGGCCTGGCCCAAAACCGGCGCCGATGTACATGCTGGTCGCAATCGCGTTCATCACGATGCCCGACACCAGGAAAGCGATGCGAACGGCCAATGAATCCAGTTCCGGGAGAAGCGCCATACTGGCGTCCGCCGCCAGACCGATACAAATCACGTTGCTGATGGTGCCCAGGCCCGGCATCTGGCGCAGGGGGATCCACAGCAGCAGCACCGCAGCACCGGTTAAAATGATCACCATTCCGATAGTCATCCCCAGCTGTATCCCCACCCCAAGGTGAAAAACATCCCAGGGATCGACACCCAAATCGGAACGAATAAACATCGCGGTGGACAGGCCATACAGCCCTAAACCGACATAGAGTTGTAGCAGACGACGTACCATTTTTATCTTCTCCAGTGAACCAGGCTTTCATCCTGGCCTAAAATGGCACTATGATTAATGTCCAGTTTTCAAATAGTGGACTGCATATGTCGTCACGTCGCTTCGGAAGCCAGTCGCTGGTACGCCTTTTAGGCCACTGGCAGCAAACCTCATCCCGCACGCCGCTCTGGCGGCAGCTGGCCAATGCGCTGCGCCTGTTAATCCTTGACGGTCGTCTGGCATTGAATACACGGCTACCGGGGGAGCGCGAGCTGGCCACGGCGCTGGACGTGAGCCGGACCACCATCAGCAGCGCCCTCGCCCATCTGCGCGAGGAGGGATATCTTGAAAGCCGCCACGGCAGCGGGTCACGCGTGATCCTCCCGGATACGCGCGCCGTTCCCACGCTTTCCGCGGCGAGTGCCGCACTGGATCTCTCCACTGCCGCCCTCAATGCCGGGCCGGAAATCCACCAGGCGTATACCCACGCGCTCACGGCCATTACGCAGCACCTGGCGCTGACGGGTTACGATCAGCTAGGGCTCCCGACGCTGCGGGAGGCCATCGCTGCGCGCTACACCGCGCGGGGTCTTCCCACCCGCGCGGACGAAGTAATGGTGGTCAATGGCGCCGTCAGCGGCTTCGCGCTGGTCCTGCGGATGATGACCGGGCCGGGAGATCGCGTCGTGGTCGATCACCCCACCTATCCGCTGGCGATTGCCGCCATTCAGGGCGCGCAGTGTCGGCCCGTGGGGGTGTCGCTGCCGGAAACGGGCTGGGATACGGACGGTTTCGCCGCCACGCTTGCCCAAACCGCGCCGCGCCTGGCGTACCTGATGCCTGATTTTCATAACCCCACCGGGCGCTGCATGGATGTCGCGACCCGTCAGGCCATTACCGATATTGCTGCGCAAACCCGTACGACGCTGGTGGTGGATGAAACGATGGTGGATCTCTGGTTTGACGCCCCTCCTCCGCCCCCGCTGGCCTCCTTTAACCCGCAGGCCACCGTCATCACCTTAGGTTCTGCCGGAAAAAGCTTCTGGGGCGGGCTGCGTCTCGGCTGGATCCGCGCGTCCTCGCGCACGATCGCCACGCTTGCCCAGACGCGCGATACGCTGGATTTAGGCTCGCCGCTGCTGGAACAGCTAGCGGCGCTGTGGCTCATCAACAACAGCGAGACGTTTCTACCCGCACGCCGCAAAATGCTGGCGGAACGACGCGATCGATGCGGTGAACTGCTGCGTGAACATTTCCCGGAGTGGACATTCCATGAAGCAGAGGGCGGGCTCTCATACTGGATTGAGCTCCCCGGCATGCTGGCGACGCAGCTTGCCGCGCGGGCTGAGATTCTGGGGATAAATCTGGGGACCGGTACGCGGTTTGGTTTATCGGGTGCGTTTGACCGCTATTTGCGGATGCCCTTCTCGCTCGAGCCGACAGAACTTGAACAGGCGCTGCTGAGGATTAAACCGTTATGGCTCGCCCTGAATAAAAACGTGCCACCTGTAAAACGCAGCGTGATTTAATAGCAAAAAGTTTGAAGCCGATCATAAAAAATAAAAACTGCTGACTGTCATGGATACAGTCAGCAGTTTTCACCAGTCCGGAATTAATGCTGAGCAGGAATAGGAAACCCTTTCAGTGAAATAACGAAGTTATCACCGTCTTTCTTTATTTTTGCGCCAGTATCACACCAGTCAGACGCAATACGAAAGAACTCATCACTTCCGACATTCCAGCCAAGACGTACATGCTTCACGTAGCCTGAACGCAACAAATCGCAGGCCTCTTTGTAGTCACTGGCAGTAGACAGTTGTTGTTTCATTTTCGCTTCTTCAGAAGTTTACGTAGAGCCTTGATTTCTTTAGGAGTAAATGGAGAAACATTCTCTTCTTCCGTATGCTGATTATCAATATCCTCTTCCGATACTCCCGCCTCTTCTACTGCCTCGAACGCCAGCAGCAGCAGTTTCTCTGTCGTCACGCTTAAATTCTCGTTATTCACTTCCGCATAGTGGCGAAGCCTTTCTTTTAGCGCGTCATCAATCTTAACGTTTAATACCGCTGTAGCCATGTTTATCACTTCCCTTCGGAATAAGTACTTTATTTAATACACGAAGTTAACAATGTTATCCAGATATATATTTTTTTGAGTTATGCCAGAAAATAGACGGCCAACGATAAAATGCCCGACTATTATTACAAGTTTATGACAATAATATTTCAGCACGATGAAATATATATTACATGCTATAGGCATAATCTTATTAGGGAATAACGTCCAGGGAAGAGGCAAAAATCAGGGAAGAACGCAGAGGCTCAGAAATGGGTGGGGGCCCTGCCAGCTACATCCCGGCACACACGTCGTCTGCCCTGGCTGCTTCCTTCCGGACCTGACCTGGTGAACAGAGTAGCGTTGCGGGAGAACCAACAGAGCCCCCATTGAGAGCGTTGATAACCAACGCGCTGGCGCATTATCCCTGTGCGAAGGCCCAATTGCAAGCCGCCAGGAACCGGATGCTGGTTTCTTGCGCAAACAGGCGCAGCAATCAAGGCGATCTTCGTTTACCATGGCTCTCCAGAAACTCCCCGCAGGTGAAGGTATGGACGAGCAGGACTCTTTTCCACAGCGCGTATGGCAAATCGTGGCTTCAATCCCGGAAGGCTATGTCACCACCTATGGTGATGTCGCGCGCCTGGCCGGTTCCCCGCGCGCGGCGCGACAGGTTGGAGGCGTCCTGAAACGGCTGCCGGAAGGCAGTACGCTGCCCTGGCATCGAGTGGTGAACCGTCATGGCGCCATCTCACTCACCGGGCCGGATCTCCAGCGTCAGCGTCAGGCGTTACTTTCAGAAGGGGTGCAGGTGTCAGGGTCGGGTCAGATCGATTTACAGAAGTACCGGTGGGTGTACTGACCCCTCTCCCGAAGGAGAGGGGAATAACCACATTACATCTGCGTCGGTGGGGTTGGCAGAGACGGCTGATTGGTTTGCGGTGCGACCGGCACTTCGGTCTGCTGTACTGGCACCAGGTTCAGGTCGATTTTGGTTCCACCGTTGTTAATCGCTTCCTGGACCGTATCGGTGATAAACACCAGCTTACCGTTAATGGTGACCGCTGCGCTCAGCAGAATACGGGCATTAGGCTGCACATCCGACGGGTTATACGGCAACACGAAGCTAAACGGCGCCTGCTTGCCTTCAGTACGGACGGCACGCTGGGCCACGACTTTCGACGGCGCGTCGGCCAGGGAAGCATCAGACAGCGTCACCGTTAATACCGCATCCGGCGGCAACGCAACTTTCTGTTTAATCCAGATGGTACCGGAAACGTTAGGCTGCTGAATGGACTGCTGCGAAAGGGTATTAATCCCGTTCGGGTCAGCTGCTGGCACTGGCACCTGGGCGCTCTTACCGGCACAGGCGGACAACGCCACCGCAATCGCTACACCACTTAGCATAGGCACGAGTTTCATTGAAGTCTCCTTATCATCAATGCACCAGCGGGATCGATCCCATCCGATGTCGTTTCAATCACATAACGTAGTTAAGTGTGGCACAACTCACTGATTAATGCCTGAAATCATCCCGATATTCAGATTATTCTACCCATCGGACCACTTTCATTTCTGCGTTATACTCTGCCTATCTTTCGCTACGGCGTTTATTGAGGACAACTATGAGTCAGGCACTGAACAATCTGCTGACATTACTGAATCTGGAAAAAATTGAGGAAGGACTCTTTCGCGGACAGAGCGAAGATTTAGGCTTACGCCAGGTCTTCGGTGGGCAAGTCGTTGGACAAGCGCTGTACGCTGCAAAGGAGACTGTCCCGGCAGACCGTCTGGTGCATTCATTCCACAGCTACTTTTTACGCCCTGGCGATAGCGCGAAACCCATCGTGTATGACGTTGAAGTTCTGCGAGACGGCAACAGCTTCAGCGCGCGCCGCGTCGCGGCCATCCAGAACGGTAAGCCGATCTTTTACATGACCGCCTCTTTCCAGGCACCGGAGCCGGGCTACGAGCATCAGAAGGTCATGCCCCCTGCCCCCTCGCCGGACGATCTTAAATCGGAAACGGATATCGCTCGCGCATTGGCGCATCTGCTGCCGCCGCAGGTTAAAGAGAAGTTTCTCTGCGATAAGCCGCTTGAGATCCGCCCCGTCGAGTTCCACAACCCGATGAAGGGCCACACCGCCGAGCCAAAGCGTCAGGTGTGGATCCGCGCCAACGGCACCGTGCCGGAAGATTTCCGCGTCCATCAGTATCTGCTGGGCTATGCGTCTGACTTCAACTTCCTGCCGGTGGCGCTGCAGCCGCACGGCGTCGGCTTCCTCGAAAAAGGGATGCAGGTCGCGACGATCGATCACTCGATGTGGTTCCACCGTCCCTTCAACATGAACGAGTGGCTGCTCTACAGCGTGGAGAGTACGTCGGCATCCAGCGCCCGCGGGTTTGTACGTGGGGAGTTTTATACTCAGGACGGCGTGCTGGTCGCTTCAACGGTGCAGGAAGGGGTGATGCGTAACAGAGGTTGATGTAAAAAGCCCGGTGGCGCGACGCTTACCGGGCCTACGTTTTGTGCTGTTGTAGGCCGGGTAAGGCGAAGCCGCCACCCGGCAAGCCACTCAGATCATGCGTTATACGCATTCTCGCCGTGGCTGTTCACATCCAGACCTTCGCGCTCCTGCTCTTCCGGTACGCGCAGGCCGACCGTCATGTCCGCCAGCTTGTAGCCGATGAAAGCGACGACCGCAGACCACACCACGGTGATAGCGATGCTTTCCAGCTGCACCAGCACCTGATGAACCATAGTGACGCCTTCTGCGTAGCCCACGCCACCGAGCGATTTCGCCGCGAAGATACCGGTCATGATACAGCCGACAATCCCGCACACGCCGTGCACGCCGAACACATCGCAAGGGTCATCCACGCGCAGAACTCGTTTCAGTGCGGTGACGCCCCACAGACCCGCCAGACCGGACACCAGGCCGACCAGCAGCGCGCCGCCGACACCGACATAACCACACGCAGGGGTGATACCAACCAGACCGGCAATCGCACCTGAACAGGCACCCAGCAGGGAAGGTTTACCGCGCACCGCCCACTCGCCAAACACCCAGGAGAGGATTGCACCCGCCGTGGCCACAACGGTGTTCACGAAGGCCAGCGCGGCGATTTCGTTGGCCGCACTTGCTGAGCCGGCGTTGAAGCCAAACCAGCCAAAGTAGAGGATCGCAGTACCGGTAAAGACCATCGGCAGGTTGTGCGGTTTGAACGCCTCTTTACCGAAGCCGACACGTTTGCCAATCAGATAAGCGCCCACCAGACCCGCGACCGCGGCGTTAATGTGGACAACGGTACCGCCCGCGAAGTCCAGCGCGCCGTGCGTGGCCAGCAGACCACCGCCCCAGACCATGTGCGCAATCGGCACATAGGAGAGCGTCAGCCAGACCACCACGAAGATCAGGACCGCAGAGAAACGAATACGCTCGGCGAGCGCGCCCACAATCAGCCCGACGGTAATGCAGGCGAACGAGCCCTGGAACGCCACGTGAATATACTGATAGAAGCTGCCCATCAGCGCGGTCAGTTCAATGTTTTTCAGCATCACCCAGTCGAAGTTACCAAAGAACGCGTTACCCGTGCCGAACGCCAGAGAGTAACCGTAAACCACCCAAAGCACGCAGACCAGTGCAAACGTCACGGCAACCTGCGTCAGCATGGAGAGAACGTTTTTGCCACGGATCAGACCGCCGTAGAACAGCGCAATGCCCGGAATGGACATAAACAGCACCAGCGCGGTGCTGATCATCATAAAGGCGTTATCGGCTTTGTCGGCCACCGCAGGGGCAGCAGCCAGCGCCAGGCCCGGCAGCAGCGCCAGCGAACCCAGACCCGTTTTAAGTGTTGCTATCTTCATTTTCTCGATCCCTATCACTGTGTGCCAGGCGTTAATTACAGTGCCGCTTCGTCAGATTCGCCGGTACGGATGCGAATGACGCGCTGCAGTTCGGCAACGAAAATTTTGCCGTCGCCAATTTTGCCGGTGTAGGCCGCTTTGCTAATGACATCAATGACTTCATCAAGCTGATCGTCAGCAATCGCGACATCAATTTTTACTTTTGGCAGAAAGTTAACGCTGTATTCCGCCCCGCGATAAAGCTCGGCATGACCCTTCTGACGACCAAAGCCTTTCACTTCGGTGACAGTCAGTCCCTGAATACCCATTGAAGACAATGCTTCACGCACGTCTTCGAGTTTGAATGGTTTGATTACAACCGTAACCAGCTTCATAGATCCCCTCCAGTCAGAATTCGGTAATGGCCGCAGCTTACGCGGAAGGTATTGCAAGGGATGTGCCAGAAATGAAAACGTGAGGGAATCGCGGCGCGATGTGCGTTACACGGTTCTGATAAATGAACCGGTGAAAAAAAACGCACCATGCCGGTGCAGGGTGCGTTTCATTTTTGCACCAACAGGAATGACTGTTAGCGCGGCGCCTCATTTTAGTGCATCAGGCGCTAAGGGACTCTTCATCACGCACGCTGGCGGCCAGCTCTTCGCCCGCCAGCTGCAGCTGGTACATCTGCCAGTAGCGCCCTTGTGCTTCCAGCAGCTCGCGGTGCGTACCGCGCTCCACGGCCTGTCCGCGATGCAGCACCAGAATCGTGTCCGCGTCGACGATGGTGGAGAGCCGGTGAGCAATCACCACCAGCGTCGTGTGGTCGCGTACGGCGGCCAGCGCCTGCTGAATCGCCTGCTCGGTTCCAGAATCTATGCTGGCCGTGGCTTCGTCCAGAATCAGCACCTGCGGCGTTTCAATCAGGACGCGCGCCAGCGCCAGGAGCTGTTTTTGCCCCACGGAGAGGTTGTTGCCCTGCTCGCCCAGCTTGGTGTTGATCCCGTCGCTAAACCCGCGCGCCAGCTCTGCCAGCTGCACCGTTTCCAGTACAGCCCAAACCTGCGCTTCTGAATAGTCCCGTCCCAGGGTTACGTTGGCGTAGAAGGTATCGGCCAGCACGACCGGATCCTGCTGCACCATCGCAACGCCTTTGCGTAACACCGTGTGGCTGAGCGACGCGAGCGGGCGCCCGTCGAGGCGGATTTCGCCTTGCGTGACCGGATAGTAGCCCATCAGCAGGCTGGCGAGCGTGCTTTTACCGCTGCCGGTATGGCCCACCAGCGCGACGAAACCGCGTGACGGCACATCGAGCGTAATCTCCTGCAACACCAGACGGTCTTCGCGATAGGCAAATGAGACGTTATCAAAGGTGATAGCCCCGCTTTGCAGAGGTCGCTCGTCATTGCCGTAGGCCTGGCGCGGCCTGTCCATCAGCTCAAAGACGCGCTCACCGGCGACAACCGCCTGTTGCAGCATCGATTGCTGCGTAGTGAGTTCGATCAGCGGCTCGTTGAGACGTCCAAGATAGCTAATGAAAGCGTACAGCACGCCCACTTCAATCGTACCGTTTGCGCTCAGGCCAAAGAGCATCAGCAGCCCACACAGCACCAGCGCTGAGAACAGGCTCAGCAGCGGTCGCAGCAGGAAACCGTCCAGGCGCAGCGTCTGCATACGCGCCATATAGTGTGAACGGCTGGCTTCGCCCATGCGCTCGCCAAAGCGCGCCTGCTGGCGGAACTGCTGGATGACGCTCATGCCGTTAATCACTTCGTTGAAGCCATCGTTGATGTCGGCCAGATAGGCGCGAACCCGACGCACAATCGGCGTGCTGTAACGCTGGTAAATCACCATGACGATCAGCACCGCCGGGAAGATCGTTATCGCCACCAGCGCCATGCGCCAGTCGAGGCTGAACATCGCCACCAGCATCGCGCCAATCAGCGCCGCGCTGCGTAATACCGTCGCGACTACGGTGACGTACAGATCGCGGATCACCTCGGTATCGTTGGTCACGCGCGAAATCACCTGCCCGACCGGCTGGGTATCAAATTCGCTGAGCGGCTGGCGAAGCGCCGCGTCCATCACATCAGTACGCAACTGCTGAACCACGCCCACGGCGGCACGGTTAAACAGCAGCGACTGCGCATAGTGCAGCCCTGCCGCCGCCAGCTGCAACCCAACGTAGGCCACGCCTAAGCCCGCCACCAGCCCCAGCGGCAGGTAGCTTTTGGCGACCATATTGTCGATGAAATAGCTGATGAGCAGCGGTCCGCTCACTTCGGCAATCGCCGCAATCCAGAGTAAAAGCACAGCAACGGAGAGCGGTTTACGCCACGGTGAGCCGTAGGCCAGCAGACGTTTGAGCGTCGGCCACATCGTTCCAAGCTTACGCATTGGCGGCCTCCTCATCCTGCTCCGGCGCATCGTCCAGCGCCGCCTCAAGCTGCTGATAGCGGTACATATCACGATACCAGCCCGGCTGCTCGCTAAGCGTTTCATGCTGCCCGCGCTGGGCAATATGGCCGTGCTGCAAAACCAGAATTTCGCTGGCTTCGGTGAGCGCTGACAAACGGTGGGCACTGATAATTATCGTGCGTCCGTCGCCCCACTGGCGCAGGTTATGCAGGATCTGATGCTCGGTACGGCCATCCACGGCGGAGAGCGCATCGTCCAGAATCAGGATTTCCGCATTGAGCAGCAGGGCGCGGGCAATGGAGATACGCTGTTTTTGCCCGCCGGACAGCATGACGCCGCGTTCCCCGACTTCCGTTTCGTAGCCCTGCGGCAGGCGCAAAATGTCATCATGCACGCTGGCTAAACGCGCCACATGCTCGATCTCTTCCTGCGTTGCCGCAGGGCACCCAAGCGCGATGTTGTTCGCCACGGTGTCAGAAAAAAGAAACGGCGTCTGGCTGACGACCGCCAGGCGACCACGCCACTCATCCAGCAGCAGCCTGGTCAATGGAATATCATGGAAGCGAATATCGCCCTCGGTGACGTCAAAGTGACGCTGGAGCAGCGAGAGTACGGTACTTTTACCGGAGCCCGTCGGGCCGCAGATGCCGAGCATCTGGCCCGGCTGAAGGGTAAAACTGACGTTCTCCAGTACCGGATGTTCCGTTTGCGGATAGATAAACTTGCGGACGTCGACTTTCATGACGCCGCGTCCTTCCGGCAACGCTTCGCTGCCGTCATTGACCACCGGCGCTTCGGCCAGCATGGCGCGAATACGGCTGTAGGCGGCGCTGCCGCGCTCCACGATGTTAAACATCCAGGCCAGCGCCAGCATCGGCCAGATCATCAGCCCCAGATACATGGCAAAGCTGGTCAACTGGCCCAGGGTGAGCGTGCCCTGCACCACCATCCAGCTCCCGCCGCCAATCGCCAGCATATTTGCCATGCCGATTGCGATATAAATCGTTGGATCAAATCGCGCGTCAATACGCGCGACGCGCATGTTTTTCGCCCCCGTGTCGGCCGCATCGGCGGCAAACAGCGCGGACTGCCGGTCTTCCAGACCAAACGCTTTGATCATGCGGATGCTGGTCATGCTCTCCTGGGTGCGATCGTTCAGCGACGAAAACGCCGCCTGCGCCAGCTTGAAGCGCTCGTGCAGTTGTTCGCCATAGCGATTGATCGCCAGCGCCATGAGCGGCATCGGCAGCAGCGCCAGCAGGGTCAGCTGCCAGCTGATCTGCGTTGACATGACGATCAGCACCGCGCAGCCCATTACCAGCGAGTCCACCAGCGTCAGCACCCCTTCCCCGGCGGCAAAGACCACGCGATCGACGTCGTTAGTCGCGCGCGCGATAAGATCCCCGGTGCGATGGCGCAGATAAAATTCGGGATGCTGTCGACTCAGCTGGCGATAAAAATCTTCACGCAGCTCAACGGCCAGCTGATAGGACGCACCAAACAGCAGCACACGCCAGACGTAGCGCAGCAGATAAACAATGACCGCCGTCAGCACCAGCGTGCCAACCCACATCAACACCCGTGCGGTGGTGTAATGCTGTTCGGTGACGCCATCCACGACGTAGCCCACCACTTTCGGCGGGATCAGCTGCAGGATAGCAATGATAATAAGCAGGGCGACTGCACCGAGGTAGCGTTGCCACTCCCGACGAAAGTACCAGCTTAATTGGGCAAATAATCGCACGCGGTTTGTTCCTGAAGGTATTTTACGAAGTTATTCAATGGGTAATGCTGTGGTGTATTTAATCTGTTCCATAGCGAAGCTTGAGGTGACGTCCGATAACCCCGGCACGCTGTTCACCAGCCGCTTGTAGAAGTCATCATAACGCTTCATGTCGGCCACCTGGACGCGCATCAGGTAATCGTACTCGCCGGCCATACGCCAGAAACCGAGCACTTCGGGCATCTCAGACACCTGGGTAACGAAGCGGCAATACCACTCGCTGCTGTGATGCTGGGTTTTTATCAGCACAAATGCCGTCAACCCAAGCCCCAGTTTTTCAGGATCTAACAGCGCGACGCGCCCCAGCAGAATACCGTCATCTTCCAGCTTCTTAAGCCGCTTCCAGCACGGGGTGGTGGTCAGATTAACGGCATCTGCCAGCGCCTGCAAAGAGAGGGTACAGTCACTTTGCAGCAATGAAAGGAGCTTGCGGTCAATTTTATCTAGCATACCCACCTCACAGAGAAAATTTTTCTCCCTTAATTCTATTTTAAAGGCCAGATAGCAACAATTTTTTCTGTGCTTTTCGCTATGCTAGGCACAAAATGACAAACGGATAACGACGATGAATAGCACCTGGGTTAAACATGCGATCAGCGAAATCAATGCCGACTATCAGCGCTCGGCGGATACGCACCTGATTCGCCTTTCCCTGCCGGGATTTGACGGCATTCAGCTCTATCTGAAAGATGAAAGCACCCATCCTACCGGCAGCCTGAAGCATCGCCTGGCGCGCTCGCTGTTTTTATACGGTTTATGTAACGGCTGGATTAAAGAAGGCACCACCATCATTGAATCCTCTTCCGGTTCAACGGCGGTGTCCGAAGCCTATTTCGCCCGCCTGCTGGGCCTGCCGTTTATTGCGGTGATGCCCTCCTGCACCGCAAAACGCAAAATCGAACAGATCGAATTTTACGGCGGTCGCTGCCACTTTGTGGAAAGCGCCTGCGAAATCTACGCCGCCTCTGAAATGCTGGCTCGTGAGCTGAACGGCCACTATATGGACCAGTTCACCTTCGCCGAGCGCGCGACGGACTGGCGCGGGAATAACAACATTGCCGACAGTATTTTCCGCCAGATGACCCACGAACCGCATCCGGTTCCGTCCTACATTGTGATGAGCGCCGGTACCGGCGGTACATCAGCCACGATCGGACGCTATATCCGCTGTCAGGGTTACGATACCCAGCTGATGGTGGTTGACCCGCAGAACTCCGTGTTCCTCGACTACTGGCAAAACCGCGATGCCGGTCTGCGCAGCCCGGTGGGGAGTAAAATTGAAGGGATTGGCCGTCCGCGCGTTGAGCCTTCTTTCATCCCCGACGTTGTGGACGAGATGATGCGCGTGCCGGATGCCGCCAGCGTGGCAACGGCGCACTGGCTGGAAACGCAGCTGGGCCGCAAAGTGGGCGCCTCGACGGGCACCAATATGTGGGGCGCGCTGCAGCTTGCCGCACGTATGCGCGAAGCGGGACGCACCGGTTCCATCGTCACGCTGCTGTGCGACAGCGGCGAGCGTTATCTCGAGACCTACTACAATGCGGAGTGGGTGCAGGCCAACATCGGTGATATCGCCCCCTGGAAGGCGCAGATTGCTCAACTGCTGAAATAAAAAAAGCCAGACCGAAGTCTGGCTTGCTGGAAGGGTCTCACTATTCGGGGGAATATGGGAGGTTGTTATTGTCCAGCCAATGCGTCAAAAAATGGGACACTGCTTCATTACGGCAGTGACCGATAACCGGCAGATGGGGAAGTTCTGCTTTCAGCTGCGCCATCGCATTCCCCATGATCAGACCGCGACCTACGCTACCCAGCATTTCGCGGTCGTTCATGGCGTCACCGAACGCCATACACTCCTGCAGCGTTAATCCCAGGTGGTCGCTCAGCACCGCCAGAGCGGAACCTTTGTTGCAGCCCACCGGCAGCACTTCCAGGCAATCCACCGCCGAGAAGGTCAGGTGCGCCCGGTCGCCCAGCGCCTCATTCAGTTGGATCCGTAAGCGACAGAGATCGTCGTGATCGCCGCAGAAGCAGATCTTGGTCACCGCATGGGCGGGGATCCGACGCAGATCGATAAGCTGGTATTTAAAACCGCTATACACATGCGCGTGCAATAATTCCGGGATGTCGCTTCCGGTAAACCAGCCCCGATCGTTAAAGACGTGGATGCTAGCCTGCGTATCCCAGGTACTGTGCAGCACGATATCCGCCACTTCCGGGTTGAGATCCTGTCGGTACAGCACATCGCCTTCTACAGAGTGAATTCGCGTCCCGTTACCGGTGATCAGAAAGGCATCGAGGGCAAACGCGCCCAGCAAATGGCGCATTTCCAGAACATGACGCCCGGTGGCAAACGTCAGGGTGACATTACGCTCGTGCAGGCGCTTCAGCGTGTTAAGGGTTTTCTCCCCTAAACGGTGATCCGGCATTAACAGCGTACCGTCCATATCAAATGCAGCGAGCCGAGCCATGATTACTCCCGAAATGTGATGCGGTTAACTTGTGCATCAGTATCGTGTGAGATATACGGAAGTAATAGTGAATAGATGAAAATTATTGTTCCGGGTTTCTTATGCGCCAGCTTAACCGTCTTAACCAGTATCAACGCCTGTGGCAACCTTCCGCTGGCGCGCCGCAGCAGGTAACCGTAAATGAACTTGCCAGCCGCTGCTTTTGTAGCGAGCGACATGTCCGTACTCTGCTGCGTCAGGCCCAGGAGGCGGGCTGGCTGACCTGGCGCGCGCAGTCCGGGCGTGGAAGGCGCGGTGCGCTGACGTTTCACGTCACTCCGGAATCACTGCGCAATACGATGATGGAAGAAGCGCTAAAAAGCGGGCAGCAGCATAACGCCCTCGAGCTGGCGCAGCTTGCTCCCGAAGATTTGCGTGCGCTGCTGCACCCGTTTTTGGGTGGGCAGTGGCAAAACGACACGCCGACGCTGCGCATCCCCTACTACCGCTCACTGGAGCCGCTTCAGCCGGGCTTTTTACCCGGTCGGGCAGAGCAGCATCTGGCAGGGCAAGTCTTCTCAGGTTTGACGCGATTTCACGGCAACAGCAGTGAGCCTACGGGCGATCTGGCGCATCACTGGGATGTGTCGGATGATGGCCTGCGCTGGCATTTCTACATTCGCTCCACGCTGCACTGGCATAACGGCGATAAAATTGAAACGGCGCATCTCCAGCGAAGCCTGACCGCGCTATTGACGCTTCCCGCCCTGCGCACCCTGTTCCAGAGCGTCCTCTGTATCGAAACAACGCATCCGCAGTGCCTGACGTTTACGCTGCATCATCCGGACTACTGGCTGCCGCACAGGCTGGCAACCTACTGTAGCCGTCTGGCGCATCCCGACCATTCGACGATTGGCAGCGGCCCCTTTCGGCTGGTCGCCTTTGAACCCGACCTGGTTCGTCTTGAAAGCCATGAGCAGTTCCACCTGAGCCATCCGCTGCTCAAAGCCATCGAATACTGGATCACACCCCAGCTTTTTGATCACAGGTTGGGTACCAGCTGCCGTCACCCGGTGCAAATCGCGATTGGTGAGGCCGACGAGCTGGAAAGTCTGCGGCTGGTAAGCAGCAGCACCAGCCTGGGGTTCTGTTACCTCACGCTAAAACAGAGCGCACGCCTGAGTGAGAACCAGGCAAAGCGGCTGATTAATATCATTCATCACTCCAGGCTTCTCCACACGCTTCCGCTAAACGAAGGGCTCATCACCCCCACCGGGGAACTGCTTCCCGGCTGGACAATCCCCGACTGGACTGATTTAACCGATGTTGCCCTGCCTGAAGCACTGACGCTGGTTTACCATCTTCCCGTTGAGCTTCACACCATGGCCAGCCAGTTGAAGACGTACCTGGCGCTACAGGGTTGTGAGCTGACCGTCATCTTTCATGACGCCAAGACGTGGGACGGATGCCAGCAGCTTGCCGAAGCAGACATCATGATGGGCGACAGGCTGATTGGCGAAGCGCCAGCGTATACGCTTGAGCAGTGGCTGCGCTGCGATACGCTTTGGCCACACGTGTTAAGCGCACCGGCGTACGCCCATTTGCAAGCCACGCTGGATGCGGTACAGACTCAGGCCGAGGCTCGGGATCGGCACGCGGGCCTGAAGGCCATTTTTAGCCGATTAATGGAAAATGCAGTGCTGACGCCGCTCTTTAATTATCAGTATCAGATCAGCGCGCCGCCGGGCGTGAATGGGATTCGCCTCAACACCCGCGGCTGGTTTGATTTTACCGAAGCCTGGCTGCCCGCCCCCAAATCGTGAAGAAGCTGGTCGCCACCACAGGCAGACGGTAACATAACGTTTTTACCGTAACAGTCGAGATGATTTATGAAACGTGCCGTCGTCGTGTTCAGCGGAGGACAAGACTCTACTACCTGCCTGGTCCAGGCTCTTCATCAGTACGATGAGGTTCACTGTGTCACTTTCGATTATGGTCAGCGTCATCGCGCTGAGATCGACGTTGCCCGTGAACTGGCCCTGAAACTGGGCGCACGCGCGCACAAGGTGCTGGACGTTACGCTGTTAAATGAACTGGCCGTGAGTAGCCTCACCCGGGACAGTATTCCCGTCCCGGACTACGAACCCGATGCCAGCGGCATTCCGAATACCTTCGTGCCGGGCCGCAATATTCTGTTCCTCACCCTGACGGCAATTTATGCCTACCAGGTAAAAGCCGAAGCGGTGATCACGGGCGTGTGTGAAACAGACTTCTCCGGCTACCCGGACTGTCGTGATGAGTTCGTGAAGGCGTTAAATCACGCCGTCAATCTGGGGATGGCGAAAGAGACGCGCTTTGAAACCCCGCTGATGTGGCTGGATAAAGCCGAAACCTGGGCGCTGGCCGACTACTGGGGCAAGCTGGACCTGGTTCGCAGCGAAACCCTCACCTGCTACAACGGCATTAAAGGCGACGGTTGCGGCCAGTGCGCCGCCTGTAATCTGCGCGCTAACGGGCTGAACCACTATCTTGCCGATAAAGCCGGCGTGATGGCCGCAATGCAGAAAAAAACCGGGCTTAAATAGGGCGACCTGACCGTGCTGTCGCATAACAGGTGTCGACAGCACGGGTAAGCCTGAACCTGTGTTACACGATCATCAGTTCCAGCTTTTCGCGCAATTCCCCTTCCAGCGGCAGCGCTTTCTGCGTTTTCAGATCGATACAGACAAAGGTGATCAACGCATCAGCCACCACCTGCCCTTCGGGATCGAGCGTAACCACCTGGCTTAACACGCCGCTTTTGCCATTGATCTGCTGCACCTGGCTGGTCACCGTGAGCACATCGCCCAACACGGCAGGGCGACGGTAGTTGATATTGATATTGACGACCACGAACGCGATGTTGTGCGCGGTCATCCACTGAAAGCTTTCGCTGTTTTCCAGCCCGTCCCAGCGCGCTTCCTCAAGAAACTCCAGGTAGCGGGCATTGTTCACATGCTGGTAAACGTCGAGGTGAAAACCGCGTACTTTTATTTTTGTCTGCATAGCGCAATAGCCTTTACTGTTATTGTAGGATGAGAGGTCATAACTGGTATGACCTCTTTATCCTGGCAAAATTTTGCCGCTGTGCAAGTAATTGTGAGATTACAACGTCAGGTGTGCGAGGTTGCGCTCAACCAGCGCGCTCCCCATGCCCGGAACCTGCTTGAGGTCGTCGACCGTTTTGAAAGGACCATACTCTTCACGATAGCTTACGATGGCCTGCGCTTTTTTCAGCCCGACGCCATTCATCACGCGGGCCAGCTCTTCCGCAGAGGCCGAATTGATGCTGACTCGCGTACCGTCATCATCCACGTTTTTACCAACGTCAGCCGCTTTGGTTTGCCCCTGCCCCGGCGCTGCGGCGTCGGTCTTACTCTGTACCGCCTGTGGTTTAGCGGCAGGTGTTGCCGCCAGTGCGCCCGCGCTCAGCCCGGTGGTGGCAATAGCCAGCGTAATAAACAGTGCTTTGATTCCACATTTCATGCTGTTATCTCCTTGTTTGTAGACAGCCACGTCACGATAGCCGCCCGATAAAAGAGGCACAAACAGCAGAGTGCAGAAATGGAAAAGGCCGCGAAAGCGGCCTTTAGTTATTGCAGAGCGTTGCGAAAATCTGCGAGCAGATACGTAATTATTGCTGCTGAGTAATGATATCGCCCAGCTTAATTTTGGCATCTTTACGCAGGTTGCTCATCATGGCTTCGAAGGCAATCTGGGCATTGTTCTGGGTAATCCCCTGGACCATCGCCTTCTTCTGCGCGTCTGGCAGAGTGCCGGCTTTCACTTCATCCAGCGCCAGCAGAACGACGTTACCCTGCATATCGGTAGTGGTGCCGAAGCTTGGCTTGTCTTTCGCCGGCAGAGTCAGGCCAAACGCGGCCTGGCTGATAGGGTCCTGACCGGTACGGCTCAGCGTTTTCGCTTCACCGAAGCTCAGGCCAGCCGCTTTCAGCGCGTCCTGTTTACCCGCTTTCAGATCGGCCAGAATCTTCTCAGCATCCAGTTTCGCCTGCTGTTCCGCTTTGTTGTGCTTAACCTGAGCGACGACCTGATCCTTCACTTCCGCCAGCGGTTTGACCGCTTCTGGCTTGTGCTCGCTGACGCGCAACACAAACGCACGATCGCCATCGACGGTAATGATGTCTGAGTTACTGCCCGGCGTGCCGTTCTCACCAACCAGACCACCGTTGAAGATGGCATCAGAAACCGGTTTGAAGTTCAGCTCTTCCGGCAGGTTGTCACGACCAAACCAGCCCGTCTCAACCGCTTTCACCCCAGCCGCCTGCTCGGCACCCGCCAGAGATTCGTTGTCGTTGCTGGCAGCATCACTCACTTTCTGCTGCAGCGCATAGTAGGCATCCAGCGCTTTTTCCTGCTTCACTTTTGCCGCGATATCGTCACGAACCTCAACCAGCGGCTTGGTTTTCGCCGCGGTGATGTCGTCCAGACGCACGACCAGGAAACCTACGGAGGATTTAATGACGCCAGACAGTTGGCCTTTCTCTTTCAGACCCGCATTTTTCAGCTCGTCCGGCGTGGTCGCGTCTTCCAGCCAGCCAATATCGCCGCCGTTTTTCGCAGAGATAATGTCGGTGGATTTCGCTTTCGCGACGGTCGCAAAATCAGCGCCTTTGTTCAGCTCATCCAGTACCGCTTTGGCATCCGCCTCGGTTTTGGTCTGAATCACGCTGTAGCGGTTACGCTGCGGCTGTGTGAACTGATCCTGATGCTGGTCGTAGTAAGACTGGATTTCCGCGTCAGACGCGCTTTCCTGCAGCGCAGCCGCATCCAGCTTGATGTAGCTCACGCGGAACTGTTCAGGAGAAACAAAGGTATTCTTGTTCTGCTCGTACCAGGCGTTAATGTCAGCGTCGCTCACCTGCTGTTTCGCCGCCAGGGCGTTAACATCAATGGTCGCTTCACGTACAACGCGCTGCTGCGCCACCAGCGCAGCCAGTTCATCCGTTTCGCCTTTGAGCATGAAATCGGTGCCAACAACGGCATTGATGAGCTGCTGGGTGGTCAGTTGGTTACGCAGCGCCTGCGCGTACTGATCGGCCGTCATCCCCATCTGGTTGACGATGCTGTTGTAACGCGCGTTGTCGAATTTACCGTTAGACTGGAAGGCTTGCGTGGAGAAGATGGCTTTTTTCACCTGCTCATCGCTAATGCCAAGGCCGAGTTTTTTGGCATACTGATCCAGCAGCGCTTCGTCGATAAGACGGTTCAGCGTCTGCTGACGCAGGGTCTTCATATACCCTTCGTTTGCTGCCAGTTCAGAGAATTGGTCGCCCAGCTGTTGCTGCATACGGTTACGTTCACCGGCAAAAGCATTCTCGAACTGGCCGCGGCTGATCTCCTGGCCATTCACTTTTGCGGCATAGTTCGCGCCACCGCCAATAAGGTAACTGCTCACGCCGGTCAATATGAACGACACGATAATGATACCGAAAATAATCTTGAGCACGAGACTGTTAGCAGCCGTGCGTAAGCTGTCCATCATGGTGTAACAACACTCCGCTGTAGGTGACTGGTTACCTGACGCTGACGGAAAATCCTGCCCGTCGCGCGTAAAGTCGTATTGTGACAAGAAAACGGGGCGATTGTCAGCCCACAACTCGCATAAACTCGCACAAATCAGGTCTGGACAAACAAAAAAGGCACATCAAAAGATGCGCCCTTGTACTATCCGGCTTCCCTGAAACGGGAAAGCAATCAGTTTACTGCGTCTTTCAGCGCTTTACCTGCACGGAAACCCGGCACTTTAGCGGCAGCAATGGTGATCTCTTTACCGGTCTGAGGGTTGCGGCCAGTACGGGCAGCACGCTCTTTAACAGCAAAAGTACCGAAGCCTACCAGTGCAACGTCGTCCCCAGCCTGCAGAGATTCAGTAACAGAAGCAATTAATGCATCTAACGCACGTCCAGCTGCAGCTTTAGAAATATCAGCACCAGCAGCAATTTTGTCAATCAGTTGAGATTTATTCACTGTTCTCTTCCTCTCTTTATAATTTATATCGCGCCTGAATCCTTCACAACGCGACCGCGCAGCAGTTATATCAGGCCTGCCATGACCTTACAACACCCGTTGTTGATGGCTGACCTAATCAGCAATCTAAATTAGCTATACAAAAAAAGGCTGGCAAGTGCGAAATGACTTACCAGCCTTGTTTTTATTGACGCTCTTTGCGCGAGGTCACTATTTTGCGGTTACAACCTGCATTCCGGACGGTTCATTCTGCAATGCGAGACTAAGTACTTCCTCAATTCGCTTAACAGGATGGATCTGCAGGTCGGCAATCACGTTGTCCGGAATCTCTTCCAGATCGCGTTTGTTTTCGTAAGGGATCAATACGGTTTTGATCCCACCACGATGCGCCGCCAGCAGTTTTTCTTTTAAGCCACCGATTGGCAGAACCTGACCACGCAGGGTGATTTCACCGGTCATTGCCACATCAGCACGCACCGGGTTACCTGTCAGGCAAGAAACCAGAGCGGTACACATGGCAATACCCGCGCTTGGACCATCTTTCGGCGTCGCCCCTTCAGGTACGTGTACGTGGATGTCGCGTTTTTCGTAGAAATCCGGGTTGATACCCAGTTTCTCCGCGCGCGCGCGCACCACGGTCAGCGCCGCCTGAATAGACTCCTGCATCACTTCACCCAGCGAGCCGGTATAGGTCAGCTTGCCTTTACCCGGTACACAGGCGGTTTCGATGGTCAGCAGATCGCCGCCCACTTCCGTCCATGCCAGACCGGTCACCTGGCCAACGCGGTTTTCGTTATCCGCGCGACCATAGTCGAAGCGCTGAACGCCGAGATAGGCATGCAGGTTATCACCATTAATCGTGATGTGTTTCAGGCTCTTATCCAGCAACAGCTGTTTCACCGCCTTACGGCACAGTTTAGAGATTTCACGCTCAAGGCTACGCACGCCCGCTTCACGGGTATAGTAGCGGATGATGCCAATAATCGCGCTGTCCTCGACGGTCAGCTCGTTGGCTTTCAGCGCGTTACGCTCAATCTGTTTCGGCAGCAGGTGCTGTTTCGCGATGTTCAGCTTCTCGTCTTCGGTATAGCCGGAGAGACGGATCACTTCCATACGGTCCAGCAGCGGCGCTGGAATATTCATGGAGTTCGACGTCGCCACGAACATCACGTCGCTCAGGTCGTAGTCCACTTCCAGGTAGTGATCGCTGAACGCCACGTTCTGTTCTGGATCAAGTACTTCCAGCAGCGCAGACGCAGGGTCACCACGCATGTCCGACGACATTTTGTCGATCTCATCGAGCAGGAACAGCGGGTTTTTAACGCCCACTTTCGCCATCTTCTGGATCAGTTTACCCGGCATAGAACCGATGTAGGTACGGCGGTGACCGCGGATTTCCGCTTCATCGCGTACGCCGCCCAGCGCCATACGGATATACTTACGTCCGGTCGCTTTTGCGATGGACTGGCCCAGAGAGGTTTTACCCACCCCCGGCGGTCCTACCAGGCACAGAATCGGGCCTTTAATTTTGTTTACACGGCTCTGTACCGCGAGGTACTCAAGAATGCGGTCTTTCACGCGTTCCAGGCCGTAGTGGTCGGTATCCAGGATCTCCTGCGCCTGACGCAGGTCTTTTTTGACCTTGCTGCGGGCGTTCCAAGGAACCTGTACCATCCACTCAATGTAGCCGCGTACGACGGTCGCTTCAGCCGACATCGGAGACATCATTTTCAGCTTCTGCAGTTCTGCTTCGGCTTTCTCTTTCGCCTCTTTCGGCATCTTCGCCGCGTCGATCTTACGCTTCAGCGCTTCGTTTTCGTCCGGCGCATCGTCCATCTCGCCCAGCTCTTTCTGAATGGCCTTCATTTGCTCATTCAGATAGTACTCACGCTGAGATTTCTCCATCTGCTTTTTCACGCGGTTGCGAATACGCTTCTCAACCTGCAGCAGATCGATTTCGGACTCCATCATCGCCATCAGGTATTCCAGACGTTCGTTAACGTCGGACATTTCCAGCACGGACTGTTTGTCAGCCAGCTTCAGCGGCATATGGGCAGCGATGGTGTCCGCCAGACGTGCAGGATCGTCGATGCTGTTCAGCGATGTCAGCACTTCTGGTGGGATTTTCTTGTTCAGCTTGATATAGCCTTCAAACTGGCTAATCGCGGTGCGAACCAGCACTTCCTGTTCGCGCTCATCAAGTTCAGGCGAATCAAGGTACTCTGCCTTCGCAGAGAAGTGTTCGCCGTCGTCTGACAGAGTGGTAATACGCGCACGCTGCAGGCCTTCTACCAGCACCTTCACGGTGCCGTCAGGCAGCTTCAGCATCTGCAAAATAGAGGCCACGGTCCCGACGGTGAAAAGATCGTTTACACCCGGCTCATCCGTCGATGCTTCTTTCTGCGCCACCAGCATGATTTTTTTATCATGATCCATAGCGGCTTCGAGGCAACGGATAGATTTTTCCCGCCCTACAAATAAGGGTATGACCATGTGCGGATAAACCACCACATCGCGCAACGGCAATACGGGGATTTCAATGCGTTCAGAACGCTCAGGATTCATAGAGCTCTCTCTTAGTTAGTGTCCGCCAGGTAAGCTGGTCATGTCACTGTGCTTCACATAACCATTAACATGTATCCAGTATATGGGGATGTTTCCCACACATTCAACGCTATGAATACGGAAAAAGTAAAGGGGAGATAAAATCCCCCCTTTTTGATTAATTGCTTGTATGATTTGGTGAATTATTCGCCAGATGCCTGCTGGGCTTCCGGTTTGCCGTAAATCAGCAGCGGTTTGGTTTGACCGCTGATGACCGACTCGTCAATCACCACTTTCTCAACGTCTTCCATCGACGGCAGATCGTACATGGTGTCGAGCAGTGCCGCTTCAACGATAGAACGCAGGCCACGCGCGCCGGTTTTGCGGCTCATTGCTTTTTTGGCAATCGCATCCAGCGCTTCGTCGCGGAATTCCAGATCAACCCCTTCCAGATTGAACAGCGCCTGATACTGCTTGGTCAGCGCATTTTTCGGCTCTTTCAGGATCTGGATCAGCGCCTCTTCACTCAGCTCATTCAGCGTAGCCACAACCGGCAGACGACCGATGAATTCAGGGATCAGGCCGAATTTGATCAGATCTTCTGGTTCAACCTGTGCCAGGAGCTCGCCTTCGTTCGGTTTTTCGGATGTGGATTTCACCGTTGCGCCAAAACCAATGCCGGAGCCGGTTTCGACACGGTGAGAGATAACTTTATCCAGGCCAGCAAAGGCACCGCCACAGATGAACAGGATCTTGGAGGTATCAACCTGCAGGAACTCCTGCTGCGGATGTTTACGACCACCCTGTGGCGGAACGGCAGCAACCGTACCTTCGATCAGCTTCAGCAGTGCCTGCTGTACGCCTTCACCCGATACGTCACGAGTGATGGACGGGTTGTCGGATTTACGGGAGATCTTGTCGATCTCATCGATGTAAACAATCCCGCGCTGGGCTTTCTGTACGTCGTAATCGCACTTCTGCAGCAGTTTTTGGATGATGTTTTCGACGTCCTCACCCACGTAACCGGCTTCGGTCAGGGTGGTGGCATCCGCCATGGTGAACGGAACATCAAGCAGACGCGCCAGGGTTTCAGCCAGCAGCGTTTTACCGGAACCGGTTGGGCCGATCAGCAGAATGTTACTTTTACCCAGTTCCACGCCATTGCTGGTATCGCCGTTACGCAGGCGTTTGTAGTGGTTATAGACCGCTACCGCCAGCACTTTCTTGGCCTGCTCCTGGCCGATGACGTAGTCGTCAAGGTGATGACGAATTTCATGCGGCGTTGGCAGCGCGCTGCGCTCACGGTGCGGTGCGACTTCTTTAATCTCTTCGCGAATGATGTCGTTACATAAATCGACGCATTCGTCGCAGATATACACGGACGGCCCGGCAATCAGTTTACGCACTTCATGCTGGCTTTTGCCGCAAAAAGAGCAGTACAGCAGTTTGCCCGAACCATCTTTGCGTTTATCTGTCATGAGTCCAAACCTCTTTTTAAGTTCTTTGTGCCGCACATGACGACGCAAATGCCATTCTAAGACGCAAGCTGCATCAAGCAGCGTGCCGCCCTACCTTAGTATAGCGGCACACTCGCGTCGCGGGCATCAATTACGATGGGTCAACACGGAGTCGACTAAGCCGTACTCAACTGCCTCTGAAGCAGAGAGGAAGCGATCGCGCTCGGTATCGCGCTCGATCTGCTCGAGAGGTTGACCCGTATGCTGCGCCATAAGTTCATTCATGCGCGCTTTTACTTTCAGGATTTCGCGGGCGTGGATTTCGATATCCGTCGCCTGCCCCTGGTAACCGCCCAGCGGCTGGTGAATCATCACGCGGGAATTCGGCAAGCAGAATCGCTTACCCTTCGCCCCTGCGGTTAACAGGAACGCGCCCATAGATGCGGCCTGACCCATACAGATCGTGCTGACATCCGGTTTGATGAATTGCATGGTGTCATAAATGGACATCCCTGCGGTAATCACGCCACCCGGGGAGTTAATGTACAGGTAAATGTCTTTTTCCGGGTTTTCCGCTTCCAGAAACAGCATCTGCGCCACGATCAGGTTAGCCATGTGGTCTTCCACCTGGCCGGTCAGAAAGATAACGCGTTCCTTGAGCAGACGGGAATAGATATCAAAAGAACGCTCACCACGTGAGGTCTGTTCAATAACCATTGGCACCAGAGCCATATGGGGTGCAAAGTTATCTCGTTCGCCACTGTATGACATTTCCGTCTCCTGGATCAAAATTGAAAACACCTGCTGTACTGATTGTAACCTTACGGACGGATTATCAGCCAGTCTCATTCATCATGATTACGTACTTATGGGGTTCACAGTGCCCTATTTCAAGCATAACAACCTTTTGTTGTTACGCTAACACCGAAAGGGCGTTTTAGCACTCTTCCTGGGCTCTGGCTGCGATAAAAAAAACCCGCTGCCGCAAGGCAACGGGTTTTCTGTTCAAACTTTAAACCGTTGGGGCGAAATTACGCCTGCTGGTTCATCAGTTCGTTGAAAGAGGTCGCTTTTTCGGTCACTTTCGCTTTCGCCAGTACCGCTTCAACCGCCTGCTCTTCCAGGGCAACGTTGCGCATGTTGTCCATCAGCTCTTTGTTCTTACCGTAGAACTCGATCACTTCTGATGGATCTTCGTATGCAGAAGCCATCTCTTCGATCAGGCCTTTCACACGCTCTTCGTCAGCTTTCAGCTCGTGGGTACGAATCACTTCGCCCAGCAGCAGGCCAACCACAACGCGGCGTTTTGCCTGCTCTTCGAACAGCTCGCGCGGCAGTTCCATCGCTTGCTGCTGGTTGCCACCGAAACGCTGTGCAGCCTGACGGCGCAGAACGTCGATTTCGCTGTCGATCAGTGCAGCAGGAACGTCGATTTCGTTGGCTTTCACCAGACCTTCGATCGCCTGAGACTTCACGCGGTTACGCACAGCACCGTTCAGCTCGCGCTCCATGTTTTTACGCACTTCGGTACGCAGGCCAGCAACAGAACCGTCTTCCACGCCGAAACGTTTGATGAACTCTTCAGTCAGTTCTGGCAGTTCGCGCTCTTCCACTTTCTTCAGGTTGATGACGAACTTCGCTGCTTTACCTTTCAGGTTTTCAGCGTGGTACTCTTCCGGGAAGGTCACGTCGATGGTGAACTCTTCGCCAGCCTTGTGGCCTTTGATACCGTCTTCGAAGCCTGGGATCATACGACCCTGGCCCATTGCCAGTACGAAGTCAGACGCTTTGCCGCCTTCGAACTCTTCGCCGTCTACAGAACCGGTGAAGTCGATGGTTACGCGGTCTTCCGCGTCAACAGCGCCTTCTTTCTCTTTCCAGTTCGCCTGCTGCTTACGCAGGGTGTCCAGCATGCCGTCAACGTCTTCGTCAGTCACGGAGACAATCGGTTTTTCAACTTCGATAGATTCCAGACCTTTCAGCTCAACTTCCGGATACACTTCAAACTCTACGGAGTAGGTGAAGTCTTCGCCCAGTTTGTATTCGCCTGGAACGTAGTTTGGCGCACCGGCCGGATTGATTTTTTCTTTGATGATCGCATCGATAAAGTTGCGGCTCATCAGTTCACCCAGCACATCCTGACGCACGGAAGCGCCATAACGCTGAGCAACAACATTCATTGGTACTTTGCCCTTACGGAAGCCGTCAATACGTACTTTTTTTGCTACGTTGACCAGCTCGCTTTTCACAGCAGTTTCGATGCTGTCAGCAGCGATAGTAATCGTTACACGGCGGCCAAGGCCTTGAGTGGTTTCAACTGAAACTTGCATCTTGTTACCTCAAAAAAATCACAGTGCTCGGTCAACTCTGAATCTGTCTGTTATACCGGGATGCTCTCTTAGTGCAGATTCACATTCCCTGTCGCCAGAATCATCCCGAAGACATTCAATAAGACGCGGCATTATAGCGGCATCACTTAGGTGAGTCGAGAACGGTTGGGGCATGTTGCTGCGGCTTTTTTCACACTTTAAGGCTATTTTTAGCCTTAAAATCGCACCATCCGCTCAAAACTCAGACAAAACAAAACGGCCCGAAGGCCGTTTTGAGGAAATCTGTAAGCAACATACTGGAAAAGCTCCAGCCGTTGCAAATCCGATTTATCAGGCGATAGTGCCTGCACCGCGACAGGGCGGCGATGCGAAAACCGTATCCTGCAAGCCTTCCCATTCCTTAATGGTGTAGGTATGCAGTGCCAGCGCATGCACGGTCGTGGAGAGCTCTTCCGTCAATGTGCTGTAGATCAAGCGATGTCGGTTCAGGAAACGTTCTCCCGTGAAGCGATCGCTAACCAGAACCACTTTAAAGTGGCTTTCAGAACCTGCCGGTACGTTATGACGATAGCTTTCGTCGACGACTTCGAGGAACACAGGGTTGAACGCTGCCCTTAATTTATCTTCTATATGCTCACGTATCATCATGAAATTACTCCTCCGACAACGCCAGGATGTCACCCATCCCTTTAAATATTAGCCGCTTTTACCGTTTCCATTACACATTGACAACAAATATTTAGCTTTCGTCCGATTTTCTCATTCAAACGAATGAAGTTAACTGTGAGGCTCATACCTTTTATCATCCGTGAAAGGAGAAAATGAGTGAGCTGGTCAGTTTTCAGACAAGACGATGAATTTACATGCGTTGACCACTTCCCCTGACCGTTGGCGATGTTATGATGGCGGCAATTTTTCTCTCTATTATGCTTACGATTCGTGAGAACTTAAAAATGTTAAAAAAACTCTTCTTTCCATTGGTAGCCCTTTTTATGCTGGCAGGCTGTGCTACCCCGCCTACCACCATTGATGTCTCACCAAAAATCACCCTGCCTCAGCAGGACCCAAGCCTGATGGGCGTCACCGTGAGCATTAACGGTGCCGATCAGCGTCAGGATCAGGCGCTGGCAAAAGTGACCCGCGATAACCAGCAGGTGACGCTCACCGCGTCCCGTGACCTGCGCTTCCTGCTGCAGGAAGTGCTGGAGAAACAAATGACCGCTCGCGGCTATATGATCGGCCCAAGCGGTGCGGTTGATCTGCAGATCATCGTCAACAACCTGTACGCTGACGTGTCACAGGGCAACGTGCGCTACAACATCGCCACCAAAGCGGATATCGCCATCATTGCCACCGCGAAGAATGGCAACAAGATGACCAAAAACTACCGCGCGAGCTACTCTGTTGAAGGTGCGTTCCAGGCATCCAACCAGAACATTGCTAACGCCGTTAACAGCGTGCTGACCGATACCATCGCCGATATGGCGCAGGACACCAGCATCCACGACTTTATCAAGCAGAACGCACGTTAATCCTGCTCACTGACCCGGTGTAACACCGGGTCAGTCTTATAAGAACATGTCCAGCCATTACTTACGCATTTTCCAGCAACCGAAATCAGCGATTCTGCTGATCCTCGGCTTTGCCTCGGGTTTACCCCTCGCGCTCACCTCCGGCACGCTTCAGGCGTGGATGACGGTCGAGAACATCGATCTCAAAACCATTGGTTTCTTCTCGCTTGTCGGTCAGGCCTATGTCTTCAAGTTCCTGTGGTCGCCGGTGATGGATCGCTATACGCCGCCGTTCCTCGGGCGTCGCCGCGGCTGGCTGGTGATGACGCAGGTCCTGCTGCTGCTGGCCATCGCGGCGATGGGGTTTCTTGAGCCCACCACGCAGCTGCGCTGGATGGCCGCGCTTGCGGTGGTCATTGCCTTCTGTTCCGCTTCTCAGGATATCGTGTTCGACGCCTGGAAGACGGACGTGTTACCTGCGGAAGAACGCGGTGCCGGTGCGGCCATCAGCGTGCTGGGCTATCGCCTCGGGATGCTGGTCTCCGGCGGGCTGGCGCTGTGGCTGGCCGACCGTTACCTCGGCTGGCAGGGCATGTACTGGCTGATGGCCGCCCTGCTTATCCCCTGCATTATCGCCACGCTCTTTGCCCCAGAACCGAGCGACGTTATTCCGGTTCCCCGCTCGCTGGAGCAGGCCGTGGCGGAACCGCTGCGCGACTTCTTTGGCCGCAACAACGCCTGGCTGATCCTGCTGCTGATCGTCCTTTATAAGCTTGGCGACGCCTTTGCCATGAGCCTGACCACCACCTTCCTGATCCGCGGTGTCGGTTTTGACGCTGGTGAAGTGGGGGTAGTGAATAAAACGCTGGGGCTGTTTGCGACCATTGTCGGGGCACTTTACGGTGGCGTGCTGATGCAGCGCCTGACGCTGTTCCGCGCACTGCTGATCTTCGGCATTCTTCAGGGCGCCTCTAACGCGGGCTACTGGCTGCTGTCGATTACCGACAAACATATGATCAGCATGGCCGCTGCGGTGTTCTTCGAAAATCTCTGCGGCGGTATGGGGACAGCAGCCTTTGTCGCCCTGCTGATGACCCTGTGCAACAAATCATTTTCCGCCACGCAGTTCGCGCTGCTCTCGGCGCTCTCTGCCGTTGGCCGCGTTTACGTAGGTCCGATTGCCGGCTGGTTTGTGGAAGCCCACGGTTGGCCAACGTTTTATCTTTTCTCCGTCGTGGCTGCCGTGCCGGGGATTTTATTGTTGCTGGTCTGTCGCCAGACGCTGGAATATACCCAGCGGACCGAACACTTTATGCCACGAACGGAATATCACCGCGCCTACCGTTTTGCGTTACGTCTGTTAATGATGGGCTGCGTTGCGCTGGCACTCTGGCTTATCGTGCTCATTATTAATGCCAGCACACCACTGGCGCTCCCGTTTGAGGCCCTTCTGCTGGACGCCGGAGCCCTGCTGGCCATCGTTGGGATCCTGACGGGCGGTCTGCTCGATTTCATGGCGTTGCGTAAAACGCAGCTGACCTGAAGAAAAATGCGAAAGGTTATTTCCCGTTGTAATCACCAACCGAAATTATAACGGTGAAATAGCCACCATCGACTAAAAAAAATATTTGTTGTTTTGTGCGGGATAGGATTTGGAAATTATTGGCTCTGGTTCCAAAACGCTATTTTTCATTAAACGATTCAGCATGCGATAGTTTGATTTTTCGTTTTTTAGATGTCTTTTTATTGATAATTAATTGTTAATTTTTTGTTTATTTTTAACAATGGTTATACCAATTGTCCCTTTTAGGGTATGCTTGGGGGTCCTTTCGTTATAAAGCCCATCTCATGCGGCTTCGGTCATAAAAACCGACATAATTTGCAACACTTGTGACACGTGCGGCAGAACCCGGTAACACCTTCCTGACACAGGCCTAATGATGTTTACAGTAATGTAACCTTCCCGTAAAATGCCCGCACACTTTAAACGCCACCAGACTCCCGTGGAATTGAGGTCGTTAAATGAGACTCAGGAAATACAATAAAAGTTTGGGATGGTTGTCATTATTCGCAGGCACTGTATTACTCAGTGGCTGTGATTCTGCACTACTAGACCCCAAAGGACAGATTGGACTGGAACAACGTTCACTGATATTGACGGCTTTTGGCCTGATGTTGATTGTGGTTATTCCAGCCATTTTGATGGCTGTTGGTTTCGCCTGGAAGTATCGTGCGAGCAATAAAGATGCGAAGTATAGCCCGAACTGGTCACACTCCAACAAAGTGGAAGCTGTGGTCTGGACGGTACCTATCCTGATCATCCTGTTCCTTGCCGTACTGACCTGGAAAACCACTCACGCACTTGAGCCAAGCAAGCCGCTGGTTCACGATGAAAAACCGATTACCATTGAAGTGGTCTCCATGGACTGGAAATGGTTCTTCATCTATCCAGAGCAGGGCATTGCTACCGTGAATGAAATCGCCTTCCCGGCGAACACTCCGGTTCAGTTCAAAGTGACCTCCAACTCCGTAATGAACTCCTTCTTCATCCCGCGTCTGGGTAGCCAGATTTACGCGATGGCCGGTATGCAGACGAACCTGCATCTGATCGCGAATGAAGCAGGCACCTACGATGGTATCTCCGCCAGCTATAGCGGCCCGGGCTTCTCAGGTATGAAGTTCAAAGCTATTGCAACGCCAGACCGTGCCGCTTTCGACCAGTGGATTGAAAAAGCGAAACAGTCTCCAAACACCATGTCTGACATGGCGGCGTTCGAAAAAGTGGCTGCACCTAGCGAATACAACAAGGTGGAGTACTTCTCTAACGTGAAGCCTGATTTGTTCAAAGACGTTATTGGCAAATTTATGGATCACGGCAAGAGCATGGACATGACCCAGCCAGAAGGCGAGCACAGCGCGCACGAAGGTATGGAAGGCATGGACATGAGCCACGCGGAAACCGCTCACTAAGGGGCCGAGGAAGAAAATGTTCGGAAAATTGACACTGGATGCAGTGCCCTACCATGAACCGATTATCATGGTTACGGTGGCTGCAATTATCATCGGTGGCGCGGCCTTAGTTGGCCTGATCACTTACTTCGGTAAGTGGAGCTACCTGTGGAATGAGTGGCTGACTTCGGTTGACCACAAAAAACTCGGTATCATGTACTGCATCGTCGGTATCGTCATGTTAATTCGTGGCTTTGCGGATGCGATCATGATGCGTAGCCAGCAGGCGCTCGCGTCTGCGGGTGAAGCCGGCTTCCTGCCACCGCACCACTACGATCAGATCTTTACCGCCCACGGCGTTATCATGATCTTCTTCGTGGCGATGCCGCTGGTTATCGGTCTGATGAACGTGGTCGTTCCGCTGCAAATCGGCGCGCGCGACGTTGCGTTCCCGTTCCTGAACAACCTGAGCTTCTGGTTCACCGTTGTCGGCGTTATTCTGGTTAACCTGTCACTGGGCGTGGGCGAATTCGCGCAGACCGGGTGGCTGGCTTACCCACCGCTGTCAGGAATTGAGTACAGCCCGGGCGTTGGCGTCGACTACTGGATTTGGGCGCTTCAGCTCTCCGGTGTCGGTACGACCCTGACCGGTATCAACTTCTTCGTGACCATTATCAAGATGCGTGCCCCTGGCATGACCATGTTCAAGATGCCGGTATTTACCTGGGCATCTCTGTGCGCCAACATCCTGATTATTGCGTCCTTCCCAATTCTGACTGTTACCATCGCGCTGCTGACCCTGGACCGCTACCTGGGCACCCATTTCTTCACGAACGATATGGGTGGCAACATGATGATGTACATCAACCTGATTTGGGCATGGGGTCACCCGGAAGTTTACATCCTGGTTCTGCCTGTATTCGGTGTGTTCTCCGAAATCGCGGCAACCTTCTCGCGTAAACGTCTGTTTGGTTACACCTCTCTGGTGTGGGCAACCGTGTGTATTACCGTTCTGTCGTTCATCGTTTGGCTGCACCACTTCTTCACCATGGGTGCGGGCGCGAACGTAAACGCCTTCTTCGGTATTACCACCATGATTATCGCCATCCCGACCGGGGTGAAGATCTTCAACTGGCTGTTCACCATGTATCAGGGCCGTATCGTGTTCCACTCAGCAATGCTGTGGACCATCGGCTTCATCGTGACCTTCTCCGTAGGTGGGATGACCGGCGTACTGCTGGCGGTACCGGGTGCTGACTTCGTTCTGCACAACAGTCTGTTCCTGATTGCGCACTTCCATAACGTTATCATCGGTGGCGTGGTCTTCGGCTGCTTCGCTGGCGTAACCTACTGGTGGCCAAAAGCGTTCGGCTTCACGCTGAACGAAAAATGGGGTAAACGCGCGTTCTGGTTCTGGATCATCGGCTTCTTCGTCGCCTTTATGCCGCTGTACGTGCTGGGCTTCATGGGTATGACCCGTCGTCTGAGCCAGCAGATTGATCCGCAGTTCCACCCAATGCTGATGGTTGCAGCGGGCGGTGCCGTGCTGATTGCCTGTGGTATCGCGTCTCAGCTGATTCAGTTCTACGTGTCTATTCGCGACCGCGACCAGAACCGTGACCTGACCGGTGACCCATGGGGTGGCCGTACGCTGGAGTGGGCGACCTCTTCTCCACCGCCTTTCTATAACTTTGCCATCGTGCCTCAGGTTCATGAACGTGACGCATTCTGGGAAATGAAAGAAAAAGGTGAAGCGTACAAGCAACCTGCTCATTACGAAGAGATCCATATGCCGAAAAACAGCGGTGCGGGCATCGTGATTGCCGCCTTCGCAACGGTATTTGGTTTCGCAATGATCTGGCACATCTGGTGGATGGCGATTGTTGGCTTTGCTGGCATCGTAATCAGCTGGATTGTGAAGAGCTTTGACGAGGACGTGGACTACTACGTACCAGTCCGTGAAGTTGAAAAGCTGGAAAATCAGCATTTCGACGAGATTTCTAAAGCGGGGCTGAAAAATGGCAACTGATACTCTGGCGCACTCAACTGCCCACGCGCATGAACATGCGCACCACGATACAGGACCGACCAAAGTCTTCGGTTTCTGGATCTACCTGATGAGCGACTGCATTCTGTTCTGCTGTCTGTTCGCGACCTATGCCGTTCTGGTGAACGGCACAGCGGGCGGCCCGACCGGCAAGGACATCTTTGAACTGCCGTTCGTTCTGGTTGAAACCGCACTGCTGTTATTCAGCTCCATCACCTACGGCATGGCGGCTATCGCCATGTACAAAAACAACAAGAGCCAGGTTGTCTCCTGGCTGGCGTTGACCTGGTTGTTTGGTGCTGGATTTATCGGGATGGAAATCTATGAATTCCATCACCTGATCATGGAAGGCTTCGGCCCGGATCGCAGTGGCTTCCTGTCCGCGTTCTTCGCGCTGGTTGGCACCCACGGTCTGCACGTGACCTCCGGTTTGATCTGGATGGCAGTACTGATGTTCCAGATCTCCCGTCGCGGCCTGACCAGTACTAACCGTACCCGTATCCTGTGCCTGAGCCTGTTCTGGCACTTCCTGGACGTGGTGTGGATCTGTGTGTTCTCTGTTGTCTATCTGATGGGGGCGATGTAATGAGTCATTCTAACGATCATGGCGCTTCCCACGGCAGCGTAAAAACCTACATGACAGGTTTCATCCTGTCGATCATCCTGACGGTGATCCCGTTCTGGATGGTGATGAGCGGTTCTGCGTCTAAGCCGGTTATCCTGGGAGCAATCCTGGTGACCGCGGTGATTCAGATTCTGGTGCATCTGGTTTGCTTCCTGCACATGAACACCAAGTCCGATGAAGGCTGGAACATGACCGCCTTTATCTTTACCGTGATTATCATCGCTATCCTGGTAGTCGGTTCCATCTGGATTATGTGGAACCTCAACTACAACATGATGGTTCACTAAGAGCGGCGAGTATGTTTAAGCAATACCTGCAAGTAACGAAACCAGGCATCATCTTTGGCAACCTGATCTCCGTGATCGGAGGGTTCCTGCTGGCCTCTAAGGGCAGCATTGATTACGCCCTCTTTATCTACACGCTGGTCGGTGTGTCACTGGTTGTTGCGTCCGGTTGTGTATTTAACAACTACATCGACATGGATATCGACAAGAAGATGGAAAGGACCAAAAATCGGGTGCTGGTGAAAGGCCTGATCGCCCCTTCCGTCTCGCTGGTGTACGCCACCTTGCTGGGTATTGCTGGCTTTATGCTGCTGTGGTTTGGTGCTAACCCGCTGGCCTGCTGGCTGGGGGTGATGGGGTTCGTGGTGTATGTGGGCATCTATAGCCTGTATATGAAACGTCACTCCGTCTACGGCACGCTGATTGGTTCTCTCTCCGGCGCTGCGCCGCCGGTGATTGGCTACTGCGCGGTCACGAACGAGTTCGACAGCGGTGCGCTGATCCTGCTGGCTATCTTTAGCCTGTGGCAGATGCCGCACTCCTATGCCATCGCAATTTTCCGCTTTAAGGATTATCAGGCAGCGAACATCCCGGTTCTGCCGGTCGTGAAGGGCATCTCCGTTGCCAAGAACCACATCACGCTGTACATCATCGCCTTTGCCGTGGCAACGCTGATGCTCTCTCTGGGTGGTTACGCTGGATACAAATATCTGGCGGTAGCGGCTGCGGTGAGCGTCTGGTGGCTCGGCATGGCGCTGCGCGGTTACAAAGTGGAAGATGACAAAGTCTGGGCGCGCAAGCTGTTTGTGTTCTCGATTGTGGCCATCACCTCGCTGTCCGTGATGATGTCCGTGGACTTCATGGTGCCAGATTCACATAACCTGCTGACTTACGTCTGGTAAGCCACAACAGGTAAATAAAGGGGTGCTTCGGCACCCTTTTTTATTCGCCGAATCTATTAATAACGCATGTAATATTTGTTAAATAACCCTTTATTTACCCCGCCCCTTCCCCGCACTACACTATGGCCTGCTTTTGAACTGAGGTGGTAATGAACGATTATAAAATGACGCCAGGCGAGCTACGCGCGACCTGGGGCTTAGGGACTGTCTTCTCGCTACGGATGCTTGGCATGTTTATGGTCCTGCCTGTTCTGACCACGTACGGTATGGCGCTGCAGGGGGCCAGCGAGGCGCTGATTGGCCTCGCCATTGGCATTTATGGTCTGGCGCAGGCGGTGTTCCAGATCCCGTTTGGCCTGCTCTCTGACCGGGTGGGCCGCAAACCGCTGATTGTCGGCGGGCTGCTGGTCTTTGTGCTCGGAAGCGTCATTGCCGCCCTCTCCCACTCCATCTGGGGGATTATTCTTGGCCGCGCCCTGCAGGGCTCCGGCGCGATTGCCGCCGCGGTGATGGCGCTGCTGTCAGACTTAACCCGCGAGCAGAACCGCACCAAAGCCATGGCCTTTATCGGCGTCAGCTTTGGCGTGACGTTTGCGATTGCGATGGTGCTGGGCCCGATAATCACCCATGCGCTCGGCCTGCACGCCCTGTTCTGGATGATTGCCGTGCTGGCGACCCTCGGCATTGCCTTAACCCTGTGGGTGGTGCCGGACAGCAAAAACCACGTTCTGAACCGTGAATCCGGCATGGTAAAAGGCTGCTTCAGCAAAGTGATTGTCGAGCCGCGCCTGCTTAAGCTGAATTTTGGCATTATGTGCCTGCACATTCTGCTGATGTCGACCTTTGTCGCCCTTCCCGGCCAGCTTGCCGCAGCGGGTTTCCCGGCGGCTGAGCACTGGAAAATCTATCTGGTCACGATGTTGATTTCGTTTGTCTCCGTCGTGCCGTTCATCATCTACGCCGAAGTGAAGCGCAAAATGAAGCGCGTCTTCGTGGGCTGCGTGGCGCTCCTGCTGATTGCCGAGATCGTGCTCTGGGGCGCCGGCCCGCACTTCTGGGAGCTGATTGCCGGGGTACAGCTGTTCTTCCTGGCGTTTAACCTGATGGAAGCCCTGCTGCCGTCGCTGATCAGCAAAGAGTCCCCCGCCGGTTACAAAGGCACGGCGATGGGTATTTACTCCACCAGCCAGTTCCTCGGCGTGGCGATCGGCGGCTCGCTTGGCGGCTGGGTCGACGGCCTGTTTGATTCACAAACCGTGTTTCTCGCGGGCGCGCTGCTGGCGACAGTCTGGCTGCTGGTTGCCGGCACCATGAAAGAGCCGCGCTACGTGAGCAGCCTGCGCGTAGAAATCCCGGATGATGTGGAGATTAGCGACGCGCTGAAACAGCGTCTGGAAGCAAAAGAAGGGGTCACGGAGGTGCTGATTGTTCCCGAAGAGCGCAGCGCTTACGTCAAAATTGACAGCAAGGTGACCAACCGCTTTGAGGTCGAGCAGGCGCTGAAAGCGTGAAAAAAAGCCCGGGTAAACCGGGCTTTTTATATTAGTCGCGGAAGTTTTTAAACTGGAACGGTTGTCCCAGATCGCCGCCGCGCACCAGCGCCATCACGGACTGCAGATCGTCGCGGGACTTACCGGTCACGCGAATTTCCTCGCCCTGGATCTGCGCCTGCACCTTCAGCTTGCTGTCTTTGATGAGCTTCACGATCTTCTTCTGCACCGCGCTCTCGATGCCCTGCTTCAGCTTCGCTTCAACAAACCACGTTTTGCCGCTGTGGACGAACTCTTCCGGCACGTCCAGGGAGGTCCCTTCGATGCCGCGCTTCAACAGCTTGGCGCGCAGAATGTCGAGCAGCTGATTCACCTGGAAATCAGACTCGCTCAGCACCTTAATGGTCTTATTTGCGTCGTTCAGCTCAAACGACGCCTCAACGCCACGAAAATCGAAACGTGACTCAACTTCGCGGGTTGCGTTCTCAACGCCGTTGCGAACTTCCTGGATATCAACTTCGGAAACAATATCGAAAGATGGCATCTTTTCTTCTCCCTTCACTTTTGTTGCGTTGCATAATACCCGCTACGAGGCATAACTCAACAGAAGCTTAGCTGTATAATTAAGCTGTAACACCTGGCGCAGTTGCAGGTGAGGAGGAACAATGAAAATTACGGTGCTCGGATGCGGAGCGCTTGGTCAGCTGTGGCTGACCGCACTGTGCAAGCACGGACATGAGGTTCAGGGCTGGCTGCGCGTGCCCCAGCCTTATTGCAGTGTAAACCTGATTGGTGAAGACGGAAGCATCTTTAACGAATCCCTCACCGCGAACGATCCTGATTTCCTGGCGCAAAGCGACCTTTTACTGGTGACGCTTAAAGCGTGGCAGGTCTCAGACGCGGTAAAAACGCTGGCCGCGCAGCTCCCCCCCACTTCGCCCATACTGCTGCTGCATAACGGCATGGGAACCCTGGATGAGCTGAAAAGCGTTCCGCAGCCCCTGCTGATGGCAACGACCACCCACGCTGCGCGCCGCGACGGCAACATCATCGTGCATGTCGCCAGCGGCGTGACGCACATCGGGCCTGCCAGAACGCAGGATGGGGACTACAGCTATCTTGCCGATGTGCTGCAGAAGGTGCTCCCGGACGTGGCCTGGCATAACCACATTCGCCCTCAACTCTGGCGCAAGCTGGCCGTTAACTGTGTGATCAACCCGCTGACGGCGCTGTGGAACTGCCCGAACGGTGAACTGAAAAACCATCCGCAGGAGGTGGCGTCCCTCTGTGCAGAAGTCGCGGCGGTCGTTGAGCGGGAAGGCTTGCATACCTCAGCAGACGATTTGCGCTGTTATGCCGAGCAGGTTATTGAGAGTACAGCTGAGAACATCTCCTCGATGCTGCAGGATGTTCGGGCATTACGCCACACGGAGATCGACTACATTACGGGATATCTGCTAAAACGCGCCCGCGCGCACGGCATCGCGGTGCCGGAAAACGCCCGTCTGTATGACCTGGTTAAACGTAAGGAGAGTGAATATGAGCGCGTCGGCACTGATCTGCCTCGCCCCTGGTAGCGAAGAGATGGAAGCGGTCACCACCATTGATCTGATGGTGCGCGGCGGCATTAAGGTCACCACCGCCAGCGTCGCCAGCGACGGTAATCTGGCAATCACCTGTTCACGCGGGGTGAAAATCCTTGCAGATGCACCGTTGGTACAGGTGGCTGACGGAGATTACGACATCATCGTGCTGCCCGGTGGCCTTAAAGGGGCGGAGTATTTTCGCGACAGCACTCTGTTAGTCGAAACCGTCAGACAGTTTCATCTGTCGGGACGTATCGTTGCCGCCATTTGTGCCGCCGCCGGAACGGTTCTGGTTCCACACGATATCTTCCCCATTGGCAACATGACCGGCTTCCCGGGGCTGAAAGACACCATTCCGGAAGATCAATGGGTGGACAAACGCGTCGTCTGGGATCCGCGCGTCAACCTGCTGACCAGCCAGGGCCCGGGCACCGCGATTGATTTTGGCTTAAAGATTATCGACCTGCTGGTCGGGCGCGAGAAGGCGTACGAAGTCTCGTCATCGCTGGTGATGCCAGCGGGGATTTATAATTACTATGAAGAGTAGTGCATAAAAAAAGCCGGGTGGCGGCTACGCCTTACCCGGCCTACAAATGCACGGTACCGTAGGCCCGGTAAGCGAAGCGCCACCGGGCGAGAAACTACGGACGATACACCTTCACATTGGCAAAGCCCTGCTCGCGCAGATACAGCGCCTGCAGGCGACTCATCACCCCGCGCTCACACCACAGCAGGTACGTTTTGCTCTGGTCGAGGTCGCCAAACTTTGTGCTCAGCTTGTAGAACGGCAGAGAAACCACTTCGACGCCGTCAACCTGCAGCGGCTTGTCATCCTGCTCGTCAATGGAGCGGATATCCAGAATCGCGTCGTTCGCGCCGAAACCGCTCACGGTCTCCACTTCTACCACTTCCTGCTCGGTCTGCTGGGCGATCTCGCGGATATCAATGTTGGACGCTTCTTCCACCACTTTATCAAGAATGCTGAAATCGAAGTTCTCTTCTTCCGCTTCGATCTTCGCCTTCACCGCTTTGACGGTCGGGCTTTTTGAGATCACGCCACAGTATTCCGGCATCGTGCGGGCAAAATCTTCGGTACCGATTTCGCGCGCCAGATCGATGATGTGCTCTTTATCATGGGAGATCAGCGGACGCAGGATCAGGGTATCAGACACGTTGTCGATCAGGCGCAGGTTGGTCAGCGTCTGGCTGGAGACCTGCCCCAGCGCTTCACCGGTGACCAGCGCCTGCACGCCGTAGCGTTCAGCCACTTTGGATGCCGCGCGCACCATCATGCGCTTCAGGATGACGCCCATCTGGCCGTCGTCCACTTTCTCCAGAATCTCGCCGACCACCGGTTCGAAATTGATTGCCACGAAACGCACGCGGTGGGAGCTGCCGAAGCGGTTCCACAGGTAATGCGCCACCTGACGAACGCCGATTTCGTGCGCCGCGCCGCCCAGGTTGAAGAAGCAGTAGTGTACGCGGCAGCCGCGGCGCATCAGCATATAGCTGGAGACGCCGGAGTCGAAGCCGCCGGAGATCAGGGACAGAACATCTTCCTGAGTCCCGATTGGGAAGCCGCCGATACCTTCATAGCGGCCTTTCACCAACAGCAGGCGATCGTTTTCGATCTCCAGATTAACGGTCACGTCCGGGTTGGTCAGACGCACGCGCGCCGTCTCAACGTGCTGGTTCAAACCGCCGCCAACGTAACGTTCCACTTCAATGGAGCTGAATTCGTGCTTACCGCGACGCTTCACGCGCACGCAGAAGGTTTTGCCTTCGATCTGGTCGCGGTACTGGACCAGCGCTTTCTCGAAGATGTCGTGCATATCGCTAAACGGGACATCTTCCACTTCCAGGATATGGTGGATACCTGGAATACGGGTCAGCGCGTCGCGAATATCCTGACGTTTGTTTTCGTCTTTCGCACGGACCTCAACGTGGTCCCAGTGGCGCACCACGGCGAGGGTTTCGTCGTAGTGCTTTAAAACGTTACGAATGTTCCCGGTGAGAATTTTAATAAAGCGCAAACGCACAGATTGGCTTTTGATGGTGATTTCAGGGAACAATTTAATGATAAACTTCATGGCGGCAATGTTTCTTAGGCAAGCGTATTAAGGCTTGTAATGGAAAAGAGTACAGCAGCCCACACCCGTGGCTGCATCCAGGCGCGCAAGTATACCACCATCGCGCCGCTCCTGTGCACATTGCGCGTTATTTGATAATTGCCCTGAGTCCGTTACCATGTCGGGGCTGAGAATATAAGAGTCAATTCACTATGCCGAAGAAGAACGACGCACCGGCCAGTTTCGAAACTGCGCTGAGTGAACTGGAGCAAATCGTTACCCGTCTTGAGAGCGGCGATCTCCCGCTGGAAGAGGCGCTCAACGAATTCGAGCGCGGCGTGCAGCTGGCGCGCCAGGGGCAGGTCAAACTGCAGCAGGCCGAGCAGCGCGTGCAGATCCTGCTTTCCGACAGCGAAGACGCGAAAACCACGCCTTTCACACCGGACGCCGAGTAAATGGATTTTGCCAACGAGCTTCAGGCGCGCGTCGTGCGTGCCAACGACGCCCTGCGCCGATTTATTGCGCCACAGCCTTTTCAGAACACTCCTCTGGTTGAAGCCATGCACTATGGCGCACTCTTGGGTGGAAAGCGCCTGCGCCCGTTCCTGGTGTACGCCACCGGCAACATGTTTGGCATCAGCGATAACACGCTGGACGCCCCGGCAGCCGCCGTTGAGTGCATCCATGCCTACTCGCTGATCCACGACGATCTCCCGGCGATGGACGACGACGATTTGCGTCGGGGTCAACCCACCTGCCACATCAAGTTTGGCGAGGCGAATGCCATTCTGGCGGGTGATGCCCTGCAGACGCTGGCGTTCTCGATTCTGAGCGACGCGCCAATGGCCGAAGTGGCTGACCGTGACCGTCTGGCAATGATTTCCGAACTGGCCATGGCCAGCGGCGTGGCCGGCATGTGCGGCGGTCAGGCGCTGGATCTTGAAGCGGAAGGACGTCAGGTTAATCTGGAACAGCTGGAGCGTATTCATCGCCATAAAACCGGGGCATTGATTCGTTCCGCCGTTCGCCTGGGCGCGCTGAGCGCGGGTGAGCAAGGGCGCAAAGCCCTGCCGGTTCTGGACAGATACGCAGAAAGTATCGGTCTGGCATTCCAGGTTCAGGATGACATTCTGGATGTGGTGGGCGATACTGCAACATTGGGTAAACGTCAGGGTGCGGACCAGCAGCTTGGCAAAAGTACCTACCCCGCCCTGCTGGGTCTTGAGCAAGCCCAACGTAAAGCCCGGGATCTGATTGACGATGCCCGCCAGTCACTGAATGAACTGGCTGCGCAATCGCTGGATACCTCGGCACTGGAAGCGCTAGCGGACTATATAATCCAGCGTGATAAATAAACTATATATCTCGATGAGCCTTTGATGAGTTTTGATATTGCCAAATACCCGACACTGGCGTTAGTTGACTCCACCCAGGAGTTACGTCTGTTGCCGAAAGAGAGCCTGCCGAAGCTGTGCGACGAGCTGCGTCGCTACCTGCTCGACAGCGTAAGCCGCTCCAGCGGCCATTTCGCCTCCGGGCTTGGCACGGTAGAGCTGACCGTGGCGCTGCACTACGTCTATAACACGCCGTTCGATCAGCTCATCTGGGACGTGGGCCACCAGGCCTATCCGCACAAAATTCTGACCGGACGTCGCGATAAAATTGGCACTATTCGTCAGAAAGGTGGCCTGCATCCGTTCCCGTGGCGCGGTGAGAGCGAGTATGACGTGCTGAGCGTCGGCCATTCCTCCACCTCCATTTCTGCGGGCATCGGTATTGCCGTCGCCGCCGAGAAAGAGAACAAGCAGCGCCGCACCGTCTGCGTGATTGGCGATGGTGCCATCACCGCGGGTATGGCCTTCGAAGCCATGAACCATGCGGGCGACATCAAGCCGGACATGCTGGTTATCCTCAACGATAACGAAATGTCGATCTCCGAGAACGTTGGCGCGCTGAACAACCATCTGGCACAGCTGCTCTCCGGCAAGCTTTACTCCTCGCTGCGTGAAGGCGGTAAAAAAGTCTTCTCCGGCGTACCGCCGATCAAAGAGCTGCTTAAGCGTACCGAAGAGCACATCAAAGGCATGGTCGTGCCGGGTACCCTGTTTGAGGAGCTGGGCTTTAACTATATTGGCCCGGTTGACGGCCACGACGTACTGGGGCTGGTCACCACGCTCAAGAACATGCGCGACCTGAAAGGCCCGCAGTTCCTGCACATCATGACCAAAAAAGGGCGTGGCTACGAGCCGGCGGAAAAAGATCCGATTACCTTCCACGCGGTACCGAAATTTGACCCGTCCAGCGGCTGTCTGCCGAAAAGCAGCGGCGGCATGCCGAGCTATTCAAAAATCTTCGGCGACTGGCTGTGCGAAACCGCCGCAAAAGACAACAAGCTGATGGCGATCACCCCGGCCATGCGCGAAGGCTCCGGCATGGTAGAGTTCTCTAAAAAATACCCTGACCAGTATTTCGACGTGGCCATTGCCGAGCAGCACGCGGTGACATTTGCAGCGGGCCTGGCGATCGGCGGCTACAAACCGGTTGTCGCTATCTATTCCACCTTCCTGCAGCGCGCCTACGATCAGGTGATCCACGACGTGGCGATCCAGAAGCTGCCGGTGCTGTTTGCCATTGACCGTGCGGGCATCGTCGGTGCCGACGGCCAGACGCACCAGGGCGCGTTTGACCTGTCGTTCCTGCGCTGCATTCCGGATATGGTGATCATGACGCCAAGCGACGAGAACGAATGTCGTCAGATGCTGTTTACCGGCTACCATTATCAGGATGGACCAAGCGCCGTTCGCTATCCGCGCGGCAATGCGGTGGGCGTTGAGCTGCAGCCGCTGGAGAAGCTGGCGATCGGTAAAGGTCTGGTTAAACGTCGCGGTGAGAAAGTGGCGATCCTGAACTTCGGCACGCTGATGCCAGAGGCGGCTAAAGTAGCTGAAACGCTGAATGCCACCCTCGTGGATATGCGCTTTGTGAAGCCGCTCGACGAATCCCTGATCCTGAGTATGGCGGAGGCGCACGACGTGCTGGTCACGGTGGAAGAGAACGCGATTATGGGCGGTGCGGGCAGCGGCGTGAACGAGGTGCTGATGGCAAACCGTAAAGCCGTTCCGGTGCTGAACCTCGGCCTGCCGGACTATTTCATCCCGCAAGGTACCCAGGACGAAGCCCGCGCGGCAATTGGCCTGGACGCTGCCGGTATCGAAGCTAAAATCCGCGCCTGGCTGGACTGATCCCTCCCCCCTTTTCCGCTCCTGCTATGCTTAAACGTATTGTTTAAACAGCAGGAGCGGAACCGTGCAATACACAACATTAGGAAAAACGGACCTTAAGGTTTCCCGACTTTGTCTGGGATGCATGACCTTTGGCGAGCCCGATCGGGGGAACCACGCCTGGACGCTGCCGGAAGAGAGCAGCCGTCCGATCATCAAACGCGCCATCGAGGGCGGCATTAACTTCTTTGACACCGCCAACAGCTACTCCGACGGCAGCAGCGAGGAGATTGTCGGCCGCGCCCTGCGCGATTTTGCCCGTCGGGATGACATCGTCGTTGCCACCAAGGTCTACTACCCGGTGGGGGACCTGCCGCAGGGCCTTTCTCGCGCGCAGATCCTGCGTTCCATTGACGACAGCCTCAGGCGCCTGAACATGGATTACGTCGACCTGCTGCAAATTCACCGCTGGGATTACAACACGCCGATCGAGGAGACGCTTGAGGCGCTCAACGACGTCGTCAAAGCCGGTAAAGCACGCTACATCGGCGCATCGTCGATGCACGCGTCGCAGTTCGCTCAGGCGCTGGATCTGCAGGCGCAGCATGGCTGGGCGCGCTTTGTCACCATGCAGGATCACTACAATCTGATCTATCGTGAAGAAGAGCGTGAGATGTTGCCGCTGTGCCATCAGGAGGGCGTGGCGGTCATCCCGTGGAGCCCGCTCGCGCGCGGTCGCCTGACCCGTCCGTGGGGCGAAACTACGGCCCGTCTGGTCTCGGATGAAGTGGGAAAAAATCTCTATGAAGGAACAGAGGCCAGCGATGCACTGATTGCCGAACGTCTGGCCGGGATTGCCGACGATACCGGCGCAACCCGCGCCCAGGTAGCGCTGGCATGGCTGCTGGGTAAACGCGGCGTCGCGGCCCCCATTATCGGCACGTCCCGGGAAGAGCAGTTGGACGAACTGTTAAACGCGGTAGATATCACGCTGACGCCCGAACAGGTTGCCGAGCTTGAGACCCCGTATCAGCAGCATCCGGTGGTGGGGTTTAAATAAGCCCCTCTTTTGTAGGCCGGGTAAGGCGGAGCCGCCCCCCGGCAATACAGAGCGCACAACATCACGCGAAGTGATCGTACCCTTTCCAGTCCAGCGTAACCGGCTCACCGTCTTTCACAAACTTCAGCCCTTCACTCTCCGGCATGATCTGCCCGATACAGGTGAATTTCGCGCCGAGGTGCGCTAATGCCACGTCGAGCGTTCCGCGGTTCAGCTCCGGAACGGTAAAGCACAGCTCATAATCTTCGCCACCGGACAGCGCCCAGCGCAGCGCCTGCTCAGGTTCGACATGACGAAGCAGTTCCTCTGACAGCGGGAACAGATCCAGGTCAACGCGCGCGCCGACACCGCTGGCCTTCAGAATATGGCCAAGATCTGAGATCAGCCCGTCAGAGAGATCGATAGCCGAGCTTGCCCGCTCGCGCAGCGCCTGGCCGTGCAGAATACGCGGCGTCGGGCGCAGATGGCGTTTCACCAGATACGCCGCATCGTCAGCGTTCTTCACGGTTAAGCGATCCTGAAGAATCGCCAGGCCCGCGGCGCTGTCGCCCGGTGTACCGGTCACGTAGATCCAGTCGCCGGGTTTTGCACCCGAACGCTTCAGCGCGCGACCAAGCGGTACATAGCCATGGATCGCCAGCGTCATCGACAGCGGCCCGGCAGTGGTATCACCGCCAATCAGCTGCATATCGTAGTAGTTAAGCTGCTCAAACAGCGCATCGCTGAAAGCTTCAAGCCAGGCTTCGTCTACCTCAGGCAGCGTCAGCGCCAGGGTTAACCACGCGGGATCGGCCCCCATCGCCGCCAGATCGCTGACGTTAACCGCCAGCGCCTTATACGCCAGATCGGCAGGATCGATATCCGGTAAAAAATGACGTCCGCACACTAAGGTGTCGGTGCTGATTGCCAGCGTCTGTTTTTCGGGAATATTGAGAAGTGCACAGTCATCGCCGATGCCGGTTTCAACATCAAGACGAGAGGTTCTGACACGGTCGAAATAACGGGCAATCAGGGAGAATTCGCCGCATGCCATACGTTATGCCTCAGCAAATAAAAGAAAAAACCGGAGCCGCACTGCCCGTCAGGCAATGCAGAACTCCGGTTTGCGGATCACTTTTTGTGGGGACGGATCGCAGGTGCTGCTTTATCAAGTACGCCGTTTACAAACTTGTGGCTGTCTTCAGCGCCGAAGGTTTTCGCCAGTTCGATCGCTTCGTTGATGGCCACTTTGTACGGCACATCATCACGTTTAGACAGCTCAAACAGCGCAATGCGCAACACTGCTTTTTCTACCTGACCCAGCTCTTCGAGCAGACGGGACAGGTAAGGTTTCATCAGACCATCGAGATACGCGCTATTAGTCGCCACTCCCGACAGCAGTTCACGGAAGTACAGAACGTCAACGTCTTTCACGTCCTGTTCTGACAGGAACTGGTATTCAACATCAGCGATGTCGTTCTGGGACAACTGCCAGGAGTAAAGTGCCTGGACGGCACATTCACGGGCGCGGCGACGAGCAGCAGGTTTCACGGAATTCCCCTTACAAAAAAATCAGGCCTTGATGGCTTTCAATACATTGATCATTTCAAGTGCGGTCAGTGCAGCTTCTGCACCTTTGTTACCGGCTTTGGTGCCAGCACGTTCGATGGCTTGTTCAATACTTTCGGTGGTCAGCACGCCGAACGCGACAGGAATTTCAGCATCCTGCGCAACGTGTGCCAGACCGTTGCTTGCACCGCCCGCAACGTATTCGAAGTGCGCAGTGCCGCCACGAATAACGGTACCCAGCGCAATCACCGCGTCATATTTACCGGTTTTCGCCAGCGCGCCCGCCGCCAGTGGCAGTTCGTAAGCGCCTGGAACCCAAACAACGGTAATGTTGTCATCTTTAACCTGGCCGATACGTTTCAGGGCGTCAACCGCACCTTCCAGCAGGCTATCGTTGATGAAGTTGTTGAAACGCGCAATGGTGATGGCGACGCGAGCGTCCGGGGTAGCTACAGCAGCTTCAATAATGTTCATACTCTTCCTTTACGGGTTCATTTGGCCCCGCAGGGGGGCGGATTTTATCATAATACTTTGCGCACTGCTTCCCTATTTCGGGAGCAATTACGCTGTCGTTAAGTGGAGGCAGACATCCGGACCTACCGGACGAATCTCGCTAAATTTGAGTTGTGGTGCATCGGCCAGTTTTTCAAGGCCGGGCAGCACAAACAGGCCGCGCGCGTCACTGCCCAACAGTTTAGGCGCAACGTAGACGAGAAGCTCATCCACCAGCCCCGCCTGAAGCAGCGCGCCGGCAAGCGTCGGGCCCGCTTCGACCCAGATGCTGTTCACCTGCTGCTTGCCGAGCAGCATCATCAGCACCACCAGATCCAGATGCCCGTTATGTTCCGGCACTATGATGCTGCGCACGCCTTCTGGCCATTCACGCGTGTCTTCCTTCGTGCAGGCAATCCAGGTTTCCCCTGGCTGCTGGACGATGCGGTGCTCCGGCGTCACGCGGTTCTGGCTATCAATGACAATACGCAGCGGCTGACGCAGGTTCTCCTGCGGATAAAGCGCCTGGGTATCGGCATTCAGCTCGTCCCAGCGCACGGTCATGGCCGGATCGTCAGCCAGAACGGTTTCACTGCTGGTGAGGATAGCATGGCTTTGCGCGCGCAGACGTTGCACATCGCGCCTTGCCTGCGGAGATGTTATCCACTGGCTCTCGCCGTTTGCCATTGCCGTACGACCGTCCAGCGAGGCACCCAGCTTAAGCTGGATATACGGGAACCCGGTACGCATGCGCTTCAGGAAACCTTTGTTGAGCGCTTCCGCGTCCTGCATCATCAGGCCATGGCTGACGTCAATGCCTTCCTGCTGCAGACGATACAGACCTCGTCCCGCCACCTGCGGATTCGGGTCCTGCATCGATGCAACCACGCGCGACACCCCCGCGGCAATCAGCGCGTCGCAGCACGGTGGCGTACGCCCGTGATGGCTGCAGGGCTCCAGCGTAACGTAGGCCGTCGCACCGCGCGCCTTCTCGCCGGCCATGCGCAGCGCATGAACCTCAGCATGCGGCTCGCCAGCACGATAGTGAAAGCCCTCCCCCACGATCTCGCCATCTTTAACGATAACGCACCCGACGTTCGGGTTGGGATGGGTCGTAAAACGACCGCGCTGCGCCAGCTTCATGGCTCGCGCCATGTACATCTCATCGTGCATGAGCTTAATCCTGTAAGCGGGCGATCTCTTCGCCAAACTCTTTGATGTCTTCGAAGCTGCGGTAGACCGAGGCGAAGCGGATATAGGCGACCTTATCGAGCTTTTTCAGCTGCTCCATCACCAGGTTGCCAATCATCTTGCTGGGCACTTCACGCTCACCCAAACCACGAAGGTAAGATTTTATGTGGTTTAACGCCATCTCCACGTCGTCCGCGCTGACGGGACGCTTTTCAAGGGCCTTCAGCATTCCGCTGCGCAGTTTCTCTTCGTTAAACGGCTCACGTACGTCGTTACTTTTAACCACGCGCGGCATGACCAGCTCTGCCACCTCAAAGGTCGTGAAACGCTCGTTACACACCAGACACTGCCGACGACGGCGCACTGAAGACCCTTCGCCCACAAGGCGAGAGTCGATGACTTTGGTATCCACAGCGGAGCAGAATGGGCAATGCATACGGTATCCCTGTTATCTGGTTAACTGATTTTCATTTTACCCTGAACTGGCCTGACAACAAAGGAAGAGCTTTTTGAGAAAAAGGATCTATGTCTGACACAATGATGCTGGCTACCATTAGGACGATCCGTTATTTCAAGGAAATAAACGCAATGACAAGACGTTACCTGAAAATATTGCTGGTGGGGAGCCTCTTCACCCTTAGCGCCTGTGCACAGCAAACCGAAGTCCGTCAGATGAAACAGAGCGTCAATACGCTCAATACGGCGATGGACAAGCTAAACAAAGAAACGGTGAAGATCACCCAGCAAAACGCGCTGAACGCGAAATCTACCAGCGGGGTGTACCTGCTGCCGGGGGCGAATACGCCTGCCCTGCTGAACAGCCAGATTGGCACGCTAAAAATGTCTCTGGTGAATGTGGCGGCGAATGCCGATGGTACTCGCGCAACATTACGCATCAAGGGAGAGTCCAACGATCCGCTTCCGGCCTTCAGCGGCACCGTCGAGTGGGGCCAGATCCAGGGCACCACGGAGAACTACCAGGAGGTGAACGTGAAGAATCAGCTCTTCACCGCACCGGCCAGTGTTTTAGCACCCAGTGATGTGGATATTCCGCTTCAGTTAAGCGGCCTTACGCCGGAACAGTTAGGCTTTATCCGCATTCACGACATTCAACCCGCCGCGCAGTAATCCTCTCTTTTTTAGCGGAGTGAAATGTCACTCCGCTAACATTTACATTTCGTATGGATTGGCAACATAAATGATTGCCGCTACAATCCCGGCCGTTTAAAGTACGCAAACGTGAACGCAATCGATTACGCGTATGAGAGATATGTGAAACAACACATATTTTTGTGAGCAGGGATTCCTATAATAGGCACCGCAGAAACACGAAATATTTAGAAACGCAATTCGCGCATTTTTCACTCCCGGAAGGGAATTTCAATCAGTGGCATGATTATGAAAAAAACATTACTCGCAGCTGGCGCCGTGCTGGCACTGTCCTCTTCTTTCACTGTTAACGCAGCGGAAAACGACAAACCACAATACCTCTCCGACTGGTGGCACCAGAGCGTTAACGTGGTCGGCAGCTACCACACGCGTTTCGGACCTCAGATTCGTAACGATACCTACCTGGAATATGAAGCGTTCGCCAAGAAAGACTGGTTTGATTTCTACGGCTACGTCGATCTGCCAGTATTCTTTGGTGGTAACACCGATGCGAAAGGTATCTGGAACAACGGCTCTCCGCTGTTTATGGAAATCGAACCACGCTTCTCTATCGATAAGCTGACCGGCACCGACCTAAGCTTCGGGCCGTTCAAAGAGTGGTACTTCGCGAATAACTACATTTACGACATGGGCCGCAACGATTCTCAGGAACAAAGCACCTGGTACATGGGTCTGGGTACGGACATCGACACCGGTCTGCCAATGAGCCTGTCTCTGAACGTGTACGCTAAGTATCAGTGGCAGAACTACGGTGCCGCGAACGAAAACGAGTGGGATGGCTACCGTTTCAAAGTGAAATACTTTGTGCCTATTACCCAACTGTGGGGCGGTAACCTGAGCTATATCGGCTTCACCAACTTTGACTGGGGTTCAGACCTGGGTGACAACGATTTCCGTGACCTGAACGGTAAGAAAGCACGTACCAATAACTCCATCGCCTCCAGCCACATTCTGGCGCTGAACTACGATCACTGGCACTACTCTGTTGTGGCACGTTACTGGCACAACGGTGGTCAGTGGAACGACGACGCCAGCCTGAACTTCGGCAACGGCGACTTCAGCGTCCGTTCTACCGGTTGGGGTGGTTACCTGGTTGTAGGTTACAACTTCTAATCAGTGCGGGTTTCGCCCGGTGGCGCTACGCTTACCGGGCCTCCGACCCAAATGTAGCCGGGTAAGGCGTAGCCGCCACCCGGCTTTTTACTGCCTCACCTTGCGCAAAAAATCCGCCAAAGACCTGTCCGCACTTTCGCTAAACCGCCTTTCCGTAGCCACAATATTGAGGCATCTGTCGAGCCGGAAACAGCGATAGTCATCGCGCCGTTCACACCACGCCGCCAGCAGCCAGCGCTCTCCCCAGAAGAATAGCCCCAGCGGCTGAACCTCACGATTAGACAGCTGTCCTGCTTCATCACGGTAATGCAGCGCCAGCACCTGCTGGGCGGAAATTGCCTGATGGATCCTGTCAAAATCGCTGCGGGAGTGGCTTTGCATGCAAAAATCCGGGGCGTAGATCCGCGTCTGCTCCGCCTTTCGACGGCTCTCCTCGGGCAGAATCGCCAGCACCTTTTCCTGAGCCGACTCCAGCTCGCGCGACAGCGATTCTCCGCCCCAGGTTTTGAGCAGGCGAATGGCGACAATCAGCGCCTCGGACTCCTTATTTGTCAGCATCAGCGGCGGCAGGTCAAAGCCCGACATGAGCCGATATCCGCTCCCCGCCTCACCTTCCACCGGCACGCCGGAAAGCGACAGGTCGCGGATATCGCGGTAGACCGTGCGCTCGGACACGCCAAGCCGGTCCGCCAGATGCGCTGCCGTTGTCAGACGCCTGCCCCGCAGGATCTGCACAATCTGAAACAAACGGTCAGCGCGTCGGGTCATCTCTTAGTTCGCTCTCAGGCAGGTTGATGGAGGCCGACGCGGTTACCCTCGCTGTCGGTAAACAAGGCGATAGTGCCAATGCCATGCGGCAGTTCCAGCGGGCCAAACACGCACTCACCGCCCGCAGAGGCGATGCGATCGAGCGTTGCCGCCAGATTGTCAGTATGCAGGTAAATAATAGCGCCCTGCAAAGACGGTGTAACGCCGTCAAATTTTGCCAGGGCGCCTCCGGTGGCGGGATCCTCATGCGGGAAAACCGCCAGCTCCGCACAGTCCATTTTCTCGCGACGCAGCGCAAGCTGCATCACCGGCTCATAAAATTTGATGGCGCGATCCATATCCGAGACCGGAATTTCAAACCAGTTAATGACGCTTTTCATACATCCTCCTGCCTGTTGTTTGGGTTCAGAAGGAGTCTACGACAGGGCTCCTGACAGCATACTGTCAGGAGTGTTTGTCAGGAGCAGATAAAAAAAATCCCGGTCAACAGACCGGGATTTCGATAACGCGCTAAACGTCGCCTTACGGCAGAATGGACGGCTGATCCGCCCCTTCTTTTTCGACTTTCTGCTGGAGCAGGTGCTCGCGCTTCATGCCGAGTTTCAGCGCCAGGGCGGACGCAACGTAGATAGACGACGCCGTACCGATGGTGACACCAATCAACATGGTCAGCGAGAAGCCTTCCAGAACCGGGCCACCGAACAGGAACAGCATCAGGATCACCATCAGGGTGGTACCGGATGTGATCAAGGTACGGTGCAGCGTCTGAGTCAACGACACGTTAAAGATTTCGTACGGCGTACCGCGACGGATCTTACGGAAGTTTTCACGGATACGGTCAGATACCACGATACTGTCGTTCAGTGAGTAACCGATGACGGACATCAGGGATGCCACAATCGTCAGGTCAATCTCAATGTGGAACAGCGACAGTATGCCCATGGTGATCACCACGTCGTGCGCCAGAGCGATAACCACACCGGCCGCCAGTCGCCACTCAAAGCGGAAACCGACGTACACCAGGATGGAGATCAGCGCCACCAGCAGCGCCATCGCACCGGTCTGCGCCAGGTCAGCACCCACGCTTGGGCCGACGAACTCAATACGCTTAACCGCCGCGTTCTGGCTGGTTGTTTCGTTAATCACGCTAACAACCTTACTGCCCAGCTCCTGGCTGCCGTTAGCATCGTGCACCGGCGGCATACGCACCATGATGTCGCGGCTGCTGCCGAAGTTCTGCAGCAGCGGCTCTTCAAAGCCCGCTTTCTGCAGCGATTCGCGCATCTGGTCCATATCAACCGGTTTTTCCAGGGAGATTTCAATTACCGTACCACCGGTAAAATCGAGACCCCAGTTAAAGCCTTTCACGCCCATAATGACGATGGACAGAATCAGCAGGAAACCTGAAATGCCGAAGGCCCAGTAGTCCCAGCGCATAAAGTCCCAGACTTTACGGCCGTGGTTCAATTGTTCAACAGTATATTCCTGTGCCACAACGCACTCCTCAGATAGACAGCTTTTTGACGCGCTTGCCGCCGTACAGCAGGTTCACGATGGCACGGGTGCCGACAATAGCGGTAAACATTGACGTTGCGACACCGATACCGGTTGTAATCGCAAAGCCTTTGATCGCGCCAGTACCCACTGCATACAGGATAAGAACCTTAATCAGTGTTGTTACGTTCGCATCGAAGATAGAGCTGAACGCGCCTTTATAACCTTCATCAATCGCCTGCTGAACAGAGCGACCGTTGCTCAACTCTTCTTTGATACGTTCGTTAATCAGTACGTTGGCGTCGACCGCCACCGCAAGGGTCAGAACGATACCCGCAATCCCCGGCATGGTCAGCGTCGCTCCCGGCAGCAGGGACATGATGCCGATAATCAGCACCAGGTTCGCGATCAGCGCGGAGGTCGCAATCAGACCAAACTTCTTATAGAAGAAGATCATGAACAGGATAGAGACCACCAGACCGGCCAGACACGCTTCCAGGCCCTGCTGGATGTTTTGCATACCCAGAGTTGGACCAATGGTACGTTCTTCAACAATCTGAATTGGCGCTATCAGCGCACCGGCACGCAGCAGCAGGGAGAGCTGACGCGCTTCGTTCGGGTTGTTAATACCGGTAATACGGAAGCTGTTACCCAGACGAGACTGGATATTGGCGATGTTAATCACCTCTTCCTCTTTCACCAGCACAGCACGGCCGTTTGCATCTTTCTTACCGCTGTCTTTGTACTCCACGAACAGGGTCGCCATCGGTTTACCGATGTTGTCCTTGGTGAAGTTAGACATGATGTTACCACCCGCGCTATCCAGCGAGATGTTAACCTGCGGCTGGTTGTATTCATCCTGGCTCGACGTGGAGTCGGTGATGTGGTCACCGGTCAGAATCACGCGTTTGTACAGCACAACCGGCTGACCTTCGCGGGTCTGTTTCACTTCGGAGTCACCCGGAATACGGCCAGAAGCGGCAGCAGACTGGTCAACGTTGGTATTCACCAGACGGAATTCCAGCGTTGCGGTCGCACCGAGAATCTCTTTCGCACGCGCGGTGTCCTGGATACCCGGCAGTTCAACCACGATACGGTCAGCACCCTGACGCTGTACCAGCGGCTCGGCCACGCCCAGTTGGTTTACACGGTTACGCAGAATGTTGATGTTCTGCTGAACGGCATATTCACGCGCTTCTTTCAGGCGCGCATCGGTCATCACCGCGCGCAGCTGGTTGCTGCCCTGCGAGGAGATCACCAGGTCACGATGACGTTGGGTCAGGTAATCTACAGCCTGATCGCGCGCCGCGCTGTCGCGGAACGTGATGCTCATGCCGTAGTTATCTTCTTTACGCACGGTGGTGTAAGCGATGCCTTTATCACGCAGATCGCTGCGCAGGCTGTCGATATTCTGTTCCTGCAGCTTGCCGAGCGCGGTATCCATATCCACTTCCATCAGGAAGTGAACGCCGCCACGCAGGTCAAGACCGAGTTTCATTGGCTCTGCATTCATCGCAGCCAGCCAACGCGGGGTTGCAGGGGCAAGGTTAAGCGCCACGACGTATTTATCACCCAGCACGCCCATCAGCGCTTCACGTGCGCGGAGCTGCGTGTCGGTGGTGTCGAAGCGAGCAAGAATTGCACCCTCTTCCAGAGCCACAGACTTAGCGGTAATTTTTTCTTCTTGTAACGTTTTCTGGACCTGGATCAGCGTTTGCTCACTGGCGGCGACACCGCGCGCGCCAGTGATTTGAACAGCCGGATCCTCACCATACAGGTTGGGAAGCGCGTACAGCAGGCCGACGAGAATCACGACGACCAGCATGATGTACTTCCACAAAGGATAACGGTTTAACACGGCAGTTCCCTTTGGGAAAAGTTGGGATTACAGCGCCTTCATGGTGCCTTTCGGCAGAACGGCAGCTACGAAGTCACGTTTGATGACCACTTCAGTGGTGTCGTTCAGGGCGATTGCAATGTAGCCACTTTCAGCCACTTTGGTTACGCGACCGACCAGACCACCGTTGGTCAGCACTTCATCGCCTTTCGCGATGGAGTCCATCAGCTTTTTGTGCTCTTTGGTGCGCTTCTGCTGTGGGCGCAGGATCATGAAATAGAAGATCAGACCGAACACAACCAGCATCAGAATCAGAGACATTGGGCTGCCCTGCGCTGGAGCGCCTGTTGCTGCTACCGCATCAGAAATAAAAAAGCTCATTCAAATTCCCTCATTATTAAAATTAATCAACGTTCAACGGTGGAACATCCCGCCCCTGACGTTGGTAGAAATCGGTCACGAAGCTCTCTAATTTACCCTCTTCGATAGCCTTACGTAAACCAGCCATTAAGCGCTGATAATAACGAAGATTATGAATGGTATTGAGACGCGCGCCCAAAATCTCGTTGCAACGATCGAGATGATGCAGGTACGCGCGAGAATAATTGCGACAGGTATAGCAATCGCACTCGGAATCGAGCGGGCTGGTGTCACTCTTATGCTTCGCGTTACGGATTTTCACCACGCCATCGGTAACGAACAGATGGCCGTTACGCGCGTTGCGGGTTGGCATGACGCAGTCGAACATATCAATGCCGCGGCGTACGCCTTCAACCAGATCTTCCGGTTTGCCCACGCCCATCAGGTATCGTGGTTTATCCGCCGGGATTTGCGGGCAGACGTGCTCCAGAATGCGGTGCATGTCTTCCTTCGGCTCACCCACAGCCAAACCGCCGACAGCGTAGCCATCAAAACCTATCTCTACCAGACCTTTAACAGAGATATCGCGTAAATCTTCGTAAACGCTGCCCTGGATAATGCCGAACAGCGCATTTTTGTTCTGCAGGGAGTCAAAACGGTCACGGCTACGCTTCGCCCAGCGCAGAGACATCTCCATGGAACGCTTGGCGTAGTCCCAGTCGGCCGGATACGGCGTGCATTCGTCGAAGATCATCACGATGTCAGAGCCGAGATCGTACTGAATCTCCATTGATTTTTCGGGATCGAGGAAAATCGGATCGCCGTTGATCGGGTTACGGAAGTGAACGCCCTGCTCGGTGATCTTGCGGATATCGCCCAGGCTGAAGACCTGGAAACCGCCGGAGTCGGTCAGGATAGGGCCTTTCCACTGCATGAAGTCGTGCAGGTCGCCGTGGAGCTTCATAATCTCCTGACCCGGACGCAGCCACAGGTGGAAGGTATTGCCGAGGATAATCTGCGCGCCAGTGGCTTCAACTTCTTCCGGCGTCATCCCTTTTACGGTGCCGTACGTGCCCACAGGCATAAACGCGGGGGTTTCCACCACGCCGCGATCAAACACCAGGCGACCGCGGCGCGCGCGACCGTCGGTGGTATCGAGTTCAAATTTCATTTTTTCTCCGACGTCAGAAAAACAGTCCAACGTTGTAAAACGGTGCCGCGGACTTATTCCCCGACACGCTCATTCAAAGCCTGCGGATTGTACGTGATAAACATCGCGTCCCCGTAGCTAAAAAAGCGATATTTTTGTTCTACCACAGACTTGTAGGCATTCATCGTATGCTGATACCCCGCGAACGCGGAGACCAGCATAATCAGCGTCGATTCAGGCAGATGGAAGTTGGTCACCAGCGCGTCAATCACTTTGTACTGGTAACCCGGGTAGATAAAGATCTGCGTATCGCCAAAGAACGGCTCAATCAACTCGCTTTTCGCGGCCTGCGCGGCGCTCTCCAGCGAGCGCACAGACGTCGTACCGACCGCCACGACGCGGCTACCGCGCGCTTTCGCCGCCAGCACCGCGTCCACGACATCCTGCGGCACTTCAGCATACTCAGAGTGCATGATGTGGTCTTCAATGCTGTCCACGCGCACCGGCTGGAAGGTTCCCGCCCCGACGTGCAGCGTTACAAACGCCATCTCAATGCCTTTCGCGCGCAGTTTTTCCAGCAGCGGTTCATCAAAGTGCAGGCCTGCCGTCGGGGCCGCGACCGCGCCAGGCTTCTGGCTGTAGACGGTCTGGTACAGCTCGCGGTCAGCCTCTTCGTCAGGACGCTCAATGTACGGCGGCAGCGGCATGTGGCCGATGGCGTTCAGAATATCGAGCACCGTGCGTTCGTCGTTGAACTCCACCTCGAACAGCGCGTCGTGGCGCGCGGTCATGGTCGCCTTGATGCTCTCGTCATCGCCCAGCAGCAGCTCCGCGCCCGGCTTTGGCGCTTTGGATGCGCGAATATGTGCCAGAATACGTTTATCATCGAGCATACGTTCGACCAGCACTTCAATCTTGCCGCCGCTGGCCTTACGGCCGAACAGGCGCGCCGGGATCACGCGGGTATTGTTAAAGACCAGCAGATCGCCAGGGTTGAGCTTGTCGAGCAAATCGGTGAAAGTACCGTGCGTCAGCTCGCCCGTTGGCCCATCCAGTGACAGTAAACGACAGCTGCTGCGCTCAGGCATGGGATAGTGAGCAATCAGGGATTCAGGTAGTTCAAAGGAGAAATCGGCGACGCGCATGACGTATACTCGTGACTTAAAAACAGGCGGCATAGTCTAGTGCTCACACCCTTTTGCTGCAACAACTAGCCGCCCCGGACAAATAAAACGCATGAATTTTCTCGCTCACCTGCATCTCGCTCACCTCGCTGACAGCTCCCTGTCCGGCAATTTGCTGGCCGATTTCGTACGCGGCAACCCCGCGGAAGCGTACGCCCCTGAGGTTGTCGACGGGATTTTTATGCACCGCCGCATCGACGTACTAACGGATAAGCTGCCGGAAGTGACGGAAGCCAAAGCGTGGTTTCGGCCGGAAACGCGCCGCGTCGCACCGATCACGCTTGATGTGATGTGGGACCATTTCCTGTCGCGCCACTGGGCACAGCTCTCGCCAGAGCTTCCCCTGCCGGAATTTGTGCGTTATGCCCATCAGCAGGTGTCGATCATTCTGCCCGACTCGCCGCCGCGCTTTGTGAATCTGAATAACTACCTGTGGTCAGAGCGCTGGCTGGAGCGCTATCGCGAGATGGATTTCATTCAGAACGTGTTGAATGGGATGGCGAGCCGTCGCCCGCGCCTGGATGCGCTGCGGGATTCCTGGTATGACCTGGATGAACATTACGATGCGCTGGAGACCCGCTTCTGGCAGTTTTACCCGCGCATGATGGCGCAGGCGAAAAACAAACAGCTCTGACAGAATTCGTATTGATAGGTAAAAGCTGGCGGAACGATTGTCACCACCTCTTTGTCTTATCCATGAACACTCTCTATACTGGCTCGCGTTGCGTTCCAAATAACCTTAGTATCTACAGGAGAATCATATGGTTCTGGTAACTCGTCCGGCTCCGGATTTTACAGCTGCAGCAGTTCTGGGCAACGGTGAAATCGTTGAAAACTTCAACTTCAAACAGCACACCAACGGTAAAGCGACCGTTCTGTTCTTCTGGCCAATGGACTTCACTTTCGTTTGCCCGTCTGAGCTGATCGCGTTCGACAAACGTTATGAAGAATTCCAGAAGCGTGGCGTAGAAGTGGTTGGCGTCTCCTTCGACTCTGAGTTTGTACACAACGCATGGCGTAACACCCCTGTCGACAAAGGCGGCATCGGTGCGGTGAAATACGCAATGGTTGCGGACATCAAACGCGAAATCCAGCAGGCTTACGGTATCGAACATCCGGACGCTGGCGTTGCGCTGCGCGGTTCCTTCCTGATCGACGCAAACGGCATCGTTCGTCACCAGGTTGTGAACGATCTGCCGCTGGGTCGTAACATCGACGAAATGCTGCGCATGGTTGACGCGCTGCAGTTCCACGAAGAGCACGGCGAAGTGTGCCCGGCTCAGTGGGAAAAAGGTAAAGAAGGTATGGCTGCTTCCCCAGACGGCGTAGCTAAATACCTGTCTGAGAACGTATCCAGCCTGTAATCGGCACGGTTTACGAGAAAGGCCCGCTTATGCGGGCCTTTTTTTATGCCTTGCGCTGCGTTTCCCGCCAGATGCGCCAGGCCATGCCCGTCAGCAGGAGCACGCCCGCGATCAGCACGCCCCACACCAGCAGGGCGTTCATCCAGCTCGCCCGCTCGCCTGCAGAGGTGGCGTTTAGCCGCCCCTCACCGCCCAACGCGACATCATCCAGAATATCGGCCTGCGGCAGGTTCGCCATATCATAGGTCTTGCGCAGATCGGCTGGGATCAGCATGTCAGGTTCCACCTGTGCAGGCTTTGCGGCGCCGTTGCCCCAGGCGAGCACGTACGGCGCTTTACCCTGCGCGTTGAACACCAGGTCATAGCGGTCGCGATGCCCCGTGACGCTCGGCAGGTATTCTGGCAGACGCGCATTCAGCGTGGTGATTTTCACGGCCTGCACCAGGTCCCCGTTAAGCGAAACCGATCCGGATGTTTTCCCCTCCAGGCGGTAAATCACCTCTTTTTTCAGGGGATGCCATGTGTCTTTTTCCGTACGCCGCCATGCGATCTCCACGGGAAGGACGCCATCGCCGTTCAGCGAGATGCTGACAGCGCTCAGCGGCTGCGGACGCGTCCAGCGCCACTGCGCTTCGGTTGTCGATAGCTGCTCCCCTTTCCCCTCAAGATTGATCTCTTCCGGGGCCGCCTGCGCAGGTGCGCTGATTGCGTTTACGCCGGTCAACGTTACCCCCTGGCTCTGCGTATTCAGCACCACCATGAGATAGCGATTCGCCTCGGGAGATAAAACCGTGTCGGTATCGATCCGATCGAGCTTAAGGCGATCCTGGCCGCTGGCGACGTCCAGCAGCGGCATATCTTCGCGAAGGGTATACCAGCGCTTAAGATCCTCGCTGTAATAGACCGACGCCGTTCCCTGCCACGGCGTCTGCGGGGTATTCCAGAGCAGCTGCAGCTGGGATATGGCCAGCTCACCCGACGTCTGCTCCGGCAAGCTCAGCAGGTAATGTTGCCCGGCTGCGGCGGCTTTTTGCCCCTCCAGCACAATCTCAACGCCGTTTCGGGAACGGAGCCGGATCTTATCGCTGTCACCGGCGTCTGAGGCAGCCGCGAGCGGCGAGGCATCCAGCGGAAAGAGGCGCAGCGCCGTGGATTGCGCTGTGGCCTGCGGGCGCGTCGCGGCGATCAGGCTAAAGGGAACCGGCTCACCCGACTGGTTAAAGACGCGAACATCATGCAGATCCGCGGATGTGCTCTGCTCATAGACGGCAAGCGGCAGCATCACTCGATACCACCGGGAAGGAACGGACGTGTCGAGTGAACGACCAAAGGCGTAGTCCCGTGGCGATTCCGCCGGTACCTCGTCGCAGAACGCCGGGCCGGAAAGCGCCAGCAGCGCGGTACACGCTACCGCTTTCATCCATTTCATTTTTTATCTCCTGTTTTTGGCGGTAGCGGTGAGAAATAGCCCACGATCAGCACCAGTATCGCCACGCCGATAAACGCCACCGCGCGCGCCAGACCGCCTCCGCCCGCGCTGTCCACCAGCATCAGCTTAACCATCACCACACCCAGCAGCGCGGCCCCGCAGAGCCACTCCTGCCGGGAAGCCCGACGGGTGGCATGGATCATGACCACCAGCGCACTCAGCATCCAGAACAGGGCAAAGCTGGTCTGGATAAGCCGCGAATCCCACAGCGATGCCATATTCCAGGCCACGTCGCCGTACCAGGCCAGGGCGCGCATCAGCGCACCGTTCAGCCACCAGAAGCCAAACGCCATGAGCGCGACGCCAGGCCACGGACGCGCTTGCGCAAGCAATGCCGGGTAGTAGCGATCCACCGCCCGATAAAAGACCACCAGCCCCAGCAACGCGAACGCTGCGCCTTCCTCAAGCGGGTTTACCAGCGGGAGCCAGGTTTGACGATAGACCACGCCGTCCTGGAAATTGGTCACCACCAGCAATACCAGCAGCGCCACGACGGCAGGGATCGGTGCCAGACACGCATAGAGCGCAGGCCATTCCCGGAACGGCCACGCGCGACGCCGTACCGCAGCAGAGAGCGCCATAATCACCCCGCCGCCTGCGGCCATCGCTAATCCGCTGCCCCAGGCCGCCATGCCCCACGGCAGAGACCGGGCAAACAAGTAAAGCTCGGCGGCCAGCGCCAGTAAAATCATCCAGCACAGCGACAGGTGTAGCCCCATCGCGATACGCGGCAGAACCCTTTCACCATCGCGCCGCAGCAGCATCAGCGCGGCAGGAAGTGCAACGCACCAGGCCAGGTTTGACCAGCCGGCGGCAACGATCTGCTGATGCCAGATCTGATACCCCACCATCAGCAGCATAACCGGCCACAGCAGCCATTTGCTGGCGTCCAGCTCTCGCCACGCCAGACGAGCGGCCACCTGCCGCCAGCACCAGGCTGACGCCGCCGTCAGCGCCAGCACGCCCGCCAGAACCGGTAATTCTTTCGTGAGTACAAGCTGCGACGCACCCAGCTGCGCTACCAGCCAGAACAGCAGCCCGCCTGCCAGCAGCGCCCAGCTGACCGGCAGAAAAAGAGTCCGCCACAGCCAGGCCGCTGCCAGCCAGCAAAGGCTGAGGATGGCGAAGATAAGGAGCAGGCTCAGCGACGTAACGCCGTCCGTTTGCGCCCACAGCGCGCTGCCGAGGGCCAGCACCAGCAGCGCCGTCCCGCTATAGCTCATGCGCCGCTGGTGCTGCTGCACGCCCAGCCAGAGAATACCCAGCCCCTCCAGCGCCCAGGCCATTGCCGTCCAGCGCGCCGACAGCGCCAGCGGAATGGCGAGCGTGGCAAACCCGCCGCCGATCGCCAGCGCTGCCATGACCAGCGGCCGTCCGAGGGAGGGATAGCGCCGCAGCGCGAGGTACGCGAGGGTGAGATAAAATGCGCCGTATCCCAGCGCGCTCAGCGCCGGGCCATATTCCCAGTGTCGGGTCATGCCGTACTGCATCCCGAAGCCGATCAGCGGCGGGGCAAACAGCAGCACGCCGTCAACGATCTGCTTCCCTTTCTCCTGCGCCCGCAGCGACAGCGCCACGCTCAGCACGCCGAAGATCAGCGTATTGGCAATCAGGAACAGCTGGCAGATCCAATAGTCTTCAGGCTGGTAATCACTCAGCCCCCACAGGCCGCCCACGCCGAACGTGAACAACAGCCCGAGCAGGTTCAGCTCGCGCCAGTGCTGCCAGATGCTGATAGCAAGAATGCCGATGGACAGCAGGAGATAGAAAGAGAACAGCGCGACAAAGCTGCCGCCCCCGGTAGACAACAGCAGCGGCGCAAGGTAGCCGCCGAGGCTCGCCAGCATGGCAAGGCTCAGGGCCTTCTGCAGCACCGCCAGCCCGACGCTCGCCGCGCAGATCACCACCAGCAGCGCAAAGGCCAGCGTCATCGGCAGCATTTGCCAGAGACGGAAGGCGCCAAACACCGTCAGGTAGAGCACGCCGGTCGCCCCGCCCTGGAGGATCAACGCATAGACGCGCTGCCTGTGCCGCAGCCGCCACCCAATCGCCAGCAGAACAACGGCAAACAGCGCCGCTGCCACGAGGCGCAGCTCAAGCGGGAACAGGGAATGTTCGACGGTATAGCGCAGCAGGAAAGAGAGGCCGAGGAAGAGCAGCAGAATGCCCAGCTTCGCCAGCGGATTGCCCTGCATGAACCAGCGCGCCAGCGACGTCAGGATGCCGCCAAAGGCTGAAGGCTGTTTTGCCGCAGGGGGCGGGGCCTGAGAAGAAGCGGGTTCTGCCACCGCTGCGGGAATATCGGGTCGCCAGGGGTCGACAGGCGCGAGAGCGTCCTCCACCACTGGCGCGGTAATTGCCTCCGGCGCGGCGGTCTGCACCGGTTCCGGCGCGTTCTCAGGCACGCCGCGCTGCTCAAGCGCCTCTATGCGCTGGCGCAGCCGGGCAATCTCCTGCCGCGCTGCCGTACTTCGGTTAAACCCGATAACCGCAAGCACGGGCGCAACCAGCAGCGCAAAAACCAGGAATAAACAGCCAAGGATGTAAAGCTCGTCCATGTTTCCACCTTCACCGTAAACGATCCGTTAAGATTGACACAAATCGTTGCATTTGCGCCATCTTAAAAGGTGGAAACAATAGCGTATTAGCTGCCGAACCAGATCGTCGCGGATATTGCAGGCAGCGCCAGCACGCCGTCCTGTATTGTCGCCTTGCCCTCTTTGCTCTTCCACGCAGCGACATTCAGCAGCGGTGAATCATCCAGCACCACTTCGCAGGCCTCGCCCCGGTTAATCGCCACCAGCACGCGCTGCTGGTTATAAACGCGGGCAAAGACCACGACGTTATCATGAGCGTATACCACCTGGCAGCCGCCGTAGCGCAGGGCAAGACTCTGCTTACGCAGCTTCGCCAGCCGCTGATACAGGCTGAACAGCACTTTGTCCTGTTTCTCTGGTGCCCACGGGAAGGTTTTGCGGCAGAACGGATCGTTGTTGCCGTCCAGCCCCACCTCGTCTCCGTAGTAGATGCACGGCACGCCCGGCCAGGTGAAGAGCCAGGTCACCGCCAGCGGCAGACGCGCGACATCCTTGCCCAGCAGGGATTTAAAACGCGCGGTATCGTGGCTATCGAGCTGGTTAAACATCCGCAGCTGCTGCTGATGCGACAGCCCGGCGCGGTAGTTCTCCATCCACGCCATGCAGGTTTCCGCGTCGATATGATTTGGATCGTAGGAGATATCGGTGTTGGCGAGGAATCCCCACAGCGGGAAGGTAAAGCCGCGATAGTTCATCGCCGCATCTTCCGCATCATTCTGCAGCCACTGGCGCGCGTCACCAAAGTGCTCGCCAAAAACGAACGCTTCCGGCTGTGCGGCTTTTGCCGAGCGCGTTATGCCGGCGACGTGCTGAAGATTGTTCCGCGCCCCGCCCGCTTCGCCGAGCATATGCACCACGTCCAGACGCCAGCCGTCCATATTCCACGGCGCCTTCAGCCAGTGTCGGACGATGCTGTCTTCGCCGCCGTAGATTTCATTAACGAGCGTTGGCGACTGGAAATCCAGCTTCGGCAGGCTCGGGTAGCCCAGCCAGTCCAGCGCGCGGCCCTCCTCGTTAAAACTGTACCAGTCGCGCTGCGGCGAATCCGGGTTATGACATGCCCCGCCCATCGACTGGTTATGCCGATCAAACCACGCATGCGAATCGCCGCTGTGGTTGAACACGCCGTCCAGGATCAGGCGCATCCCCTCTTTTTGCGTATTCTTACGCAAGCGCAGCAGCGCCTCGTCGCCGCCAAACTGCGCGTCAACGTGGCGATAATCTTCGGTATCGTATTTGTGTACGCTCGGGGCTTTAAACACCGGGTTGAGGTACAGCGCCGTCACGCCCAGTTTTTTCAGGTACGGCAGCTTTTCGCTGATACCGTCGAGATCGCCGCCGTAGAAGGTCGAGCCGCCCGCCTGCGCGGTTAACGGCTCATCCCACGCTTTCAGGATAATGTCGTGGCCCGCGGCATGGTGGTAATAGATCTTATCCTGGTCGGCAGTGCGCTTTTCGCTGCGCGCAAAACGGTCCGGAAAAATCTGGTAAAAGACCTGATCGTTAACCCACTGCGGGCCGTTATCCGGATAATCGACCGCAAACTGCTCCAGCCGTGCAGGCGGGAAACGGCTAAACCCCTGCGGGGTAAACCACAGCTGGCGGTTGTTCCACAAAAGCTTAAAGCTGTAGCGGCGGCGCGGCTGTCCGCTGTTCAGATCGATATTCGCCCGCCAGGCGGTAATACCCGGCTGCGGCTGGCTGCGCAGCTTGTGCATTTTCAACCCGGTCTCTTCGTTATCGATTTCGGCGCGGAGCGTCACGCGATCGGGCTGGTTTTCCCCCGCCAGCCAGAGCGTAATCACAAGGTTGTCTTTGTTTTGCTTAACAAATGGGGCAACCGGAAGGTGCCAGGCGTTTAACATCACGAATCCCCTCTGATGAAATTGACGTCACCTTGCCACAGGGTGGTTAAGGATAGCTCACCATGATGGGATTTATTGGGGGAGGAGGACGGGGGAGGAGGCATCAGTGCGGCCTGATGCCCTCACCCTAACCCTCTCCCACAGGGAGAGGGGAAAAGGATGTTACTGCGCTTCCGCCAGCTGACGGTCGCGGCGGCATTTGAACACCCAGCCCACCAGCAGCAGCACGATCCACGCGCAGCCCACGTAGAGCGAAATGCGGGTATCCGGATGGTAGCCAATCAGGCCAATGATAAACACCAGGAAGATCAGCCCGACGACGGTCGTCGCCACCCCGCCCGGTACTTTGAACTTCAGCGCTTTCGCCTCATCCGGCGACAGGCGACGGCGGAAGGCAATCTGCGACAGCAGGATCATGATCCACACCCACACCGTCGCGAAGGTCGCCAGGGATGCAATCACCAGGAAGACGTTCTCCGGCATGATGTAGTTCAGATAAACCGAGAACAGCAGCGCCACGGTCATCACCACAACGGTCACCCACGGCGTGCCGCGGCGCGAGGTTTTGGCGAACACCTTCGGCGCGCTGCCCTGCTCCGCCATGCCGTGCAGCATACGCCCCACGCCAAAGACGTCACTGTTGATCGCCGAAAGCGACGCGGTCAGCACCACAAAGTTCAGAATGCTAGCCGCAAAGGCAATGCCCATATGCTGGAAAGTCAGGACAAACGGGCTACCGTTGGTACCCACCTGATTCCACGGGTAGATGGACATGATCACAAACAGCGTACCCACATAAAACACCAGAATACGCATCGGCACCGAGTTGATGGCGCGCGGAATGGATTTCTCCGGGTCTTTCGCTTCCCCGGCAGTAATACCGATAATCTCGATACCGCCGTAGGCGAACATCACCATCTGCAGCGACATCACCATGCCGAGCCAGCCGTTGCTGAAGAAGCCGCCGTTGCTCCAGAGGTTATGGATCCCGGTCGGCTGCCCGCCGTTGCCAATCCCCCAAATGATGATCCCGAAACCGGCCACAATCATGATGATAATGGTGGCGACCTTGAAGAAGGAGAACCAGAACTCCAGCTCGCCGAACACCTTCACGCTCATCAGATTGACGGCGCAAATGAGCAACACCACGCTCAGCACCCAGATCCAGTGCGGCACCGCCGGGAACCAGACGCCCATGTAGATGCCAAACGCCGTTACGTCGGCTATTGCCACAATCAGGATTTCGAAGCAGTAGGTCCAGCCGGTGATAAACCCGGCCAGCGGGCCGAGGTTTTCCTGCGCGTAGCGGGAGAAGGAGCTGGCGGAGGGGTTATGAACCGACATTTCGCCGAGGGCGCGCATGATGATATACGCCGCCACGCCGCCGATGATGTACGCCAGCAGCACGCTTGGACCGGCCATTTTGATGGCATCTGCCGAGCCATAAAAAAGACCGGTGCCAATAGCAGAGCCCAGCGCCATAAAGCGGATGTGGCGCGTGCTCAATCCACGTTTAAGTTTGTTAGTGCTTTCCATTTAAATCTTGCCATTCAACACGAAAAAAACAAAAAACCACGGGGCCTTAAGCCCCGTGGTTAAACAGTTTGTTGCCGTTGATTAATGGGCGTTCGATGCGACCTGACGCCCTGCAGCACGATCCCAGATAACCGCCAGAACCAGTGCAACAACGGTAGGCATCAGCCAGGCCAGACCCTGCTCGGACAGCGGCAGACGCTGTGTCCAGGCTGGCAGAATTTCAGCGAACGCTGATGCTTTAATCCCGTCAAGGATACCAAAAATCAGGCTGATAAACATGGCTGGCGCAATAATTCGTGAGGAGTTGTTCCACCACGGGCGGGTGAAGCTCAGCACCACCAGCACGATGCACGGCGGATAGATCGCCGTCAGTACCGGAATAGAGACCTGAATCAGGTGGCTCAGACCGAGGTTGGATACCGCCATGGAGAAGATACCAAGGATAAACACCAGGGTACGGTAAGAGAGCGGCAGGTACTGCGCAAAGAACTCAGCACAGGCGCAGGTCAGGCCAACCGCGGTAACCAGGCAGGCCAGGAAGATGAGCGCCGCCAGCAGCATACTGCCTGCACCACCGAAGGTGTGCTGGACGTAGGCGTGCAGGATAGCCGCACCGTTGGCGTTCTGGTCGACCAGCATCGCGCTATCGGAGCCCAGGCGGAACAGCGCCAGATACAGCAGCGTCAGGCCTACACCGGCCATCAGGCCAGCCCAGATGGTGTAGCGGGTCAGCAGACGCGCTTCGGTCACCCCGCGGGAACGCGCGGCGTTAACGATAACGATACCAAACACCATCGCGCCCAGCGTATCCATCGTCAGGTAGCCGTTCACAAAGCCGTTAGAGAACGCGGCGTTTTTATAGGCGTCCATCGCGTCGCTAATCGGGCCTGCAGGCCAGACGATAGCCGCCACCGCCAGAACAATCAGCGCCACAATTTTCAGCGGAGCCAGGAAGTTACCCACGGTATCCAGCAGCTTGCCCGGATAGAGGGAAACCAGAATCACGATAGCGAAATAGATCAGGCTGTAGATGAACAGCGGCATCGCGCCGTCACCGGTCAGCGGAGCAATACCCACTTCGAAGGAAACGGTCGCGGTACGCGGGGTGGCAAACAGCGGACCCACGGCCAGGTAGCAGACGGTAGCCAGCAGAACGCCCGCCACTTTGCCAATCGGGGTGCTGAGGCTATCCACACCGCCGCCGACTTTCGCCAGCGCGATGACGGTCAGCACCGGCAGACCCACGGCAGTAATCAGGAAACCAAACGCGGCGGTCCAGACGTGTTCACCCGCCTGTAAGCCAACCATTGGAGGGAAAATGATGTTGCCTGCGCCAACGAACAGCGCAAATGTCATAAAGCCCAGCGCGATGATGTCACGCGATTTTAAGTGATGGGTCATAAAACCTTACTGCCTGTGGATGTGGTGTTGAAAACATTGAGATTTTCGCTGCCCCTGACGGGACGATACAGCCGAAAATTTGCTCAATTTTAGCGGGATATGCTCCCGTCCTGGCGTGGAGAAGAATAGTTTTTCGATTTACCACGCAAATACAGTCGGTCTGACAGTATCTGGGGGGCAATTTAAACGCTTATAACGTTTAAAGGCAAGGTGGGATCGTAAAACCAGAACAATATGCCAGCATGAAAATACACTCCAGCACAATACGCTAATTATAAGAAAAACCCATGGCTAATCATGCGAACAAAAAACAGCCAGCCGTATAAAATTCACACGCGTTTCGCTTGACTGCAAAGCAAACGGGCCAGCGATGGCTGACCCGTGGAAAGGTAAAATGACACGCCTGCCGTCAGGCGATCTTTTTGGCAATTAATCGTTCCGGGATCACGAAGCTGAAGCGGGTTCCTTTACCCAGGGTACTCTGAATATCGAGACGGCTTTCATGGTGATTCACCGCGTGTTTCACAATCGCCAGCCCCAGGCCGCTTCCGCCCGTCTGCCGCGATCGCGCTTTATCCACGCGATAGAAGCGCTCGGTCAGACGCGGAATATGCTCCGGCGCGATCCCCGGCCCGTTGTCTTCCACGCTAAACTCGGCCCCCGTTGGAGTATGCTGCCAGCGCACCACGATCTCCGTCCCTTCCGGCGTATGGTTTACCGCGTTATACACCAGGTTGGAGATAGCGCTGCGCAGCTCATCTTCACTGCCCAGCACCTTTAGCGTGTTGTCGACCTCAAAGGTCAGGTGGTGCTTTTTGTGGCTTAACGTCTGCGCTTCACGCTCCACGACCCGCAGCATCATTGGCACATCAATGGTGTCATTCAGCGCGAGCGTGGGTGCTGCTTCAATCTTCGAGAGCGTCAGCAGCTGCTTCACCAGGCCTTCCATCCGGTGCGTTTGCTCGCGCATGGTGTGCAGCGCTTTTTCACGCGGCGCACCTTCCAGCGTTTGCTCCTGCATCATCTCCAGGTAGCCCTGCAGCACGGTCAGCGGGGTACGCAATTCGTGACTGACGTTGGCGAAGAAGTTGCGGCGCGCCCCTTCCAGCTGGTGCATCTGGGTGACATCGCGCGCCACCATCAGCCACTGCTTATCGCTGTAGGGCATCACGCGGATCTCCAGATGGCGACCGTTATTGAGCTTGAGATTGTGCGGACGGGTAAAATCACGCTTTTTCAGGTACAGCGTAAACTCAGGATAACGCAGAAGGTTGAGGATATTCTGGCCATTATCGTCCGGCCAGCGCAGGCCCAGCAGCTGCTGCGCCAGGCCGTTACACCAGAAGATCGTCCCTTCTTCGGTGGTCAGAATGACCGCATCCGGTAGCGACTCCGCACCGCTGCGAAAACGCTTAATCAGGCTTCCCAGCTCGCGGCGGCGCTTTTTATTTCGCATCTGCATCTGGTGCAGACCGTACAGCAGCGGCTCCCAGCTGCCGCTTCCGGGCGGCGGCGTCATGCTTCGGTCAACCCACAGCCACCAGGAGAGGCGCAGCAGGTTCCAGAAATGCCAGATCAGCAGCCCGGTGACCGACGCCAGCAGAAACCACGGCAGATGTCCAAGAAAGGCCCCCAGAATGAAGGCCGGAATACAGCATAAGATCAGTTCAAAGACGAGCCTTTTCCATGACAGACGTTCCAGCACGCGTCACACTCCTGTCATTGTTCAGAAACGGGTAGAAAAACGATAACCCGTGCCGCGGACCGTCTGCACCATGCGATCGTGGCCGCTCAGTTCCAGCGCTTTTCGCAGGCGGCGGATATGTACGTCAACCGTCCGGTCTTCGACATACACGTTAGTTCCCCAGACGTTATTCAGCAACTGCTCGCGGCTGTACACGCGTTCCGGGTGGGTCATAAAGAAGTGCAGAAGTTTAAATTCGGTAGGCCCCATGTCGAGGGGATTTTCACCGGTCATCACGCGGTGAGAAGTCGGATCAAGGCTCAGCCCCTGCATCTCAATCACCTCTTCCACCGCCATCGGCGAAATACGGCGCATCACGGCTTTAATGCGGGCCACCAGCTCTTTGGGGGAGAACGGTTTGGTAATGTAATCGTCCGCGCCGGTCTCCAGACCGCGCACACGATCCTCTTCTTCTCCGCGCGCCGTAAGCATCACAACCGGGATGTCGCGGGTCAGCGCTTCACGCTTCAGGTGTTTGATAAACTGCAGTCCGGAGCCGCCGGGCAGCATCCAGTCCAGCAGAATCAGATCGGGCCAGGGTTCATTCAGCTGGTTCACTGCGCTGTCATAATCTTCCGCTTCAACCGGCTGGAAGCCGTTTTGCTCGAGCACGAAGCACACCATTTCACGAATTGGAGCTTCATCTTCTACGACCAGAATACGTCTCGCCATACTTTGCCCTGTCTTATCTTATTTACGTTACAAGTTTGTAATTCGGCGCCATTATGCGTCAGATTTATGACAGATTTATGAAAAACAGTACCACTATAAATGGCAAACTGTTGTTTTATTACAGCGGTTATTTTCCCTTCTCTGAACGTTTATAATCCTGCTTTCTCTTTTTTGCCACGGATCAGCTATGCGCATACTTCACACCTCGGACTGGCATCTGGGTCAAAATTTTTACAGCAAAAGCCGTGCGGCTGAACATGAAGCGTTCCTGAACTGGCTGCTGGAAACGGCCCGGACGCATGAGGTGGACGCGATTATCGTGGCGGGAGATATTTTTGATACCGGCTCGCCGCCGAGCTATGCCCGTGAGCTGTACAACCGCTTCGTGGTGAATCTGCAGCAAACCGGCTGTCATCTGGTGATTGTCGCCGGCAACCATGATTCCGTCGCGACGCTTAACGAATCCCGCGACATCCTGGCGTTTCTCAATACCACCGTCGTCGCCAGCGCCGGGCACGCCCCGCAGATCCTGAAAAAGCGCGACGGGTCGCCCGGGGCGGTACTGTGTCCGATTCCCTTTTTGCGTCCGCGCGACATCGTGCAAAGCCAGGCGGGGCTGTCGGGCGCGGAAAAGCAGCAGCATTTGTTACAGGCGATCGCCGATTATTACCGCCAGCAGCACGCCGAAGCCTGTGCCCTGCGCGGTGACCAGCCGATTCCGGTGATTGCGACCGGGCACCTCACCACCGTCGGGGCCAGTAAAAGTGACGCCGTGCGTGACATCTATATCGGCACGCTGGATGCCTTTCCGGCGCAGCACTTCCCGCCCGCCGACTACATTGCGCTCGGTCACATCCACCGGGCGCAGATCGTCGGCGGCTGCGAGCACATCCGCTACTGCGGCTCGCCTCTTTCGCTCAGCTTTGACGAAACGGGCAAAGCCAAATCCGTGCATCTGGTGAGCTTTCGCGAGGGCAAACTCAGCGCCGTCGACACGCTGGAGGTGCCCGTAACTCAACCGCTGGCGGTGCTTAAAGGCGATCTCGATGCCATCACCGCCCAGCTGGAGCAGTGGCGCGGCGTCGAGCAAGATCCCCCCATCTGGCTGGACATCGAAATCACCACCGACGACTACCTGCACGATATGCAGCGGAAAATCCAGGCGCTGACCGAAGACCTGCCGGTAGAGGTCTTGCTGGTGCGCCGCAGCCGCGAGCAGCGCGAGAAAATTCTGCTAAGCGCTCAACGCGAAACGCTCAGTGAACTGGGGGTCGAAGAGGTATTTGAACGCAGGCTCTCACAGGAGGAGATTGACGATGCGAAGCGCGCAAGACTCAGCGAACTGTTCAGCCATACCCTGCATGCGCTCAATGATGAGGAAGAAAACGCATGAAAATTCTGAGCCTGCGCCTGAAAAATCTCAACTCCCTCAAGGGCGAGTGGAAAATTGACTTTACCGCTGAGCCGTTTGCCAGCAACGGGCTGTTTGCCATCACCGGCGCAACCGGGGCAGGTAAAACCACCTTGCTCGACGCCATCTGTCTGGCGCTTTATCACGAAACGCCGCGCCTGAATAAAGTCTCCCAGGCGCAAAATGACCTGATGACCCGCGACACCGCCGAATGTCTGGCGGAAGTGGAGTTCGAGGTAAAAGGCACCGCCTATCGCGCCTTCTGGAGCCAGAACCGGGCGCGCAACCAGCCGGACGGTAACCTGCAGGCGCCGCGCGTGGAGCTGGCGCGCTGCGAAGATGGCAAAATCCTGGCCGACAAAGTGACGGATAAGCTGGAGCAAACCGCCGCACTCACCGGGCTGGACTACGGGCGCTTTACCCGCTCGATGCTGCTCTCTCAGGGGCAGTTTGCCGCCTTCCTTAATGCCAAGCCGAGCGATCGCGCCGAGCTGCTGGAAGAGCTGACCGGCACCGAAATCTACGGTCAGATTTCCGCCATGGTGTTTGAGAAACACAAAGCGGCCCGCAGCGTGCTTGAAAAGTGCGAGGCGCAGGCGGCGGGCGTCGTGCTGTTGAGCGAAGAACAACAGCAGCAGTTACAGCAAAGTTTGCAGGCACTTACTGACGCAGAGAAAACCCTGCTGGAACAGCAGCAAAACCAACAGAAACATTTTCAGTGGCTTACGCGCCATGATGAGCTCGTGCGCGAGCAACAGCGCGCCGCCGCGATGCAGCAGCAGGCGCAACAGGCGCTGACGGAAGCTGCGCCTGAGCTGGCAAAACTGCAGCTTGCTCTGCCCGCCGCCCAGCTGCGACCGCTCTGGGAGCATCAGCAGGAGCAAACCGCGCGTCTGGCACAAACGCAGCAGCGAATTATCGAAGTAAATACTCGCTTACAAGCCAGAACCGCGCTGCGTTCACGTATTCGCAATACCGCCCTGCGTAACCACGAGCAGCTACAGGCCGAACTGACGGCGCTGGCGCAGTGGCTGACGGAGCACGAGCGCTATCGTCTGTTAGGCCAGGAGATTGCAGGCTGGCGCGCCCAGTTCTCTCAGCTTAACCGCGATAAAACGCAGTTAGCCTCGCTTGCTGCGCGGATAGGTGAATTACGCAACAGGCTGGCTGCGATGCCGGAAAACGCGCTGACGCTGACGGCGGATGAGGTCAGCGCGGCCATGGAGCAGCAGTCCAGGTCCCGCACGCTGCGCCAGCAGCTGACGTCGCTGCATGCCCGCTATCAGCCGCTGCAAAAGCGCCTGCGCCAGAGCAGTGAAAGCGTGCAGAAGGCCCAGGCCGAACAAAATAAACTCAATGAAACGCTGACGCTGCGCCGCCAGCAGTACAAAGAGAAAAACCAGCACTATCTCGATCTAAAAGCCCTGTGCGAAACCGAAGCAACAATTAAGAAGCTGGAGCATTACCGCTCCCGGCTTGAGGCGGGCAAACCCTGTCCGCTGTGCGGTTCCTGTGAACATCCCGCCGTTGAGCAATATCAGTCGCTTGAGCTGACGGATAACCAGCGCCGCCGTGATGCCCTGGAAAAAGAGGTCGTCGCCCTTAAAGAGGAAGGCCTGCTGGTGCTGGGACAGGTCAATGCCCTGACTCAGCAGATCCAGCGCGAGACAGACGACGCGCAGACGCTTTCTCAGGAAGAGCAAGCGCTCACTAAAGAGTGGGTGGCAGCCTGCACGTCCCTGAACATTACCTTGAATATTCAGGACGATATCGCGCCATGGCTGAACGAACAGGAACAGTACGAGCGCCAGCTTTATCAGCTCAGTCAGCGTCTCACCCTGCAGAACCAGCTCAACGAACAGGACGCGCAGGAGCGGCAGTATCAGCAGCAGCTGGCGGCCACGCGGCAGGCGCTGGAACATGCCCTGCTCGCGCTCTCACTTAACGCACCTGAAGAGGGTCAGGAAGTCGCCTGGCTTCAGGCCCGCGAAGCGGAATTCGCGCAGTGGCAGGAGAAGCAAACGCAGCACGGCGTGCTTCAGGAACGCATAAACGCCCTGAAGCCGCTGCTCGACGCGCTTCCGGCAACGAACAGCGAAGACGCCGAACCGGTTATTCCTGATAACTGGCGCGCCATCCACGACGAGTGCGTGTCGCTGCAAAGCGAGCTGACCGCGCAACAGCAGCAGGAAGGGCTGGAGCGAGAGCGCCTGCAGCAGTCGCAGACGCAGTTCACCGCGGCGCGCTCGGCGAGCTGCTTTGCCGACCAGGACGCGTTTCTTGCCGCCCTGCTGGATGACGATGCTATTCGCCACCTTGAACAGCTGAAACAGTCGCTGGAAAACCAGATCCAGCAGGCCGCGGCGCTGTCCGGGCAAGCTAACCAGCAGCTGCAGTCTCATCTGGCGCTGCGCCCGGAAGGGCTCGACGCCGATGCCGCCACGCTGCAAAGCCAGCTGCAGCAGCTGGCGCAACAGCTGCGCGAGAACACCACGCATCAGGGCGAGATCCGCCAGCAGCTTAAGCAGGACAGCGATAACCGGCAGCACCAGCTGGCGTTGATGCAGCAAATTGAAGAGGCCGCGCGCCAGGCGGATGACTGGGGTTATCTGAACGCGCTGATCGGCTCCAGCACCGGCGACAAGTTCCGTAAGTTCGCCCAGGGGCTGACGCTGGACAATCTCGTCTGGCTGGCTAACCAGCAGCTTAACCGTCTGCACGGGCGTTACTTATTGCAGCGTAAGGCCAGCGACGCGCTGGAGCTGGAAGTGGTAGATACGTGGCAGGCGGATGCGGTCCGCGATACCCGCACCCTCTCCGGCGGCGAGAGCTTCCTGGTCAGCCTGGCGCTGGCGCTGGCGCTTTCCGATCTGGTGAGTCATAAAACGCGAATCGATTCCCTGTTCCTGGATGAAGGGTTCGGCACGCTCGACAGTGAGACGCTGGATACCGCGCTGGATGCGCTCGACGCGCTGAACGCCACCGGGAAAACCATTGGCGTGATCAGCCACGTCGAGGCGATGAAAGAGCGTATTCCGGTGCAGATCAAAGTGAAGAAGATTAACGGGCTGGGGTACAGCAAGCTGGATAAAGAATTTGCCGTGCAGTAAAGGTCCACTCCACATGTAGGCCGGGTAAGGCGTAGCCGCCACCCGG